>JBGQDL010000061.1:0-20108 GCA_041495865.1 Thermoanaerobaculia bacterium | reverse complement strand
ATCTCGCCTTCCAACTTCGACACGTTCGATGAAGCGGAGATGGGACAGATTCTGAGAAAATATCCCGGTTCGACGCCCGTTTTCCTCGAGATGAGGCGGTCGGGCCAATTCGAGGCTCGGCAGAAGATCGACCCGCGCCTGTGGGTCCGGCCGACCCCCGATTTCACGGCGGATCTCGAGAAATTGCTCGGGCCGAAGTCCGTCCGATACTCCTACCCGTCGTCTCAATGAGCGAGGGCGGCGAACCCGCGCCCACGTTCGCCCCTGAAGAGGTCGGCGTCCAGCTCGCGCGGGCGGGAGAGGTCGCCGACCGACGGGAGGTGGGGCTGTGGCTCGTCGGAGGAGCCCTCCGCGACGTTCTCCTCGGGCGGCCGCTCTTCGACGTGGATCTCGCCGTGGAGGCCGCCGCGGCGAACGCGCTGGAGCTGGCGGCGCGTCTCGGCGCTCTGCCCGGGTGGACGCTCGAGAAGGCTCACGCCCGATTCGGCACGGCGACGCTCCGGGCGCCGGGCGGCCTGCGCGTGGACGTCGCGGCGACGCGCCGCGAGGAGTATCCGTCGCCGGCGAGCCTGCCCGTGGTCACCGGCACGACCACGATCGAGGACGATCTCGGCCGCCGGGACTTCACGATTCATTCGATGGCCCGGCGCGTCGGGAAGCGCGGCCTCACGGGACACGTCCTCGACCCGTTCGGCGGCCGCAAGGACCTCGCCGCGAAGACGCTTCGCCTGCTTCACCCGAAATCCCTCGTCGATGACCCGACGCGCGCTTACCGCGCGGTGAAATACGCGGTGCGGTTCGGTTTCTCGTGGGAAGGGGAATTCGTGGATGCTCTGAAAACCGCCCGCCGCGCAAAGGCATTCCAGGCCCTCTCGGGCGACCGGATGAGGAGGGGATTCGAAGAGATTTTCTTAGAAAGTGAACGGGAGCGAGCGGCGCGGCTCATCGAAGAGCTCGAACTTCTGGGCGACGTCCTCCCCGGCTGGACGGGCCCACATTCACCTTCTAAGAAGAAAACCACCGATGCGGCTGCTTCGTCCCCGCTCGTCGCGCGCCCGCCCCCCGGCGAGCGTCCTAAAGCAGAAATCTCGTGGGCGCGTCTCCTCGCGCCGCTTACGGAGGTCGAACGCGCGGCCGTCGCGTCGCGATTGAACTTCCCGAAGGCCCTGAGGCGTGCCGCGGGAGCGGGGTCTCGATGAGGGGAGGTGTGCTCCTTGCGGCGCTTCTGGCGGCGACGCCCGGCCCGACGTCCACGCCGCCGCCGACACCGACGGATCTTCCGACGCCGACGCCGGAGAAGCGCGATCCTCATCTCGTCGCCGCGCTCGAGTCGTGGCAGGGTATCGGGATGGAGCGCGTGGCGCTCTTCGACGACGGAACCCTCGTGAGGGTGCGCGGCTACCGCGGCGAACGGACCGTCGATCGAAAGGCGATCTCGCGCGAGGAGATCGACGTCGTGCGCCGGGTCTGTCTCGAGGCTCTCGCCGTGCGCGCGAGGGACCTCGAGGATCCGGGACGATCGGTGCTCGGGAATGCGGAGGCCCGGCGCATCACCCTCGAGGTCGCGGATCCGACCGGGGGCTCGCGCCTCTACACCTATGACGACCTTGCCTCGCTTCCCCTGGCCGTGGGGCGGGCGCGCGGAGCGATGGAGGACCTGCGGGGGCGGTTCGAGAAGCAGGATCTCGCCGAGACGAAGTGGGATACGACGCCCCTGAAGCGCGGCGGGTTTCTACGGAGGCGGTCCGACGGCGTCTGGTATCGCATCGTCCACGACGACGCTCTGGATCACGACTTCGAGCTCGAGGAGCTCGACGTCGAGGGGGAGCAGGGGAGCCACAAGCTGGGGATCTTCGTGTATCGCGGCGACCTGCCGCGGCTCTTCGAGGATCCCGCGGCGGCGGGATCGCGCCCGCCGGCACCTTCACCGGCGCGCAGGCGCTGAGCGCCGTGCGCATCACCGGCGGGAGTCTCAGGGGGCGAAGACTGGAAGTTCCCGAGGGCATCCGGCCGACGACCGAGCTCGCACGCAAGGCCGCCTTCGACATCCTGGGAGGGGCGATCGTGGGCGCGAGAGTCCTCGACGCGTGCGCGGGTTCGGGGGCCTATGGGCTCGAGGCGCTCTCGCGGGGCGCCGCGCACGCGACCTTCGTCGAGGCGGATCGCGGGGTCGCGGAGGTCTTGAGGGGGAATGTGTTGCGGCTCGGTGCGGGGGAGCGGGCGTCCGTCAAGGAGACGACTGTGGCCCGTTTTTCTTCGAATGATGAAGAGGGGAGAGAGGGGCGTGGGGGCTCGGCGCGCGCGGGCGGCCCGCTGGCCGCGGGCCGGCACGGTTTCGACGTGATTTTTCACGATCCCCCTTTCGAAGGAGATTCCGAAGGGGACCTTCAGATTCTGCTTCCTCTCGTGCGCTCGGGAGGCTGGCTCTTTCATGAACGAGGCGACGACCGCGTTTTCTCTCCCGGCGGAGTCGAGCCGGCCGATCGCCGCCGCTACGGTACGACGCGCTTCCTCATCTTTCGTCCCACGCGGCGGTGACGGCCCTGCTAAACTCCGCGCTTCGCCGCACAGCGGCTTTGGAGCGTGGAACCATGGGCAAGAACCGCACTCTCTTCACGTCGGAATCGGTCACCGAGGGCCATCCGGACAAGATTGCCGACCAGATCTCCGACGCGATCCTCGATGCGATCCTCAGGGACGATCCGGTCGGGCGCGTCGCGTGTGAGACGCTCGTCACGACGGGGCTGGCGCTCATCGCGGGCGAGATCACGACGAAGACGTACGTGGACATCCCCGGCATCGTGCGGGAGACGATCCGCGACGTCGGCTACACGCGGGCGAAATACGGATTCGACTACGAGACGTGCGCCGTCATCTCGACGATCGACAAGCAGTCGCCGGACATCGCGATGGGGGTCGACACGGGTGGCGCCGGCGACCAGGGCCTCATGTTCGGACTCGCCGTGCGCGAGACCGAGGAGTTCATGCCTCTTCCGATCACGCTCGCGCACAAGCTCACGATGCGGCTCGCCGAGGCCCGCAAGTCGAAGGCTCTCGAGTGGCTGCGCCCCGACGGCAAGAGCCAGGTCACGGTCGAATACGAAGGCGACCGGCCGGTGCGCGTGGAAGCCGTCGTCATCTCGACGCAGCACGCCGAGTCTGTTCCGACGCCGGAGCTGCGCGAGGCGGTGCGCGAGGAGATCATCCGGCCCGTCGTACCCGCGGCGCTTCTCGACGACCAGACGAAGTTCCACATCAATCCCACGGGCCGCTTCGTCGTCGGCGGGCCGCAGGGCGACACCGGGCTCACGGGCCGCAAGATCATCGTCGACACCTACGGCGGCTACGGACGCCACGGCGGCGGCGCCTTCTCGGGCAAGGACGCCACGAAAGTGGACCGGTCGGCCTCCTACATGGCGCGATACATCGCGAAGAACCTCGTGGCAGCCGGCCTCGCCGACAAGGTGGAGGTCCAGCTCGCCTATGCGATCGGCGTCGCGGATCCCGTCTCGGTTTTCATCGAGACGTTCGGGACGTCGAAAGTGGATCCGGCGGCGCTCTCCCGGCTCGTGCGCGAGCACTTCAAGCTGACGCCAAAAGGCATCATCGAAGTGCTCGACTTGAGGCGGCCGATCTTCCGGAAGACCGCCGCCTACGGGCACTTCGGCCGGCGCCTTCCCGAGTTCACATGGGAGCGCACCGACAAGGCCGAATCCCTCGCGGCGGCCTTCCGCGCGGCGGTGCCCGCGAACGCCTGAAACGACGCACCACGTTCGAAAAGACCGGGGAGAAGATTCGAATTCTCCCAGCTGACCCTCCGCGTCAGCGGATCTCGTCGAGCAGGCGCCGCGCGTCCGTGCTCTTGGGATCGCGCTTGAGCGCCTTCTCCGCCGCCTTGCGCGCGGCGGCGGGCCGGCCGCGCATGAGCTCCACGCGCGCGATCGCGAGCCACGGCTCGACGAGCTTCGGGTCGGCCCGCGCGGCCTTCCGGTAGTTGGCGATCGCCTGCTTGAAGTCTCGGCCCGCCAGCTCGAGATCGCCTCGCACGAGGAAGACGTACGGCGACGCCCGCATCTGGTCGATCGAGGCGAGCACGATCCGCGCCTCGGCCCGGCGGTTCTGCCCGATGTAGAAGGCAGCGAGGTTCTGGTGGAGCGGAGGTGAGCCGGGATCCACTTCGAGCCCGCGGCGGAAAGCCGCGAGGGCGCCTTGGTCGTCGCCCGCCCGCCACGCCGCGAGGCCGAGGTTCGCCCAGAAGTCGCCGAGCCTCGGGCTGAGCTTCACCGCGAGCTCGAGCTGGCGGCGCGCCTCGGCGTTCTCGCCGCGCCCGAGATGCGCCACTCCGGCGTTGCTCGCGCGCACGGCCGCCACGTCGAAGTCGTCGAGGAGGACGAGCGGACCGCCCGGCTCCTCCGATGACAGGTCGAAGTCGTAGACCCAGACCGTGTGGCTGCCGGGTATCTGGCGGACCGCGACCATGTGCTGGCGCGTGATGACGTGGTCGCCCTCGCGCTCCGACGAGCCGCGCGTCAGGATGAGCGCGGCCTGCAGCTTGCTGCCAAGTGAGCGCCCCAGCGCGATGAAGAGGTTCGTGAACGAGACGCAGTTCCCGCGGCGCGCCTCGAAGGCCTCGGCCGACGTGAACGTCGAGTCCCTTTCGTATTCGAACGAGAACGTCTTCCCGTCGGGGAGCGCCTGGCGGAGGCGGTCGAGGCGCTCGATCTCGGTCCCGCCGCCGGCGAGGTCGCGCGCGGCGAGCACCATCTCGCGTGTCAGGGCCATCGGGTTCGGGGCCTCGGCGGGTGTGACGCCGCGGCGCGCGAGAAGCGCCTGCCAGTCCTCGGCGGAGAACGAATGACCTGGAGACGGCTCGAACGTCGAGCACGCGGACAGCGCGGCGAGCGCCGCGAGCGCCAGAAACCCGAGTCTCGCCGTCGTCTTCACGCTTGAGCTACGGCTGCGGCGTCCACTTGGTTGCGCCCCGCCAGGCGAGCCGGCAGTCGCTTTTGTATCACGCAAGCATGATCGTGTGATATGGTCCCTTGGTGCTGGACGCCGCGCCCGCCCTCTCCGCCCTCGCCGATCCGCTGCGCCTTCGGGCGGTCCGGCTTCTGTCCCGTGAGGAGCTGCAGGTGCGGGAGATCCAGCGGGTCCTCGGGGCCGCGCAATCGCGCGTGTCGAACCACCTTGCCGTGCTGCGGCGCGCCGGCCTGGTCGAGACGCATCGGACGAATGGAGCCGAGCGCTACGCGGCGACAGGTGAGGGGCGGAAGCTCTGGTCCTCGGTGGCCCCTGCCGTCACGGACGCCGCGTTCTCGTCGGACGACGAGCGGTTGAAGGATGTGCTCGAGGAACGCGTCGCGGCGCTGCCCGAAGGGAGCTTCGACGCGGTGGCGGGGGAGTGGGACCGCTTTCAGAGCCCGTTCTACTCGTCGGGCGTCCGCGAAGCCGCGCTCCTGCGGCTCCTGCCGCGCGGGCTGAAGGTCGCCGACATCGGGTGCGGCACCGGGCTCCTGACGCTCGCACTGGCCTGCGTGGCGGAGAAGGTCGAGGCCGTGGACGCGAGCGACCGGATGGTGCGTCTCGCGCGGGAGAAGCTCCGGCGCGCGGGCGCGGCGAACGTGACGGTGCGGCGCGCGAGCGCCGAGAAGCTGCCGTTCGACGATGGCGCGCTGGATGCCGTATTCGCGTTCCACCTCCTCCGGCATCTCGTCCGGCCGGCGGACGCGCTCGCCGAGTTCGGGCGTGTCGTGAAACCGGGCGGCCGCGTCATCCTCGTCGAGCTCGAGCCTCACGGCCTCCGCGCGCTCCGGGCCGCGACCGGCTCGCATCACCTCGGCCTGCCGCGCGAGACGGTCCGCTCCGGCCTCAGGGCCGCGGGCTTCCGGGATGCGCGCTTCTCGGCCCTCGCTCCCTACCGCGTCCCCTCGGATTCCGGGGGAGTCGCTCTTGCCACGTACATCGTCGACGCCGTCCGCGAGTCCGCGCTCGGCCAGAAGGAGATCGCATGACGACCGCCACCCTGCCCGCCCACGACGTCCGGGACCTCGCGCTCGCCGCCCGCGGGCGCCTCCGCATGGAATGGGCGGACCGTTCGATGCCCGTTCTCGCCCAGATCCGCGAGCGATTCGAGAAAGAAAAGCCTCTGAAGGGCGTGCGGCTGTCGGCCTGCCTCCACGTGACGACCGAGACGGGCAATCTCGCCCGCGCGCTGAAGGCCGGCGGTGCCGATGTCGTGCTCTGCGCCTCGAACCCCCTCTCCACCCAGGACGACGTGGCCGCCGCGCTCGTCGCCGAGTTCGGCATCTCGACGTACGCGATCAAGGGAGAGGACCACAAGACGTACTACGCGCACATCCAGGCGGCGCTCGAGCACAAGCCGAACATGACGATGGACGACGGCGCCGACCTCGTGTCGTCCCTGCTCTTCATCGCTCTTGGCAAGGAGAGCCAACTCGAGCCTTCGCTTGCCACGTGGGCGAAAGGGCTTTCGGCCGCCGAGAAGAAGACGCTCCTCGACGGGATCATCGGCGGCACGGAGGAGACGACGACCGGCGTGAACCGTCTCAAGGCCATGGAGAAGGAAGGCGTCCTGAAGTTTCCGGTCGTCGCCGTGAACGACGCCGAGACGAAGCACTTCTTCGACAATCGTTACGGAACGGGCCAGTCCACGATCGACGGTATCATCCGGGCGACGAACCTCCTCATCGCCGGCCTGAACCTCGTCGTCGCGGGCTACGGCTGGTGCGGAAAGGGCGTCGCGATGCGGGCGAAGGGGCTCGGCGCGAACGTGATCGTCACCGAGATCAACCCGGTCCGCGCGATCGAGGCCGCGATGGACGGCTTCCGCGTGATGCCGATGTCCGAGGCCGCGAAGATCGGGGACGTCTTCGTTACGGTGACGGGCAACAGGAGCGTTCTCGCCGACGCGCACTTCGCCGCGATGAAGTCCGGAGCGGTGATCTCGAATTCGGGCCACTTCAACGTCGAGATCGACATCCCGTCGCTCGAGAGGCGGGCGACCTCGCGGCGGATGATCCGCGAATTCGTGGAGGAGTTCCGCCTGAAGGACGGGCGCACGATCTTCCTGCTCGGAGACGGGCGGCTCATCAACCTCGCCGCGGCCGAGGGTCACCCGGCCTCGGTGATGGACATGTCCTTCGCGAATCAGGCTCTCGGCGCCGAGTACATGATCAAGAACCACGCGACGCTCGGAAACCGGGTCCACCCGATCCCGGTGGCGATCGACGCCGAGATCGCGCGCCTCAAGCTCGCCTCGATGGGCATCGCGATCGACCGCCTCACGCCGGAGCAGGAGAAATACCTTTCTGGCTGGGAAGAGGGGACCTGAGTGGGGAGACCGGAGCGGGGATTTTCTTAGAAAGCGTGAATGCGGGTGGCCGTCGCATGATGGCGTCGGCCGCGCATCCCGCACGGGCACCTTCTGAGAATTCCTCGGTCCTCTCTTTTTTCTCTCTTTACGTCCTCACGCCGAGCAGGCCCCACGCCGCGCCGAGGCCGAAGAAGACGTTCGGCGCCCAGGCGGCGATGAGGGGAGGGATCGCTCCGGACGAACCGAACGAGACGAGGAACGCGGACAGGAACAGGTAGCTCAGTCCGAGGAAAAGCGCGACGCCGACACCCGCCACGGCGCCGCGTTTTCCATACGCGAACGCAAACGGAAGTCCGACGAGCGTCAGGAGAAGAGCGGACGCCGCGGTAGCGGTCTTCTGGTGGAGGCCGGTCGCGAGCGCCGCGGTGTCGGCGCCCGCCCTTCGGCGCAGGTCGATGAAGCGCGCCAGCTCGCGAAAGGTCATCTGACGCGGGTCCGCCCGCCCCGAGACGAAGCCGGCGGCGGCCTCGGGCGCCTCGATGACGAACGCGCCGTCGCGCCGGATGGAGAGCGGATTGCCCGACGGGAAGGTACGGATCCAGCCGTCCTCCGCGAGGAGACCCTTGCCCGGCGCGAGGCGCGCCCGGGCTGCGTCCTGGCGCGAGACGAGCCGCCAGCTTGCGGGGTCGACCTGGAGAACCGTGACGCCGGCCGCGACGCGGGTCGAGGGATCGTACGCATCTGCCGCGAAGAAACGCCCGCTCTCGCCCCGGAACCAAACGCCCCCGGTGCCGCTTTGAGGCGGCTTCTGGCCCTTGAGCAGGAAGCGGATGCGGTCGGACTCGGAAGCCGCCGTCGGAACCACGCGCTCGGCGAACACGAACAGGGCCGCTCCGGCCGCGACGGCGAGCGCGAGAATCGGCGCCGTCGCCCGATAGAGGGAGATGCCGTGCGCGAGGAGGGCGGTCGTTTCGGCGGAGCGCACGAGGCTCGCGACGGTCACGAGCGCCGCCACCAGAAAAGCGAACGGCACGATGTCGAGCACGATGGGAGAGAGGAAGGCCTGGTAGTAGCGCAGGATCAGGGCCATCGGCGGCCGGTGTCGCGCGATGTCGTCCGAGATCTCGAGGTAATCGATTAGAACGTAGAGCGTGGCGATCGAGACGCCGACGAGGGCGAAGACCGCGAGGAATCGCCGGGCGATGTACCGGTCGATCAGGAGGAGGCCGGGGAAGTAAGTTCGCCGCGCCGTGAGACCCCGGCCTTCGGAGCGGTCGGCGCGAGGGCCGCCGGTCGACACTTCCGGCGACGCCGCGGGAGGCGCGGATTTGAAAGGCAGTGCGAACACGTCCTTGTCGCGCCTCACCCGGACGAGGGCGAACACGCCGAACGCGAGGAGGAGGATGTTCGGAAGCCACATGGCAAGCAGGGGCGACATCCGCCCCTCTATCGCGCGGGCCTCGCCCGTAGCGAGAAGGGCGTAGTAGAGGAGGACGATCGCGACGGACACCGCGAATCCGGCCGCGCGGCCCCCGCGCCGGTTGACCATGCCGAGGGGGAGTCCGATGAGGCCGAACACGAGGCAAGCCGCCGGGAGCGCGAACTTCTTGTGGACCTCGGTGAGGGCAAGCCTGCGGTCTTCGGGTCGCCGTGTCCGGGTAGCCGCGCGCGCGAGCAGCTCCCTCAGGGTCTGCTCGCGGATCTGTTTCTCCGTGACGCCGAGGGTCGGGCCGTTGTCCTGGAGGACCATGCGACCGGAGAACGACGTGACGTCATACCGGCGACCGTCGTCGTCGACGTGATGCCTCTCGGCATCCTCCACGCGCAGCCAGAGCCGGCCCATGCTTTCCTCGAGCTCGAGCCAGCCGCGCCTCGCGAACGTGAGGCGCTGTCCATCGGCGCCGGAGCGGTCGGAGATCATCAGACCGGTCAGCTCGCGCCGGTCGGATGACGCGCCCTCGGTATAGAGGCGGAGGCCCGCGATCTCCGGGCTGAACACCCCTGGCTGAATGCGTTGAGCGAAGGCAAAGCTCGAGAGGCGGAGCTTCATCGCATACAGGAGGTGATTCGTACGGGGAACGACCGCGAGCATCAGCGCGAGCGTCGTGGCCCCGATCAAAAGGGCGAGAAGGCCTATCGGGCGGTAGAGGACGAGAACGTCGACGCCCGAAGCCCGCAGAGCCGTCAGCTCGGAGTCGGCCGAGAGGCGGCCGATCCCGATGAGAAGGCCGAGCAGGAAGGCGATGGGCAGCGTGAGGACGACGATGTGCGGGAGCGAGAGCGCGACGACGAGACCGGCCTCCACGAACGGCTGCTCGCTCTGCACGAGAAGCTCGGAGAACTGGACGAGCCCGCGCACCGCCATGAATCCGGTGTAGGCGAAAAAGCCGACGAGCGTGGGACCGGAAACTTCCAGCAAGAGGTACCGGTTCAGGCGCGAAAACACGGCCTGATGGTAGCCGGAAGCGAAGGGAGGTTTTTCTTGGAAAGTGAAGATTGCCAGGACCCCCGAGTAGCGGGGGCCCTGGGTCCCGCACGGGCACTTCCAAGGATCTCTTTGGGCTGGATTCCAACGCCAACACGTAACGTCCGATAATATTTATTATGGTAAATCAGAGAAGTACCCTGCCATAAATCATTAGGTTGCCTGAGTGCAGGTCCTCCCCGCGCGCGCCGAGCTATCGTTTCGCCTCCGAGCGCTGGTGGATTTTCTTAGAAGGTGAATTGGCTGAGAGCCCTTGGGCGGCGCCTCGAGCTTCCCCGGCGCCGCTCGCTTTTTCACCCTTCTAGGAGATTTTGCAGGCCGTTGAGATGAGCGGAAGCCTTAGTCGAAGGTCGGCGCCTGCCCGCATTCCCCCTTCGAAGAAACTCTGCAGGCCCGCGGGGAGCGGCGGCGTGGGTCGAGAGCCTAGGTCAGTTCGACGGGGGCGGGAAGCAGAGAACTATTTCTTGATCTTCGCTTTCACGAAGCGGCCATCTGCCTCGAGGTCGATGTCCCCCGCCTGGATACGCCGCGCCAGGTCGCGAATCGCGTCCAGGATCTCGTCTCGCTTGTGGATGCGGCCCTTGAGGACGAGGCTCACCTTGTAGCGCTTGTCCTCGGGAGCGAAGTCGAGTGTGTAAGCTTTCTTCATTCCTGAGAGCTTCGAGCTCGTGCCGCGCCGCGAGTCCTTCTTCACCTCTCTCAGAACGTCGCGGCTCAACGTCTCGCCGTTCGCCAGCGCGACGACCGCGGCGAGCATGAGGTCTTCGTCCTTCAGTCTTCCGAGCTCGAGGAGGAACGAACGCGACCCGATGTCGGCGCGCCGACATTCCGCCTGGACTCGGTCGGGAAGCCGTGAGATCGACAGCGCCTCCGTGATCGTGACGCGCGACTTCCCGACGGCCTCGGCGATCTGTTCGTGCGTGTATCCGTGGCGCTCCTGGAGGGCCTTGTATCCCTCGGCCTCTTCGAACGGGCTCAGATCCTTGCGCTGCAGATTCTCGATGAGCGAGATCTCGAGCAGCTCGTTGTCCGGCACGTCCATCTCGATGCACGGGATCTCGGCAAGGCCGGCGTCGAGGGCCGCGCGGAAGCGACGCTCGCCCGAGATGATCGTAAAGCGGCCGTCGCCGCGTGGTCGCACGAGAATGGGCTCGAGGACACCCTTGTCGATAATCGATTTCGTGAGCTCCGAGAGGTCTCCCATCGCGCTGCGCGGCTGATCGGGATTCGCCTCGATCAGGTGAATGGGAATGCGGCGCCCGACCGGCAGTTCATCCGCGCGGACGAGCTGCTCGACGAAGTGCGAGTCGTGGCGCATGCGCGAGGTCTCCGGCAGGCCGCGGCGCTTAGACACGGGACAGAATCTCCTCGGTCAGACTGTAGTACTCGAGCGCGCCCGACGAGCGCGGGGCAAAGGTGAAGATGGACTCTCGATAAGCCGGTGATTCTTCGAGGCGAATGGACTTGGAGATGGTCGTCTTGAAGAGCTTCCCCTTGAAGACCTGGTCGATCTGGTTCTGGATGTCCTTCCCGAGGGTCGTTCGCTTGTCGTGAAGCGTGATCACGACGCCCAGGAGCTGGAGGTTCGGATTAGGCCGGCTCTTGATCTTCTCGACCGTCTCGAGAAGGTCATCCGTGCCCTCGAGCGCGAAGTACGAGGACTGAATGGGGATCAGGATGTGCGTAGAAGCCACGAGCGCGTTCACGGTGATCATGCCGAGCGTGGGCGGCGTGTCGATGAGGATCGCGTCATACTCCCCCGACTCTCGCACGATCTGGAGCCTGTCCTTCAGCCGGAAATGTCCGTCGATCTCGCCGAGGAGCTTCGACTCGACCTTCGCGAGCGAGATGCGGGCCGGGGCGACCGTGAGCTTCGGGAGGCTTGTCTGCTTGACGATGTCGAAGAACGACACGTGCGAGTCGGTCAGTACCTCGTACATCGACTTTTCCACATCCTTGCGATCCACGAACGACATCGTGGAATTCCCCTGTGGATCGAGGTCGATGAGGAGCGTTCGGAGGCCCTTCTGCGCGAGAGCAGCGGCGAGGTTGATAGCTGTCGTGGTCTTTCCCACGCCGCCCTTCTGGTTTGCCACGGTGATGATCATGCGCCGGACGCGCGGATGATACGAAGGGTGCGGGGAGGCATCAAGGACGAATCGTTCGCCTTCTTGAGGAGATCACATCCGGTACTTGCCGAGGGTATCCGGGTCGGCTTCCTCGAGCCACTTCTTCAGGCGCTCGGCGTTCTGCGTCTCGGAGGCATCTTCCCCGCTGCGGCTCTTTTCGAGGACCGACTCCTCTACGAAAACGGGCGCGTGAAGCCGGAGCGCGAGCGCGATTGCGTCCGACGGCCGGCTGTCCACGAGCAGCTCGCGGTTCGCCACCCGCAGGTGGATCTCGGCGTAGAACGTGTTTTCCTTGAAGTTGTTTATGACGACTCTGAGGACGTCCCCCTCGATCTGCGTGATGAGGTTCTTCAGAAGATCGTGAGTCATCGGCCTCGGTGTCGTGACACCTTCCATCTGAAGCGCAATCGCGTTTGCCTCGAACACCCCCACCCAGATCGGCAGGAAGTTCTTCTCCTCGGCATCATGCAGAATCACGACCGGCATGTTCGCGATCGGATCCACGATCAGCGCTTTGACCTCCATCTTGACGCTCAAGACAATTTCCCTGAGACGCAATCTAGGGACCCAAGAGGCGGAATGCAAGGCGCAGGGGCCTGAATGGAGTGCCTCGCAAACCGCTAACCAGTTTTCTTAGAATGAGTTAGAAGATAATGTGGAAGGATGTTCCGCACCCGGATTTGGCGGGGTTTGCCGCTCGCGCTCTCTTTCCTGTGTCCTTCCGAGCAGCGAATTCGGAAAGCCCCGGTCGATCCGCACGTTCACCAGAGTGCCGGGGGGCAGAGCGGACTCCCCTGCGATGTTCACGACGCGGTTGCAGCGCGTCCGGCCCGAGCTGAGGCGCCGCTTGCGGTCGAGTCCCTCTACGAGCACCTCGAATGTGCGCCCCTCCAGCGCGCGGTTCAGATCCCGCTGGACGTCCTGCTGGTGCGCCATGAGCCGAGCCAGGCGTAAGGAGGCCTCCGGCGGCGTGACGTCGTGCTCCCAGCGCAGCGCCGCCGTCCGCGGGCGGGGCGAGTAGGTGAAGGAGAAGACGCCGGCGAACCGGACTTCGTCGAGCAGGGAGAGCGTGGAGGCGAAGTCCCGCTCGGTCTCACCAGGGAAGCCGACGATGACGTCGGTCGAGAGCGCGAGGTCGGGGATGGCGTCGCGGAGCAGGGCCACGAGGCTGAGATACTCCGCGCGCGTGTACTGGCGCTTCATGCGATTGAGGACCGAGTCGGAGCCGGACTGGACCGGCAGATGAAGGGCCGGAACCACGGCGGGAGTTTCCGCCATCGCCGCGACGAGGCGGCGCGAGAAGTTGCGTGGGTGCGACGTCACGAAGCGCAGACGCTGGAGGCCCGGCAGTGCGCCGACGGCGCGCAGGAGGTGGGCGAGATCCTCGCCCGTCACCGGATCCCGGAAGGCGTTCACCGTCTGTCCGAGGAGCTCGATCTCGAGGGCGCCCTCCAACAGCAAGCGGCGGGCTTCGTCCACGACGTCTCGCAGGCGGCGATTGCGCTCGCGCCCCCGGGTTCGGGGAACGACGCAGAACGTGCAGTTCTTGTTGCAGCCCTCGATCACCGTGATCGCGGCTCGGTGCTTCACCGCGTGCGCGACCGCGCCCGGCGTGTAGACGACCTCGTCCGGATCGAAGCCGGTCTCGCAGGGGCGGTCGTTCTCTTCCTCGACGCGGCGGAGGATCGAGGGCAGGGCCTCGATGCGCCCTGTTCCAAGCACGAAGTCGACATACGGCAGGCGTTCGAGGAGGCTCTCCCCTTCCTGCTGGGCCACGCAGCCGCAGACGCCGAGGACGGTGCCGGGGCGGTCGCGCGTCAGCTTCGCGAGGCGCCCGAGGCGGTCGTAGACCTTCTGCTCGGCCTTGTCGCGCACCGAGCAGGTGTTGAGGAGAATGACGCCCGCCTCTTCGGGCGACGCGGCCTCGACGAATCCCTCGCGCGCGAGGAGTCCCACGAAACGCCGCCCGTCGAGGACGTTCATCTGGCAGCCCCACGTCTCGACGAAGACGCTTCGGGCCGGGCGGCGGATCGGGGGGGTGCTCACCTCGGGCGAGCTTAACAGGCGACAAGTCGGGCTAGCGCAGCCAGCCGGGGGGCGCATTCGACTTCCGCGCTTCCTCGGCGAGGTCTTCGAGCCCTTTGCGCGCGCTCTCGAGCTCCAGACGGGCCTTCGCGAGATCGTCGCGCGCCTTGTCCCATGCGGGCTTCACGACGGCGTCTCTCCGATTGCCGTCGCTCATCGCATAGAAATCGTTTTCGAGCTGCTTCGACTTCGTCTCGAGACCGCGCACGCGCGCCTCGCCATCCACGACGAGCGCGTTCTGGCTGCTCACGAGAGCCCTCCACTCGGTCTCGCTCCGGCCTTTGTCGTCGCGGGGAACGTAGGGCGGGTTCGGGGTCGGAGTCGCGGAAGCGGCGTCCTTCCCGGAGGCCTTGTCCGAGGTTCCCTTGCCGGCGGCGGCCCTAGGGGTCGGCGACGGGGTGGCGCCCTTTCGGAGATTCTCGTTCGTGATCGTCCCGAGGGACTTCTTCGGCGGCTTGACCTTGCGAGCCTCCTTCGACGACTTGACCACGTCGGCGAGCGAGCTTCCACGCCCTGCGGTGCCGGGTGGGGCGGAGGTGCCGCCGGAGAGGGCTGGCGCTGCGGGCGTCGGGACCGGAGTGAGCGAGGTGGCCGACGCCGGAGTGGGCTCCGGGGACAGGCCGGACAGCGCAGGGTCCTGCGCGGCACCCTCCGCGAGGGCTGCGAGAGAGAGAATCGCCGCCCAGAGGATTCGATTCATGGCTTCGAGGTCCCTTCCCGGCCGTAACGGTCGGAGAGCCGCACGACGTCGTCGAGCTCCGGCGTCGAGACCTCGACGACGAGGCAGTCGGTGCCTTCCGCGTACATCCGGTGTCGGGTTCCGGGGTCCACGTGGAAGCTCTCTCCCGGCCCGAGGCGGAGGTCCGCCCTCTCTCCGGCCCGCTCCACCTGGAGTCCGAGGGTTCCCTCGAGCACGTGCAGTGTTTCCTCTTTGCGGTTGTGGAACTGATACGAGAGCGACTCGCCGGCCCGAATGAGGATCAGCTTGCCGGCGTAGCGTCCGGTCTCGGCGAAGATGCGCTCCTCGCCCCACGGCTTCGGGACGATCCGGGGCCTCTGGGCACCGAGGGTCCCGATCATGCCCGCACCGCCGTGCTCGGCGCGCCGTTCCCGGCGAGGTCTTGCAGCTCCTGCGCGAGGAACGAGGAGACCTCATCGGCGGTCGACAGCGAAAGCGCGGCGCGCGCGACGCGCGCGGCGTCCTGCGTCGAGACGCCGCGCAGGAATTCCTTTATCACCGGGACGGTGCGCGGCCCCATCGAGAATTCGCGGATTCCGAATCCGAGGAACAGGAGGACGAGCGCGGGGTCCGCCGCCATCTCCCCGCAGACGGCGAGCGGCTTCTGCGCCCCCAGGGCCGCCTCCGCCACGCGCGCCACGAGGCGCAGCACCGCGGGATGCGTCGGTCGGAACAGAGCCGAGACCGTCTCGTTCGCGCGGTCCACGGCGAGCGTGTACTGGATGAGATCGTTCGTCCCCAGGGAGAGAAAGTCCACCTCGGGCGCGAGCAGGTCCGCCGTCATCGCGGCCGAGGGGACCTCGATCATGGCGCCCAGGGGAATGTCGTCGGGGACGGGGATGCCCCGCTCGAGCACGTCCTCCCGGGCCTGCTTGAGAAGCGTCCGCACTTGGCGTATCTCCTCGACGCCCGAGACCATCGGGACGAGGAGCCGCAGATTCCCTCCCCCCGCGGCTGCCAGCAAGGCCCGAAGCTGCGTGGAGAACATCTCGGGCCGCGCGAAGCACAGGCGCACCCCCCGGAGTCCCAGGACGGGATTCGTCTCGTCGGACCCGATCAGGTGACGGGCGCCCTTCTTCCCGCCGAGGTCGTACGTGCGAATCACGACCGGGCGCGGCGCGAGCCTCTCGAGAACCTCGCGGTACGCGGCCGACTGCTCCTCCTCGGAGGGGAACTCGACGCCTTCCTTGGAGAGGTAGAGGAACTCCGATCGGAACAGGCCAACCCCGTCGGCGCCGTATTCCAGGACGTCGCCGATCTCGCTCGCCAGCTCGATGTTCGCTCGCACGGCCACCTCGGCGCCGTCGAGCGTGCGGGTGATGCCGCCGTGGCTGCGCTCCCTGAGGGACTTCTCGTGGCGCGCCTCCTGATCGCGGCGGACCTTGAAGAACGCGACGACATCCTCGGACGGCTCGCGCCAGACGAGCCCGTCGCGTCCGTCGACGACGATGCGGTCGCCTTCCCCGACCTCCGCGAGAAGCTGCGGGATGCCGACCACGGCGGGAATGCCGAACGAACGCGCGAGGATCGCGGCATGGGAGGTGCGGCCGCCGCGCTCGGTCACGAAGGCCACGACGCGGTCGCGGGGAATGCGCACCGCGTCGGACGGCGTGAGCTCGTCCGCGACGAGGACGATCGCCTGGCCCGTGAGATCTTCCATCCTCAGGCGCGAGTTCTCCTCCCCGCCGAGGTGCTTCTTCAGGGTCCGCGCGACGTCGTCGATGTCGACGGCGCGATGCGCGAAATTCTCGTCCGGCAGGCTTCGGAAGCGCGCCATGAGGTCGGAAGTCACTCCGGCGACCGCCCATTCGGCGTTGACCTTGTCGTGCGCGATCCGGCGTTCGATCGGGCCGAGATACGTGCGGTCCTTCAGGAAAAGGGCGTGCGCGTGGAAGATCCCCGCGTACTCCGAGCCGAGCCGCTCCTTCACCTGCCGGGCCGTGGACTCGATCTCCTCGACCGCGGCCTCGGCAGCCCGTCGGAACCTCTCGATCTCCGGCTCGATCTCCTCGGGCTCGAGAGTCCGTTTCGGCGAGGAGTCCTCCCGCGAGACCCACAGCACCGCCCGCCCGACCGCCACGCCGGGAGACACGGGAATTCCGGTCAGGGAAAGAGGACGCTTCACGGATCCATTGTAACGACCCGGGGGAAACTGCCCAGCAGTTTCCCTCGGACCCCCTTCATCAGTCGGCTTCGTCGAACTTGCGGTCGACGAGGTCGCGGAGGGCGCCGAGAGCCTCCTCCTCGTCACGTCCCTCGGCGCGCACGAGGAGCGGGGTGCCCTTCCCCGCCGCGAGGAGCAGGAGGCCCAGAATGCTCTTGCCGTCTACCTCATCGGCGTTTCGTACGAGCGTGACCTTCGCGTCGAACGCCGAGGCGGTGTGGACGAGCTTCGCGGCCGCACGCGCGTGCAGGCCGAGCCGGTTCTTGAGGGTGAGGGTCGCCTCCTTCACCGCCTGGGCCCTCCGGGGGGGCCGTCCACGAGCTCGGCGGCCGCCACGATGGCGCGGCGTCCGCGCTCGACGAGCAGGTGCGCGATCTCGCGCGGGCTCTTGCCTTCGCGTGCGAGGGCGCGGGCTTTCACGACCATCGGAAGATTCGTGCCCGAGACGATCTCGATCGTTCCCGGCTCGAGGAACGCGAGCGCCAGGTTCGAGGGAGTCCCGCCGAACATGTCCGTCAGGAGCACGACGCCCTTGCCGCGATTGACCTCGGCGATCGCCTTCTCGAGCCGCCGGCTCGCCGCCTCGGGCGACTCGTCCCAGGCGAGCGACAGCGAGCCGAGATCGTCGGGCTCGTCGGGCTCGAGCATGTGGACGGTTTCGCGCAGCGCGTTCGCGAGCGGCCCGTGCGACAGGAGGAGCAGACCCACGGTGGGGCCGGCGAGCGTCGTCATTTTCAGTCGAGCGCCTCGTCGCGGTGCGAGATCCGCACGGGATAGCCCATGGTGGCGAAATCGCCCGCGAGACGTTCGGCGATGTACACGGAGCGGTGCCGGCCTCCCGTGCACCCGATGCCGATCGTCAGATAGGCGCGGTTCTCGCGCCGGTAGTTCGGAAGACAGAAGGCCAGGAAATCCTTGAGGCGTGCATAGAAGGGTCCGGTTTGCTCCCCGGCCTCGATGAATCGCGCGACCTCGGGGTCGCGCCCTGTCCGGGCCCTGAGGCGCGGGTCGAAGTGCGGATTCGCGAGGAAGCGGACGTCGAAGCAGAGGTCGAGAGCGGCGGGATGTCCGTGCTTGAAGCCGAACGAGATGAGAGACACCGCGAGAACACCGGGGTCTCACGGTTCGCGGAAGTGCTGGGCGACCGCGGCTCTCAGCTCGTGAACGGTCATCGCCGTCGTGTCGATCACCAGGTCGGACTTCTCCTTCACCTCGGACAGAAGGCGTCTCTCGAATGCGACGGCCTCCCCGAGAGAGCGTCCCTCGGCGAGCGGATGGGGCCTCCGCGTCGCCGAGAAGCGATTCAAGAGCGCCCGATCGTCGCAGTCGAGAAACAGGACCGTGATCGGAAGCCGCTGGCGGAGCTTCTGGAGAAGGCTCGGGAAACGTTCGGCGAAGTCGGGATTGCGGACGTCGAGAACGACGGCGTTCTTCCGCCGCGGCATGCGGCCCGCGGCCACCTCGTCGGCGAACTCCTCGAGAAGCGAAAGCGGCAGGTTGTCGACCGTCGTGTAGCCGATGTCCTCGAGCGCGTGGGCGACGTACGACTTCCCGGAGCCGGAGAGTCCCGTGGCGACGACGAGGCGTGTCTCGTTCCCCGTCACCGCGCCCTCTCGCGGGCGGTGAGCTTGCGCCGCGTCCGCCGCGCGACGGCGAATCGATCGGACACCGCCTTCCGCGCGATCTCGTCGTGCACCTTCGCGGCGATCTCGCGTGCCGCGTTGAACCCGCGCCGCTTCAGAAGGTGGTTGCGGGCCGCGATCTCGACGAGGAGGGCGACGTCGCGGCCCGTCGCGACCGGCATGCGCACGCGCGGTACGGCGACGCCCAGGATGTCCTGGAACTCCTCGTCGAGCCCGAGGCGGTCGATCTTCTCCTGAGAGTCCCAGTCGGTCAGCTGGATGACGAACTCGACCGTGTGCCTCTCGAGGACGGCGGCGACGCCGAAGAGCATCGGGACGTTCACGATCCCGAGGCCGCGCAGCTCCATGTGATGACGGATGAGGCCGGACGAGGATCCGATGAGCACGTCGTTCGGAAAGCGCTGCACGATGACGAGGTCGTCGGCCACGAGACGGTGGCCGCGCTGGACGAGGGAGAGCGCGCACTCGCTCTTGCCGACGCCCGAGTCGCCGAGGAGGAGCGTCCCGAGGCCGCCGACCTCGAGGAGGGTGCCGTGAAGGGTCGCGCGGGGCGCGAGGGATTCCTCGAGAAACGCGGTGAGAGCCTCGATGACGATGCTCGTCATGCGCGACGTCACGAAGAGCGGGATGCCGCGCCGCCGGCAGAGGCCCGTGAGAAGCCTGCCCGGGTCGATTCCCTTGGTGACCACGACGCAGGCCATCGGAAGCGCTGTGAAGGCGTCGAGGCGCTCGCGGGCGACGCCGGCGGGAAGCGTCTTCAGGTAGGCGAACTCGCTCTCGCCGAGGATCTGGACGCGATTGGGCCTCACGTAGGCCAGGAAACCCGCGATGGCGAGGCCGGGCTTCTGGACGCGGGGCCAGTCGATGGGCCTCTCGAGACCCTTGTGCCCCGCGACGAGCGCGAGGCCCAAGGAGGCGAGCCCGGTCGACCGCAGGTCGCCGGCACGTACCAGGGGCTTCGTCTCGGACGGGTTTGGCATGCTCTATTCGGGGACGACGAGACCGAGGGTCCCGTCGCGGCGCCGGTATAGAAAGCGCAGGGCGTGGTCGGAGGCCGGGTCGCGGAAGACGAGGACCTCGCGGCGCGAGGCGGCGAACGCAGTGAGGGCGTCTTCCTCGAACATGGCGCGCGGCGAAAAGGTCTCGCGCCGCGGCCCGGCGGCGTGTGGCCGCTCGGTCGGCTGCTCCGCGGGCCAGGCGGCGGGG
This sequence comes from Thermoanaerobaculia bacterium, assembly GCA_041495865.1. GTDB lineage: Bacteria > Acidobacteriota > Thermoanaerobaculia > UBA5066 > UBA5066 > Fen-183. The sequence goes on along the minus strand of JBGQDL010000061.1, from coordinate 324 downwards.
CTTCGGACCGCGGATGCGGCGCGCTTCTTGACGCTCTTCACTTTCGTCTTCGTCTTGACGGCTTGCGCCGCGACGCGGTCCATGACGTCCTGCGCGGCGCTCTGCTGGTCGGCCGCGCGTGCCGTGGCGGTCAGCGTGCCAAGCCGTCCCGCCACCGTGACCTCGACCTCCACGTCCTGGCGTCCCGCCGTCACGACGACGTGCGCCTCGGCGCGGCCCGGCAGCACGCGCTCGAGCTTCGCGAGCTTCGCCTGGACGATCTCGCGCAGTCGCGGGTGGAGCCGGATGTGCCGGGCCGTGAACGTGGTCTTCATGGTTCCTCCT
>JBGQDL010000060.1:0-20346 GCA_041495865.1 Thermoanaerobaculia bacterium | reverse complement strand
TTCCATCTGCTTGCGCTGCTCGGGCGTGAGCTTCTCCATCGCCTTGCGCATCTGCTCGGCGGCCTCGGGTGAGACGTCTCCCATCGCGCCCATCGCTCCCTCCCGCTTCGTGTAGCCGGCGGGAACCTCGAACGTCGAAGCCGGGAGCGACCTCCGCTCGGCCTTCGTCAGCTCCATCGTGGTCAGCGGTTCAGTCTTGCCCTTCTCGCGCGTGACCATTTTCACGAAGAAGCCTTCGGCTCCGGCATCCTTCAGCGCCTTCATCATGGCGCCGTCGTCCTGGCCGGAGCCTCGCCGCATGAGACCCCGCATCGACTCGTAGCTCAGGCCCAGGAGGTCCTTCGTCGTCCAGACCTCCATCTCCGAGGAGTCGCCCGGGCGGGAGATCAGGACGCGTTTCGAGGAGTAGCCGAGGACCTTCTCCGAGCCGAGGACCTTGACGGAGTACGGCTCCTGGTCCTCTTTCCTCTTCGCGACCGACTCGCGGGTCTTCTTGACGTCGATCTCGCCGTACGTCCTCGTCTTGTCGTTGATGAGGTACATGACGTCCGGAGCGCTGAACTTCATGAGCGTGACCATGTGCATCGGCATGTTCGCCGACTGCATGTCCATCTCGGTGCGCGAGCCCAGCTTCGATACAAACACCTTGCTCGTGCCCGTCATGCCCCCCTGGCCCGTGATCTTCGAGTCGATCTCGCCCTCGAACTGGGCGAATGCCGGAGCGGCGGCCAGGGCGGCGCCCGCGAGGACGTTCAAGAGAACTCTCTTCATGGAATCTCCTTTGAGGGATGAACAGAATGAGCGATCAACCCCTGATCTTAGCTCAGCTCGCGCGCAGGGCGACGACCTGGCGGTCCTCGAACGACACGACGACGAGCGTCTGGTCGTCCTCGGGCGGGCGGTTCCGCGTGAACGTCTTCACCGACTCGAGGAGAGCCTGCTTGAGCACGTCCGCGCCCTTGGCGCCGCGCGAGAGGATGACGCCCTCGAAGCGCTCGAAGCCGAACGGCTCGCCGTCGTCGTTGAGCGCCTCGATCAGTCCGTCGCTGTAGAGGACGAGGCGGTCGCCCGGCTCGAAGCGGACCATGGACTCGTGGAACGGCTCGCGGCGTTTCACGCCCAGCGGGAAACCCCACGACGAGAGCAGCTCGACCTTCTTCTCGCGCGCGCGAAAGACGTAGGGGTCGAGGTGTCCGGCCGAGGCGAAGCGCAGCGAGCTCGACTCGACGTCCAGGACGCCCCAGAAGAACGTCATGAGCATGCGCTTCGGCGCCGTCTTCATGACCAGGTCGTTGAGGACGTCGAGGACGTTCACGGGCGAGGCGTCGTGCTTCACCTGCACGAGGAGCGCGGCCTTCGTCATCGCCATCACGATGCCGCTCGTGAGGCCGTGACCCGCCACGTCGCCGAAGGCGAGACCGAGCCGGCCGTCCGGGAGAGGGACGAAGTCGAAATAGTCGCCGCCAATCTCCGTCGCCGCCCGGTAGTGCGATGCCACGGACGCGCTCCCCAGCTCGGGATGCACGGAAGGCAGCAGCGCCGCCTGAATGCGGTTCGCGGCGTCGATCTCGGCCTTGATGCGCTCGCGCTCGACGATGCGCTTGACGTGCGGCGCGAGGTCCTCGTACCGGTAGGCGATCCGCCGCTTCGTCGCGAGGCCCGCGGCCGCGAGGAGGGCGAGGCCCCCGAGCGGCAGCGAGAGGGCGACGAGCGGGCCCGTGCGCGCGGGGCCGGACACGGCGACGACGAGCGGCAGCAGGCAGACGAGGAGCCCGCCGCCGAAGGCCGCCGTGGCCGCCGCGAGGAGGTCCGACCACGCGAAGACGAGCAGGACGACGGCGATCCCGCCGAACCCGACGGCGAGCGCCCGGCCGAACGGCGCGACCGGCGGCGAAAGGATGCTCATGAGAGCGCCGAACGCGCCCGTGAGGACGACCCCGAGCGCGAGCAGGCGTCTCCTGTGAAAGGCGGCGAGGAGAAAAAGGAGGCCGACGCACGAGAAGAGGAGCGCGTCGAGCGCCACCGTCAGAACGACCCCGAGGGGCCCCGCGACGGCGTTCAGCGCCTCGGTGGAGCCGCCGCCGAGGCGCGCCCACACGAATCCGCTCTTCAGCGCGAGGGCGGGCACGAGGAACGAGGCCGCGGCGACCGCCGGGGCCAGGAGGAGCCCGGCGAGCAGCGAGCCGCCCACCGTCGCGTTCACGGGATCCCTCCTCAGCACCGCGTCGAACGACGCGAGGCGCTCGCCCCAGCGTTCGCGCGCGACGCTCTCGCCGACGGACCATGCGAGGAAGACGAGGACCGAGAGCGGGATGTCGTAGAACAGGAGCCTGAAACCTGCGACGGCGAACGTCGTCGCGCGCATGTCGGCGCTGCCGAGGCTCGTGTTGGTCGCGGCCCACTGCGCGCTGAGCGCCGAGGACGCGAGGCACAGGGCGATGGCCACGGCGAAGAGCACCGCGCCCGTCCCGACGCCGACTTCTCCCGCGTGGTACTTCCTCAGGAACACGGCGAGGAGGACGAAGAGCAGCGTGAAGATCTCCGCGAAGCGCAGGAACGTGCCGCCGACATTCGTATCGAACGCGAACCGGCGGCCGTCCCTGTACTCCTCCATGAGCTGGTAGCCCGCGGGCTGGTCCCCGAGGAAGTGGACGTTCAGGTAGAAGACGATGTCCCCGGCCGGGAAATTGGACGGCACGCGGTAGCGGAAGACGTGATCGGTGCGGGTTCTATTGACCGTGGGTCTCACGTCCTCGTAGACGGGCTTCGGTGCGCCGGGAAACGCGCGGGACGCCACGAAAGCGTCCGCCTTCGGGCGCAGATCCTCGGCCCTGGGGGATGCGCCGGGCTCCTCCTGCCGGGCCTGCCGCCGCGCGGCCAGGACCTGCCCGGTCCGCGAGACCGCGACGTCGCCGAAGGGAGGAAACTTGTCCACGCCGTTGCGCCAGTAGGTCACGCGGAAGCCGACGAGGCGCGGGCCGAGGACCGGGTCCGCGTCGGCCTGGCGACGCAGTTCCGGCTTGTCCCGGAGCTCCTTGTCGAGGAGGTACGCATTGTCGAGCGTTATGACGACGAAGGCCTTGTCGACCTCGATGCCCCATTTCCGAGCCTCGGCGTCCGCGACTTCGCGCGCCCGGCCCCGGGTCACGTTCAACCCGCGGGGCTCCGGGGCGTCGTAGAGGGGGATCAGGAAGGCGAGAAGGACGGCTCCGGCGAATCCGGCGACGGCGAACGGCCAGCGGCGCATGGAGGTCGACATCCTAACGTTGAACGAATCGGGGCCCATCCGGGTTTCAGCCCCGACTCCGATATCCTCCCGCCGTGGATTCGATCGTCGTCACCGGCGGGGCCGGATTCATCGGCTCGAACTTCGTCCGGCTGGCCCTCGCTGAAACGCCCGACCGCGTCGTCGTGGTCGACAAGCTCACGTACTCGGGTCACCGCGCGAGCCTCGCGGACGCCGAGAAGCACCCGCGCTTCACCTTCGTGGAGGCGGACATCGCCGACCGCGAGGCGATGCGCTCGGTCATGTCGACCCACCGGCCGCGGGCGGTCCTGAACTTCGCGGCCGAGACGCACGTCGACCGCTCGATCGACGGCCCGGGCGCCTTCGTCCGCACGAACATCAACGGCACGTACGAGCTGCTCGAAGCCTCGCGCGCCCACCTCGCGGGGCTGGCGGCGGCCGACGCGGAGCGTTTCCGCTTCCTCCACATCTCCACCGACGAGGTGTACGGCTCGCTCGGAGAAAGGGGTTCCTTCTCCGAGGAGACGCCGTACGCCCCGAACTCGCCGTACGCGGCCTCGAAGGCCGCCGCCGACCACCTCGTGCGCGCCTGGCACGAGACGTTCCGCGTGCCCACGCTCCTGACGAACTGCTCCAACAATTACGGACCGAACCAGTTCCCCGAGAAGCTCATTCCGCTCATGATCCTGACCGCCCTCGAGGGAAGACCCCTCCCCATCTACGGCGACGGCGGCAACGTGCGCGACTGGCTCCACGTCGAAGACCACTGCCGGGGCATCCTTCTCGTCCTTCAGAAGGCCGCGCCCGGGAGCCGCTACAACATCGGCGGCGGCAACGAGCGGACGAATCTCCAGGTCGTCGACGCGCTCTGCGCGGCGCTGGAACACGAGCGCCCGGCCGGCGAGAACCCGAGGATCCCGAAGATTTCTTCGAAGGGTAAGAGGGCGTACGCGCAACTCAAGACGTTCGTTCCGGACCGGCCGGGGCACGACCGCCGATACGCGATCGATGCAACCAGGATCCGCCGCGAGCTCGGGTGGAGCCCCTCTTACTCATTCGAAGAAGGTCTTCTTCGGACCGTGCGGTGGTATCTGTCGAATCTCGAGTGGTGCAGGACGGTCCAGGCGGGAAACTACGGCCGCGAGCGGCTTGGCCTCGGCCGGGCCGCGTCGGCGCCCCGCGCGGGCGGGGCTCGCGCGTGAAAGGCATCATCCTCGCGGGCGGCTCGGGCACGCGCCTGTACCCCCTCACGCTCGCCGTCTCGAAGCAGCTCTGCCCCGTGTACGACAAGCCGATGGTGTATTACCCGCTGTCGACGCTGATGCTCGCCGGCCTGCGCGACATTCTCGTCATCACGACGCCCGAGGATCAGGCCGGTTTCGTCCGGCTTCTCGGCGACGGCCGGCAGTTCGGCGTCCGGATCTCCTACGCGGCGCAGCCGAACCCCGAGGGGCTCGCGCAGGCCTTCGTCATCGGGCGCGCGTTCGTGGGCGAAGATGCCGTCGCGCTCGCGCTCGGCGACAACCTCTTCTACGGCCACGGCCTCCCGGAGATGCTCCAGCGCGCGGCCTCCCGGGCCGCCGGCGCGACCGTCTTCGCGTACCGCGTGCTCGACCCCGAGCGCTACGGCGTCGTGGAGTTCGATGCGAGAGGGCGCGCGATCGGCCTCGAGGAGAAGCCGAAGGAGCCGCGCTCGAGCTACGCCGTCACGGGCCTCTACTTCTACGACAACCGCGTCCTCGACATCGCGGCCCGTCTGAAGCCTTCGCCGCGCGGAGAGCTCGAGATCACCGACGTCAACCGGGTCTACCTCGAGACGGGCGACCTCCACGTCGAGATCCTCGGCCGCGGCATGGCGTGGCTCGACACGGGCACGCACGAGGCGCTCCTCATGGCCTCCAACTTCATCCAGGCCATCGAGGCGCGGCAGGGCCTCAAGATCGCGTGCCCCGAGGAGATCGCCCACAACGCCGGCTGGATCTCCACGGCCGACGTCACACGGCTCGCGACGAAGATGAAGAGCGATTATGGGCGCTATCTGCTGCGGATGCTGGAGGACGGAGGAGGAGAAGCATGACGACGAGACGTGAGTTCCTGAGAGAAGCCGCCGCGGCCGCCGCGGCCGCCGCCGCGTTCGGGACGAGAGCGGCGCACGCCGGGACGAGTCCGAAGAAGACGCTCCTCATCCTCGGGGGCACCCGCTTCCTCGGACCCGAGCTCGTCGCGTCCGCGAAGGCCAGCGGCTGGACGATCACGCTCTTCAACCGCGGCAAGACGAACCCGGGCCTCTTCCCCGATCTCGAGAAGCTGCAAGGCGACCGCAACGGCGATCTGAAGTCGCTCGAGGGACGTGCCTTCGACGCCGTGATCGACACGTCCGGCTACTTCCCGCGGCAGGTGCGCGACTCGGCGGCGCTCCTCGGCAAGTCGGCGAAGCAGTACGTGTTCGTGTCGTCCATCTCCGTCTACTCCGATCTCGGCAAGCCCGGTGTCGACGAGACAGGGCCGGTCGCGATCCTGAAGGACCCGGCCGTCGAGAAGGTGACCGAAGAGACGTACGGCGGCCTCAAGGCGCTGTGCGAGAAGGCCGCCGAAGCCGCCATGCCGGGCCGCGCCACGAACGTGCGCCCCGGCCTCATCGTGGGCCCGAACGACGGCACGGACCGCTTCACGTACTGGCCCGTGCGCGTCGCCAGGGGCGGCGAGGTTCTGGCCCCCGACAAGCCCGACGATCCCGTCCAGTTCATCGACGTGCGCGATCTCGCGGCGTGGATCGTGAAGACCGTCGACACGAAGACCATGGGTGTCTTCAACGCGACCTCGAATCCGATCAAGGTTGGCGACCTCCTCGACGCCTGCAAGGCCGCGAACGGCGGCGACGCGCGCTTCACGTGGGTGGATGCCGCTTTCCTGAAGGCGCAGAAAGTCGAGGAGTGGAGCGACCTCCCCGTGTGGACCTCGCCCGAGGGCTCCGACGCCGGCGGCGGCCAGGTCAGCAACGCGCGGGCCGTCGCGAAGGGCCTCGTCTTTCGCCCGGTGAAGGCCACCGCGAAGGACACGCTGGACTGGTGGAAGACCCTTCCGAAGGAGCGGACCGCCAAGCCGAAAGCCGGCCTCGCGCCCGAGCGCGAGGCGGCGGTTCTCGCGGCCTGGCACGAGGCGCAGGCGAAGAAGGCGCCAAAGGCCGGCTGAACCGCGTGCCGCTCCGCAACGCCCTTTCCCGCCTCGTGCGGGTCGAGCCCGGCGAGGGCGCGGGCCTCCTGTGGTCCGCGCTCTCGTTCTTCTTCATCCTCGGCGGCTATTACGTCATCCGGCCGCTCCGCGACGAGATGGGCGCTTCGACCGGGGGCGGTTTCGCGCTCAACTGGCTCTTCTTCGGCACGCTGGCGGGCACGCTCGTCGTCAACCCGCTCTTCGGCATTCTCGTCTCACGCACTCCCCGCCGCGTCTTCGTCCCGGCGGTGATTCACGCCCTCGCGGCCAGCTTCGCCGTGTTCTTCGGGCTCCTCACGCTCCTCGACGGCCCCGCGCGCCTCGCGGCGGGACGTTTCTTCTTCGTGTACGCGAGCGTCTTCAACCTCCTCGTCGTCTCGGTCTTCTGGGGGTTCCTCGCCGACCTCTTCCGCTCCGAACAGGCCAAGCGCCTCTTCGGCTTCATCGGGCTCGGCGGCACCGTGGGCGGCATCGCGGGCGGCGCCGTCACGGTCGCGCTCGCGCGGCGCATCGGCCCGGTGCCGCTTCTCCTCGTCGCGGCGGCCCTCTTCGAGGCCGGCGTCCTCTGCCTGCGCCGGCTCGCCCGCGTCTACCGCGTGGATGCCGGCGCCGCCGAGCGGGCGGCCGGCGGGCACGGCGAGGGCGCTCCTCCGGGCACGGGCGCGCTCTCGGGCCTTACGCTCTTCGCGAAGTCCCGCTACCTCCTCGGGATCGCCGCCTTCCTTCTCCTGTTCACGATCGGCTCGACGTTCCTCTACCTCGCGCAGGCGCGCATCGTGCGGACGGCCTTCCACGACGCCGGCGCCCGCACGGCCTTCTTCGCGAAAGCCGACGTCCTCGTCAACGTCCTCACAGCCGTCACGCAGCTCTTCTTCACGGGGCGCATCCTGCCCGCCGTGGGGCTCGGCCCGGCCCTCGCGCTCCTGCCGGTCGTCACGGCGGCCGGCTTCTTCGCGCTCGGCGCCTCGTCCACGGCGAACACGCTCTTCGCCGTGCAGGTCCTCCGGCGCTCCGCCGAGTTCGCGCTCGTGAAGCCCGCACGCGAGGCGCTCTTCACGGTCGTCCCTCGCGAGGAGAAGTACACCGCGAAGAGCTTCATCGACACGTTCGTGTACCGGAGCGGCGACGCGCTGGGGGCGCTGGCCGACCGGCTCGTGGCCTTCCTCGGCCTCACCCCCATGGGCTTCGCGTGGCTCTTCCTGCCGGTGTCCGCGGTATGGATCGCGAACGCGCTGGCGCTCGGAAGCAAGCAGAAGCGCCTGGCGGAATCGCAAAAACTCAGCTTGACGTGAGACGCGTCCCAATTTAGCGTCCGGCCATTCCGCAAAGCGGCTCGTCACGTCATTTTCACTTCTTTCCCTTCAAGGAGGCTGCGATGCTGCGTTTTCGAACGGGAATAGCCTGTCTGACCCTCCTCCTCGCGGCCCTGCCGGGCGCCCTGCTCGCCCAGTCCCAGGCGACGACGGGCGTCATCGAGGGCACCGTCTCCGACGAGGGGGGCGCTCCCCTGCCCGGAGCCGCGGTCGCGCTCCGGAACACGGATACGAATTTCGAGAAAACCACGACCACGGGCGCCGACGGGCGCTTTCGCGCCGTTCTCCTGCCGCTCGGACCCTACAGGGTGACCGTCAGCCTCGCGGGCTTCGGGACGCTCGTGCGCGACGGCCTCACCCTGTCGGTCGGCCAGACGATGAACCTGCCCCTCGCGCTGAGGCTCTCGCAGCGCTCGGAGCAGGTCGTCGTCACGGGGGCCGCGCCGCTCGTCGAGACGACCCGCGCCGAGGGGTCGACGGAGATCAATTCCGCTTCGATTCAGGGCCTTCCGAACAACGGCCGGAACTTCCTCGACTTCGTGAAGCTCACCCCCGGCGTGACGATCGTGCAGGGCCCCGACGGGGACGAGCTTTCGATCAACGGGCAGAAGGGCATCAACAACAACGTCTCGGTCGACGGCGCGGACTACAACAACCCGTTCTTCGGCGAGCAGCGCGGCGGCCAGAGGCCCGCGTTCACGTTCAACCTCGACGCCGTCAAGGAGGTCGTGGTCGTCTCCGACGGGGCGAACGCCGAGTTCGGACGCTCCAACTCGGGCTTCGTGAACGTCGTGACGAAATCGGGCACGAACGCGGTCCGCGGCAGCGTGCACGGCTATTTCAAGGACTCGAGCTACTCGGCGGCGCCCACGAACAAGGACGGCTCCTCGGGCCTCAAGACCGACTCGAACCAGCAGCAGGCGGGCTTCACGCTCGGCGGTCCCTTCGCCAAGGACAAGCTCTTCTTCTTCACGGCTTTCGACTACCAGCGGGGCCGCTCGACGAAGCAGGCGGACCCGAACCGCATCGACCCGCGCCTCGTCTCGTACTTCGCGTCCGTCGGCGCCCCGGGCGAGAACGGGCCGATCGCCCGCACGAACGACGCGCGCGTCTTCCTCGCGAAGTTCGACTGGCAGGCGAACGACAAGAACCTGGTCTCCCTGAAGTACAACTACACGTGGGCGGAGCAGGTGAACGGCACCTTCGACGTCGACCCGTGGGCCGTCAGCTCGAACGCGATCGAGAAGGACGACTCGCACGCGGGCAGCGGCTCGGTCGTCTCCACGTTCTCGAGCGCCCTCCTGAACGAGTTCCGGTTCCAGTGGGCGCGCGAGGACCGGCCCCGCCCCTACTCGGGCCCGCAGGTGCCGGGCGGCGGCCGCCCGTTCCCGGACACGGGCATCGACTTCGTGAACGGCTACCGCTTCGGCGAGCCCTTCTTCATCCCCGTCGACTATCACGACACGCGCCTGCAGCTCGTGGAGAACGCCACGTTCCTCATGGGCGCGCACACGCTCAAGGGAGGCGTCGAGTTCAACCGCACGAACGCCGCCCAGACGTTCCGCGGCTTCGGCAACGGCCGCATCATCTTCGGCTCGGTAGAGGGCTTCCTCGACTTCACGCATACCCAGAACCCGGCGGACGTCGTTCTCTACATTCAGCACGTCCCGGGCCCGGGCCTCACGATCGACCAGGCCGGCACTCAGGACATCGTCCAGTACATGCCCTCCGTCTACCTGCAGGACAAGTGGCAGCCGCTTCCGAACCTGACCCTCCAGGTGGGACTGCGCTGGGACGCCCAGATCCAGCCCGATCCGATCACCCCGTCCGATCAGGTGTTCTTCGCCGGCTTCATCGGCAAGACTTCGAAGGGGCAGGCCTTCCCGTCGGACGGCAAGATCCCGTCCGACACGTCCATGTGGCAGCCCCGCCTCGGAATCACGTGGGATCCGAAGAACGACGGCAAGACCGTCGTGCGCGCGAACGGCGGCATCTTCTACGGGCTCATCCCGGGCCTGAACCTCGCCTCGACGCGCTCGACGAACGGCACTCTCGGCTACGACGCGTTCGGGCCGGTGCCCGCCTACCCGAACCTGATTCCGATCTCTTCGCTGCCCGCCGTCCCGGACCACCCGGGCATCTTCGTCTTCGACAAGGACTTCCAGAACCCGCGCACCTATTCGGCCGGCCTTGCCGTCGAGCGCGAGCTGTCGCCAGACTACGCGGTATCCCTCAGGTACAACTACGCGCACACCATCCACATCTCCCGTTTCCTCGACCGCAACGACGCCCTTTTCGGCTCGCCGTGGTCCACGGGCCTCGGGGCGGACGGCAAGAACGGGGTCTCCAGTCTCACGACGGTCGAGTCGACGGCCAAGAGCCTGTACAACGGCATCACGCTCGGGCTCGTGAAGCGGTACTCGAACAATTTCGAGGCTCAGGTCTACTACACGCTCTCGTGGGACAAATCCGACGACGACAACGAGCGCGACCCGTTCTCGTTCCGGTACGCGAAGGCCACGAACCTCGACGCCGAGTACGGCTATTCGGACCGCGACCAGCGGCATCGCGTGAACGCGGTCGTGCTCTGGAAAGCGCCCTTCGACATCAACGTGAACACGCGGTACTCGTATCGCTCGGCCCAGCCGCTCTCGCTCACGGCGACCGGGGCCGTGGCGAACTCGCCGGCAGACCGCATCAACCCGGACGGCTCGGTCACCACGCGGAACCTCGGGCGCAAGGACAACCAGTTCTCTTCCCTCGATCTGCGCGTCTCGCGGCCCTTCGTCTTTGGCGGCGTGACCGTGGAGCCCATCGCCGAGGTGTTCAACCTCTTCAACAGCAAGAACCTAAAGAACCCCGGATCCACGTCCCTCCTCTTCAACTTCGACGGCACGGTCCAGAGCGGCCTCGGCGATCCCTTGCAGGCCCAGTTCGGGGTCCGCGTCGTCTGGTGAGGGAGGGAACGCGCGGCCGCGGTCCGGGGCGTCAGTCGGGCGGCGCCTTCGGAACGCTCGAGGCGATGCCCTCGCGCAGCATGAAGTCGGCGAGGGCATGGTCGGTCCCGCCGAGGTGATTCGCGAGCGTGCGCCGAAGGCGTTCGGCCAGCTCCAGCGTGATGTCCAGCGTGCCGGCTGCGTTCTCGCGCAGCAGCTCGTTCATCCCCTTCATCAGGTTCGCGTGCTCGGCCGCATGCTCCCTGAAGGCGGGGTACCCGTGCAGCCGCATGACGAGCTCCTCGGCGAGGAAGTGCATCTCGGAGAGGTCGGCCATCTGCTCGAGGATCCGGCCGGCCTCGATGCGCTCGTTCGCGCCCGCGGCCTTCTCGAAGGCGTCCACGAGCGCAAGCTGGAGCTGGTGATCCAGGTCCATTTCCGGAAGTCCGGGGATGTCCTTCCCACGCCCAACCGTCGGCAGCATCGAGCCTCCTCGCGCCCTTGGCGCAAGGGAATGATAGGGCCCGCCTGCCGGATGGGCAAAACGGACCGCCGGACCGGCCTGATTCAGGTGGCTCATGGCGCGCCGCGTGCCGCCTCCCGATCGTATGAGGGGAGGGTTCGATGCGAGTCCGAGAAATCATGACCCGGCGCGTCCAGACGGTCTCCCACACCGAGAACGCGGAAGCGGCCTGGAATCTGATGCGCTGGAAGCGGATCCACCACCTCGTCGTCACGGGCGAGGGCGGCGACGTCGTGGGCGTCGTGTCCGCGCGCGACCTCGGCGGTCGGGACCGCGACGAGCTCCGCCGCGTTCGACCCATTTCCGCGATGATGACCGCCTATGCGGTCAAGGCGACGCCGGACATGCCCGTGCGCCAGGCCGCGAACGTCATGCGCGGCTGGAACATCGGCTGCCTGCCGGTGATCGAGGCCGACGGCAAGCTGGCCGGCATCGTCACCGTGTCGGATCTCCTCCGGCTCCTCGCCGAGCAGGTACCCGTCCCCGCACGTGCGAAGCGGACGAAGCGGGTGGTGAGGCTCAGGGCTCCTGGGAAGCCTCGCCGGACCCGCGGGTGACGCTCGCGAACCGGAGGATCCGATGACCTCAGCAACCGTCTTTTTCGGGACCGATTTCTCGCCCGCATCCGAGCCGGCGTTCCTCATCGCGCTCGACGAGGCGAAGCTGCGGTCCGCCGAGCTCGTCGTGGCGCACGTGATCCCCACCGCGGTGCTCCTCGACTGCAGCATCGGCGAGGTGGCGCCGCTCCGCGCGATCTGCCTGAAGAAGCTCGCGGCTCTGAAGCGCCGAGCCGAGGCGGACGGGGTGAAGACGCGCATCGAGCTTCTCGACGGCATCCCCCACACCTCCCTCGTGGAGGCGGCGACACGCGCGAACGCGGCGCTCGTCGTGCTCGGCACGCAGGGCCGGACGGGCGTCTCGCGGCTCGTGTTCGGCAGCGTCGCGATGCGCGTCGTGTGCGAGGCGACCTGCCCGGTCGTCGTCGTCCGCGCCGCGGCGTGAGCATCGCCCCGCGGCGTCCTGGCACGCGCCGTGCCTCATTTCGAGGGGAAGCGGCATGAAATACAAAGGGATGGTCCTCGCCGCGATTCTGGGAGCCGTGGCGGTCCTCGATCCGACGCCCTCGCCGACGCCCGCGCCCACGCCCGACCTCACCCCGCAAGTCACGCCTCAACCCGGCCCGATCTTCACGCCGCGCGCGAACCGCACGCCCGAGGCGCCCGCCACCCCCGCGCCCACTCTCGAGCCGCGCGACCCACGCACCCCGGGCATCGGGAGGCCCGATCCGATGCGGACGCCGGGGATCAGCCGGACGCCCGGCGGAGATCCGGGCGACAGGATCGTTCCGACGCCCGGGCCGGACCAGATCCTCACGCCCACACCGCACCTTCCGTGACGGCCGAAAGGCTGCTATATTCCGCTGCTCCTGAGCGGGACTAGCTCAGTGGTAGAGCGCTACCTTGCCAAGGTAGATGTCGCGAGTTCGACCCTCGTGTCCCGCTCCATTGTCGAATCCGGGGCCCGGCTCACGCCGGGCCTCGTTTTTTTCGATCACGTCCCGCTCGCGTCGAATGCGGCGCGGATCCAGGCGACTTCCGGAGGCTCGTCCCGGATCGCCACGACGTCGAAGCGCACGGCACGGGAACGGCCCGGGTTCTCGACGAGCCACCTGCGCGCGGCCCGGATCACGCGGCGCCTCTTTTGCGGCGTCACGGCTTCAGCGGGCGTTCCGCGCACGTCGTTCCGCCGCCATTTCACTTCCACGAACACGGTCGTCGCGCCATCCAGCGCGACGATGTCGATCTCTCCGTCGCGGTAGCGGACGTTTCGAGCGAGAACCTGAAGAGAATTTTCTGCTAATAGAGCGCAGGCGAGGTCTTCGCCGATCCGCCCGCTCCGTGCGTCTTGCGACGTCCGAAGAGAACCTGCTTCGAGTGGAAGAGCGGCTGCGAGCACCTCGCTTCCGTGGGGGCCGGCCGCCTCGCCGGGCCGTCCGCCCTCCTCCTTTCTAAGAAAATCCTCCTTGGGTCTCCTCTTCCTCTTACGAACGATCCCCAACGCCTTCAGCCGCTTCTTCCAGTCTTCCTTTTCCGGCTTTTCCGGGGACTTCACCTTCGGAGGATAATTCGCCCCGCCATGAGCGACCATCTCCTCGTCCTCTGCCCCGACTGCGGCGCGACGCTGAGAGTGGACCCGGACTCCGGGGCCGTCCTGTCGCACGAGTCCGTCGCCTCGAAGACCAAACTGGGCTCTTTCGAAGAGGCGGCCAAGGAGAACCAGAGGCGCAAGGACCGCGCCGAGGACCTCTTCGCGGCCACCGTCGAGCGCGAGAAGCACAAGAGCGAGATCCTCGACAAGACGTTCCGGCAGGCGCTCGAGAAAGCGCAGAAGGACCCGGGGAAGCCGAAGGGAATCTTCGACGACGAGTGAGGTGAGCGGGACTAGTCGGAGTAGTCGAGGTACCAGAACAGCCAGGTCACGGCCACGCCGAGCAGCACCGTGAGGAAGATCCACACCGCGAGCATCGGCCACCTGTCGCCGTACATCGACTGGATCTTCGCGTAGACCCCGAGCGCGACGAGGATGCCCACGAACCGGAAGATCCACGCGCGGCCGCGCCGCCAGCGCTCGTCCGTCTCCTCCTCTTCGACCTGCCTCAGCAGCGCCTGGACGCGGCGCTTCTTCTCGATGTGGCGCTGCCGGGCCTTCATACCCTCCGTCACGAACGGCTCGGCGTCGTCCGAAACGATGCGGGCCGGCCCGGGCTTGGCGCCCGGCGTGTAGACCGGCGGCGCCACGGGCCCGACGGCGCGCGCCGCCGGGCGCATGCCGCGCGCCGCCGGGCGCACGTCCCGCGCCGGGGTCGGCGCGCCCGAAGGGGGTTTCGGCTCTTCCGCCATGCACGGAAAGATTACACCCAAGGCGGGAAATCCGGATCAGCCCGGGTGGACGGGCAGCGCCTGCGCGGCCAGCTCGAGGACGTCGAACGCCTCGGTCCTGCCCGACAGCTCCGTTTTCGCGTTGCCGAGCATGACCATGCAGAACGGGCAGGAGACGCCCACCCCGTCGGTCCCGTTCGCCTCGATCTCGGCGAATCGCGCCTGGTTCACGCGCGCGCCGATGTTCTCCTCCAGCCACATCCGCCCGCCGCCCGCGCCGCAGCACATACCGTTCTCGCGGCTCCTCGGCAGCTCCCTAAGCGCGATCCCCGGGATCGCGTTCAGAAGCTCGCGCGGCGCGTCGTACACGCCGTTGTGGCGCCCGAGGTAGCAGGGATCGTGGAACGACAGCGAGCGCGGCGCGCCGTTCACGAGGCCGATCCGCCCCTCGCGAACGAGCCGCGCCACGAGCTCGGTCCCGTGCATCACCTCGAACGTGCCGCCGAAGTCGGGGTACTCGTTCGCGAGCGTGTTGAAGCAATGCGGGCAGTTCGTGACGATCTTCGTCACGCCGTAGCCCTTCATCGTCTCGACGTTTCGCTGCGCGAGCGTCTGGAAGAGATACTCGTTGCCGAGGCGGCGCGCCGCGTCGCCCGTGCACGTCTCCTCCGTGCCCAGGATCGCGAACGTCACGCCGGCCTCGTTGAGCAGCCGCGCGAGCGCGCGCGACACGCGCTTGCCGCGCTCCTCGTACGAGCCCGCGCAGCCCACCCAGAACAGCACCTCGACTTTCGCGTCGCCCGCCTCGGCCATGGTCAGCACCGGAAACGGCAGGTCCTTCGCCCACGCGCCGCGGTCGGCGGCCGAGAGGTTCCACGGGTTCCCCTGGCGCTCCATGCCGTTGAAGGCGGTCTGGGCTTCCTTCGGGAATTCGCTCTTCTCCAGTACGAGGTGGCGGCGCAGATCGGTGATCTTGTCGATGTACGTGATGCCCACGGGGCACGCGTGCTCGCAGTACCGGCACGTCGTGCAGGCCCAGATCGTCGCCTCGTCGATCCAGCCGCCTATGAGCGGCCTCCTCGCCGAGAGCCTCGCCTCGGCCGAGCCGTCGCCGCGGCCCGCGTCCGCCTCGATCAGCGCGTCCGCATCCGTGTAGAGCGCGTTCCTGAGGTCCACCATGAACCCCTTCGGCGTCAGCGGCTTCCCGGTGAGGTGAGTCGGGCACACCTCGCGGCACCGCCCGCACTCGGTGCACGTGAACATGTCCAGCTTCTGCTTCCAGGTGAACTCCTCGACCTTCGACACGCCGAACTTCTCGGCCTCGGCGGCTTTCTCGATGTCGAACGTGGCCATCTTCCCGGCTGGCTCGAGCTTTCCGAAGAACAGGTTCGGCAGCGCGGTGATCACGTGGAAGTGCTTCGCGAACGGCAGATAGTTCCCGAACACGAAGATCGCGACGACGTGGGCCCACCAGCAGCCAAAGTAGATGGCCTGCAAGGAAGAGAGAGAAAGAGAAGAGAATTGCTTAGAAAGGGAATAGGTCAGGGGCTCCCAGAGAGCGTTACTTGCCAGCGCGGCGCTTGCGGCAGCGGCGCTTGCCGCAGCGGCGGTCTTCATGCCGGCCACGATCGAAGCCGGAGCCTTCGCGGCTTCCAGCGCCATCCTCGCGGCGCCCGCGCCGAGGTCGGTCACCATCAGGAGGCCGATGAGGCAGAGGATGAGGTCCGCGTCGAAGGAGGGGTCGAGGCGCTCCCTCTTGACGACATGGCGGCGCGCGAGCGCGAGGACGACGCCCGCGAGCGTCGTCACGAGGACGAGGTCCTTGACGAGGAGGTAACCCTCCCAGAAGCCGGCCGGCAGGAACGGCAGGCCGGCTCCGGGGAAGAGGCCCTCGAAGACGAGCACCGACGTGCGCAGCAGGAGCACGAGAAAGCCGCTGAAGATCAGCGCGTGGTAGAGGCCCGCGTACGGGTCGCGGAACATCTTCCGCTGAAGGAAGCCGTACTCCACCATGTTCCAGAGCCGCGCGAACGGGTGGTCGAGGCGGTTCTCGGGGGTCCCGCCCAGCGTGAGGAGCTGGATCCGGCGCGATGCGGTGTACGTGAAGAAGACGAGGGCGGCGAGGAGGAGCAGCGCGAAGAGAAGCGTTCCGGGGAACCCGAGGTAGGTGGCCTGAGCCGGCGTGACCGTCATGCTTTCATTTTCTTCGCGGCTTCCGTCATCGCAGGGACGATCTGGAAGAGGTCGCCCACGATGCCGTACGTCGCGACCTTGAAGATCGGCGCTTCGGGGTCCTTGTTGATGGCCACGATCACCTTCGACGAGCCCATGCCCGCGAGGTGCTGGATCGCGCCGGAGACGCCGCACGCGACGTAGAGCGACGGCGACACGACCTTGCCCGTCTGCCCTACCTGGTGCTCGTGCCCGATCCAGCCCGCGTCCACCGCGGCGCGCGAGGCGCCCAGCGCGGCGCCCAGCTCGTGGCACAGCGCGCGCAGCACGGGCCAGCTGTCGGGCCCCTTGATGCCGCGTCCGCCGGTGACGATCTTGTCGGCCTCCGCCACGTCGATCTCGCCGGCTTCGGCCGCCTCGACCTTCACGACCTTCGCGCGGATCTTCAGCGTCCCGAGATCGAGGGGGACGACCTCTCCGGCGGCGGCCACGTCAGCCTTGGACGCCGGAAACACGTTCGGGCGGGGCGTCGCGACCTGGATCGCGGCGCCCGGCGCGGGCGTGACGACGACACGCGCCTTGCCCGAGTACACCGGGCGCTCGCCGATGAGCCGGCCGTTCGCAACGTCGAGCGTCATCATGTCCGACAGCACCGAAACGCCGCGGCGCGCCGCGAAGCGCGGCGCCACGTCCCGGCCCATGGCCGTGGCCGAGGCGAGGACGATGGAGGGCTGGAAGGCCGCCCAGGCGGCGTCGAGCGCGGCGGTGTAGCCCTCGGACGAGAAGAGTTGAAGCTCGGGCTTGTCGGCCACGAACACCTTCGCGGCGCCATACGCGGCAAGCTCGCCGGCGAGAGCGCCGATGCCCGAGCCGGCAATGACCGCGCCCAGAAAACCACCGCTCTTCTTAGAAAGTGAATATCCGAGAGTCAAAGCTTCGAGCGAGGACTTGCGAATCTTGCCATCCCGCTGCTCGATGAAAACGAGGACGTTGCTCATTTCAGCTCCGAATCGAATAGAGAGGGAAGAAGATTTTGCTTAGAAAGGCAATAGGGCCGAGGCGAGCGGCTCGCTCGCGAGCTGCATCGCTCCCGCATGCGGCGCCCGCATTCGGCGGCTGCTGATGCAGCCGCCCGGGGAAGGGACCCTTTCTTATATGCGGCGGCTGCTGATGCAGCCGCCGATAGTTGAAAATCTTCTTCCCGAATGGTCGATGTCAAGGGCGCGCTTCGCGCGCCGCGCAGCGGTCGCGGACCCTTGACATCGGCCATTCGGGAAATACCCATTCCCTTCTCTTTCTTTCTAAGAAAATCTTCTTCTTTTTTCTTCCTAAAGAACTTTCGCCTCATCCCGCAGCAGGCGCAGCAGCTCCGTCGCGGCCTTGGCCGGATCGTCCGCCGGGATGAGCTTCACGGCCTGCCGCGCCGGCGGCAGCTCGAGCTTCGCCCAGCGCACGTGCGCGGCCGGGCCCGACACCGAGGCCGGATCGACGCCGGCGTCGGCAGGCGTCTTCACGGCGATCGCCTTCTTTTTCGCCGCCATGATTCCCTTCAGCGACGCGTAGCGCGGCTCGTTCAGGCCCTTCGTGGCGCCGATGACGCCGGGCAGGGACATCTCGACGATCTCCTGCGCGCCCTCGATCTCGCGGTGGGCGAGGACGGCGCCGTCCTTCCACTCGAGCTTCGTCACGAGATTTACGTGCGGGAGGTCGAGCAGCTCGGCCAGCATCGGCACCAGCACCTGCGCGTCGGTGCCGACTCCCTTGTTGCCCATCCAGACGACGTCGTGCGGCAGCGCCTTGATGACGCCCGCGAGGAGGCGCGCTACGCCGAGCGAGTCGATGTCCGAGAGTCCCTCGGAGGCGATTCGGACCGCGTCGTCGGCGCCGCGGGCGAGGCACTCGCGCAGGCCCGTGTCCGCGCGCGCGGGGCCGAACGTGAGCGCCGTGACCGTCCCGCCTTTCGCTTCCTTCGTCCGGAGCGCCTCCTCGAGCGCGTACTCGTCATAAGGGGACACGATCCACTTCACGTCGGCCTCGTCGATCGAGGTTCCGCCGGCGGCGATGCGGATTTTCGTTTCGGTGTCGGGAACGTAGGCGACGCAGACGATGTGGTTCATGGCGACCCGGAAACCTAGCACGCCTTCCCGGCCGCGTCATCGAAAAAATGAATGGCGGCTCATTTTGGCCCATCACTTGCGCTTGACTTACGCTACGCCCGGCCCTATCTTCGACGCGGAGACCGCCGCATGCCCGTCCCGCTCGCCGAAGTCTTGGATTGCCTCAAGACCGCGCTCCGAGCGCGGCACTACAGCCTGCGCACAGAAGAGGCGTACGTCGGCTGGGTGAAGCGCTACGCCGCCTTTCACGGCGAGCGCCCCCTGGGCGAGCTGGGCGAGGCCGAGATCAACGCCTTCCTCTCTCACCTCGCCGCGCGTCAGCACGTGGCGGCGTCCACCCAGACGCAGGCTCTCAGCGCGCTCCTCTTCCTCTACCGCGACGTCCTCGAGAGGCCCGTCGAATCGCTCGGCGACGTCGTGCGCGCCCGGCGGCCCGATCGCCTGCCCGTCGTCCTCACGGTGGGCGAGGTCAAGGCCGTCCTCTCGCGGCTCGACGGCGAGCCCCGCCTCGTCGCGACGCTGCTCTACGGCACGGGCCTGCGCCTCATGGAGTGCCTGCGCCTGCGCGTCAAGGACGTCGACTTCGCGCTCAACCAGATCCTCGTGCGCGACGGCAAGGGCATGAAAGACCGACTCACGATGCTGCCCACGGCCCTCCGGGAGCCGCTCCGCCGCCACCTCGCGGCCGTGCGCGCGCTTCACGAAGCCGACCTCCGCGAGGGCTTCGGCGACGTCTACCTGCCCGACGCCCTCGCGCGCAAGTACCCCGCCGCCGGCAAGTGGTGGGGCTGGCAATGGGTGTTCCCGGCCGCCTCGCGCAGCGCCGACCCGCGCGCCGGTGCGGGCTCTCCCCTGCGCCGCCACCACCTCGGCGAGACCCTCGTCCAGCGCGCCGTTCAGCGCGCCGTGCGCGAGGCCCGCATCGGCAAGCCCGCGAGCTGCCACACCCTGCGCCACTCCTTCGCCACGCACCTCCTCGAAAGCGGCTCCGACATCCGCACCATCCAGGAGCTGCTCGGCCACCGTGACGTCGCCACCACCATGATCTACACGCACGTCCTCAACCGCGGCGGCCTCGGCGTCACCAGCCCGCTGGACCGGATGTGAGATGAGGGCCGGCCCCGCCTCCGCCCATCGAGCTTCGAAGAAGAGGCCCTTTCCGGAAGAGCCCATCCTCGACGCCCGATACGAATCCGCCCACGCCACGGAAGTCCGAAAGACGCTGCAGCCGGGCAAGCGAGGCACCCGCAAGCTCGTCAGAGCCTTCGGCGACAGGCTCGTGTGCGTGAGATACCGCTACGACCGCGAACGAGGTCTTCGCTGGACGACTGTCGAGCTCATCGCATCACCCCCGCGCCGTTGGGCCCCGAAACCCCTGCCCAAAACGAACGCGCTCGTGTACGTTCGGACCGGGCCGAGAGACTGGGACCTGAGATCGCGGCTCGCAAGGAGCACCGGCGTCACCCGTGACCAAATCCCGGACCTCTGGCGCATGCGCTACGAGACAGCCATCCGGCTCGGCCTGAAGAACAGGATCGTCGCCCCGCCCCGCCCCGCGCCTGTTCCCCGCTCCTCTGCCTCGCCGCACCCCCCTGCCTCACCGCACCCCTCTGCCTCACCGCACCCCTCTGCCGCTCCTACCAGTGGAAACAAATTTGCTCCCAGATCTACCCACCTGCGCGAAGATCTGGGCGAGAAGTCCTAGATGTACCTACCACGTCTGCAATCGAATACCAGTTATGCGGCCTTTAGGAATTCTCTGCTGCTCGGTGGTTCGTCCGAATAGCGTGAAGCGTTGGCGGGTCTCCATCTCGTCCTGCCAAGGAAACCCTGGCCCCAGGCACGCGCTGCTTTTTGTTTCTCGGCGCTCCGCGTCGTCCCTCGGGGAGAGGCTGTGGTTCTCGGCTCGCAACCCGGCTCGAATCACTTCGCATTCAAGAGCGCCT
>JBGQDL010000059.1:0-20399 GCA_041495865.1 Thermoanaerobaculia bacterium | reverse complement strand
CCCGGTACTGCTCCCGGGCGCCGTCCGCATAGACGAACCCGAGAATGGCCTCGCTCCTCGGGTCGCTTCCGTCGTCCCGCAGTCGAACAGAGACGACCGCACGGGTCGCCAGATGCTGGCGCGCTTCGTCGAGGTCGCGCGTCCGGAACGACGGCCGACCCGAGACGAGCGCGAGCGCCTCGAGCAGGTTCGTCTTGCCCTGTCCGTTGTCCCCGACGACGAGGTTCAGGCGCGGGTGCAGCTCCACCCGGCCATTGACCAGGTTTCGGAATCCCTCGGTCGAAAGAGAGAGGATCTCCACGCGGCCGACTACATCCTCATCGGCATCACGACGTAGAGATAGCTTCGGATCCCCCCCAGCGGCTCGGCGGGGCGCCCCTGACACTGCGCCTGCTCGTCCTTGACGAACAGGTGCACGTCTTTCGTCTCGGCCACTTCGAGAAACTGCTCGAGATAGCGCGCGTTGAGGCGAAGCGTGACCGCGGGGTGGTCGTACGCGATGGTGATTTCCTGCGAGCCGTCGCCGACCTCCTGGCTCTCCGAGGAGACGACCAGGGCGTCCTTCTGGAACGTGAGGCTCACCGCTTTCATCCGGTCGCCGGACAAGAGGGCGATCCTCCGGACAGCCCCCAGAAGCTCCTCTCGGGGAACGACTGCTTTCTTGTCGTTTTCCTTGCTGATGACCTTTTCGTAGTCCGGGAAGCGGCGCTCGTCGAGCTTCGAGAAAAGCCTTCGGCTGCCGACCGAAAACCCGATGTGATTCGTGCCGCGCACGATCGTCACCGGGGCGTCGTCGCCCGCGTCGAGCTTTCCGAGCTCGTCGAGAATCTTCTTGGAGACGAGGACCGGCTCGAAGCCGGCTTCAGCCCGCGCGCCGTCCACCTCCACGAGCGCCAGCCGATGGCCGTCCGTCGCGACCATCTCGACGCTTCCCCCTTTCGTCTTGAGAAGCGCGCCCTGAAGTTGCAGGCGCATTTCCTCGGTAGAGACCGCGAACCGCACCTTGTCGACCATCCGGCGGAGCGCGCCGAAGGAGAGCGTCAGGGTGGGCCCTCCGGCGGGCTCCGGCCGGGTCGGGTAATCGCCGGCAGGGAGGCCGTTCAAGCGGATTCTGAGCTTCGGTTCCTTGCACTCGAGAGAAACGTGGTTGTTCTCGAGCACCTTGAGTCTGAGGTCCGCGTTCGGCGGCAGTTCACGCACGACGTCGTACAGACGCCGCGCCGGCGCGGTAACCGCACCCGCGCTCTTCAGCGCGACCGGAGCGATCTCGGACACGAGGGTCGTGTCGAGATCGGTTGCCGTGAGAGTAAACGTCCCGCCCTTGGCTTCAAGCAGGACATTCGTGAGGATTTGATGCGTCGTCCGCTTCTCGACAACGCCCTGAATCAGGCTCAATTCGCGAGCCAGGATCGAGGCCGGAAGTGTCAGCTCCACGACTTCTCCTTACATCCTGAATTCTATCATCTACAGGTGTTCGAGAGAAGTAGAAGACGTAGGGAGGTCTCAAAAGTGCACTAGCGTATAAGTCTTTTCTCTACATATATTTAGAAATGGGCACTGGCTGTGGATCTCTGCCCCGTCCATTGTGAAAAAGAGGTCCTCCGACGCCGGCGGGAGGGACATTTCCAACGGCCGGGAGAGCGCCCGTCCGGGCGAGAGAGAAAAGAGGTGGAAAGCTCAGCGAAACTGCGCCAGAAAACCCGCGAGAAGACGGTCCAGCTCGGGGTCTTCCTCGCGCAGAGCGGCGATCTTCCGGATGGCGTGGAGAGCCGTCGTATGGTGCTTGTCGGAGAAAAGCCGACCGATCTCGGGCAGCGAAAGCGCTGTCGTTTCCTTGAGAACATACATCGCGACCTGTCGTGCGAAGACGATGGGCCCGCGTTTCGTCCGCGCGCGAAGCTCGGCCGGCTTGAGGCCGTAATGGGTGCCGACCAGCTTCAGGATCTCGGCGGGAGAGGTCGCGTGTTCCTCGGTGCGGAAGACGTCTTTCAGGGCTTCCCGGCCGAGGTCGAGAGAGATGGCTTCTCCCTTCAGGGAGGCGAACGCGACGATGCGATTGAAGTACCCCTCGAGCTCCCGGATGGACGACTTGATCTTGCCCGCGAGGAAGAACGCGACGTCGTCCTCGAGGACAACCTGGTTCGCCTCGGCTTTCTGACGCAGGATCGCCACCTTCGTCTCGAAGTCGGGCAGCTGGATGTCCACGATGAGGCCGCCCTCGAACCGGCTCTTCAGGCGGTCCGTGAGACCCGGGATCTCGCGCGGCGGAACGTCCGAGGAGAAGACGATCTGGTTTCCCTCGTCGTAGAGCGCGTTGAACGTATGGAAAAGCTCATTCTCCGACGCCTCCTTCCCGACGACGAACTGGACATCGTCGAGCAGGAGGATGTCGGCGGCGCGGAAGCGCTGGCGGAGGCTCTCCATCTTGTTGAACCGCACGCCGAGGACGACCTCGTTCACGAAATTCTCGGAAGTCAGATAGATCACTTTCTCGCCCGGCCGCCGTGAGAGGCGCCGGTGCCCGAGCGCCTGCATGAGGTGCGTTTTGCCGAGGCCCGTCCCGCCGCAGATGAAAAGCGGGTTGTATTGCCGCGACGTCTGATCGGCGACACGCAGAGCCGCGGCATGGGCGAGGCGGTTGGACTCCCCCGTCACGAAATGCTCGAACGTGTACGCCGGATTCAGGCCGCCCGTCCGCCGCCGGGGCTCCGCCGCGACCTTCTGGGGATTCACCGCCGAGCGGTACTCCCCGTCGGCGCCGAAGCGGATCTCCCGGTTGCCGGCACCCGCGAGGTGAGCCGCCTCGGCGATCTGCAGGGCATAGGCCTCGGGGATGTAGTCCACGAAGAGCGGCGTGCGCACCTGGACGAAGATGGCCTCGGCCGTCTCGGACTTCTGGCGGGAATCGCGGAACCACGAGTCATACTCGCGCTCGTCAACGCGCGTTTTCAGGTGCTCCAGGATCTTGGCCCACGTCGTCTGCTTTTCCACAGGATCTCCACCGCTGTGCAAAACGGGATTCAGGGCGGGACGCGAATGGTATCAGCGCCTCCCGGAGGCGAAAAGGGGCCTCGCGGTTGACAGGACCGACGGAAGCCCGGAGAATCCCGGTCCCCGCCGGAGGGCCCGCGCATCATGGCCAAGACCAAACGCACATTCCAGCCGAACAACCGTCACCGGAGCAGGACGCACGGATTTCTGGTTCGGATGAGAACCAAGACTGGCCGCGCCGTTCTCGCCCGCCGCCGGGCGAAAGGGCGCAAGCGTATCTCCGCCTGAGCGGAGGCGATACCCGGACCCGCCGCGGACGCGGCTTCCGGCAGGAGCCATGCACGCACGGGCCAGCAGCAAGTCCCGCCAGCCGCCGAGCGAAGCCTTCCCGCGAGCGCGTCGCGTCGGGGCTCGCCGGGATTTTCTCGATGTCTATGAGCACGGCACCAAACAGTACGGCCGCCTCGTCGTCGTTTTCGCCCGTTCCAGGCCCACGGGCGGGCTCCGCCTCGGAATCACGGCCACACGCAAGGCGGGCGGAGCCGTGGCGCGCAACCGCGCACGGCGGCGCGTGCGCGAGATCTTCCGCCGCTGGGCTGCGGCCGTGCCCGACGCCGGCGTGGACCTCGTCGTGAACATCTCGGCCCGGGCGACCCAGGCGACCTTTGCCGCGCTTTCCGGGGAGCTCTCGGCGCTTCTTTCGGGCGCGGCCGCAGCCGTGTCGAAATGAGCGCGGCTGCGCTCGCGCCGGCCCGCGCCCTCGCGGGGGCCTTCGCCGCCTACAAGCGCTTCGTGTCGCCCCTGCTGCCGCCGGCGTGCCGGTTCACACCCACGTGCTCGGAATACGCCGGTCAGGCCGTCCTCAGGCACGGCGTCCGCCGAGGCCTGGCGATGGCGGTGCGGCGGCTCGCGCGCTGCCACCCGTTCCATGCGGGTGGCCCCGACCCGGTTCCCTGATTCGCCAGAGGAGATCCCTTGGAAACGAAGCGCCTCGTTCTCGCCTTCGCCCTGTCGGCCGCCGTCCTGATCGGCTGGACGGTTCTCTTCCCGCCGCCGAAACCGGCCGCCCCCGCCGCGAAACCGGCTCCGAGTGCGCCCACGACTGCAGCACCCGGCACGACCGCCGCCCCTGCCCCTCGGGCGGCGGCCCCCGTCCTAGCCCCCGCGCCGTCCCGCGAAAGCGTGACCCCCGTCTCCGCGGAAGCTTTGGAGACGATCGAGGTGCGGAGTCCGCTTTACACGGCGCGCCTTTCGAATGAAGGCGGGGTCCTGAAGTCGTTTGTCCTGACGCACCACCGGGATGCCGCCGGGAAGGCGCTCGACCTCGTGCGCCAGGGGGCGCCCTTTCCCGGCGCGACGCTCGCGCTCGACCCCGCGGACGCCTTCCTCGCGCGGGCCGCGAAAGCCCGCTTCGCCGTGGAGCGAGAGGCCGGGAACGGCGTGACGACGTTGCGCATGAGGTACCGCGAGGCGAGCGGTGAGGGGCTCCTGCGCACGTACGTCTTCCGCGATTCGTACGTCGCCACCGTGACGGCCGAGCGCGAGGGAGTGCCTGCCGGCCCCGTCGGCCTCGTCCTCGGGCCCGGAATCGGCAATCCGTCCCCTGACGAGCTCGCGAACCGATACACGAAACCAGGCTCGACGATCACGCTTTCGGCTTCGGCCTCGGTGGACCGCAAGGCCAAGGACGGACTCAAAGACCCCGTGCAAAAGGGCGAGGGTCTCGTCGCAGCGGGCCTCGAGGACAATTACTTTCTCACCGCGTTTCTCCCTTCCGGAGCCGCGGCCGTGACCCTGCGGCCCGTGACTCTTGCGCCGGGTCCTCCGGCGGCTGACGGCAAGACCGCGGCCGCCGAGACCGAAAGCGAGGTCGTCCTCTCGGCGCCCGGCGCCGTCGCGACCGACGTGTTCCTTGGCCCGAAGGAGCTCGACGTCCTCGAAAAGACCCGTCCCGGCATGGACCGCCTCATCGACTACGGGTGGTTCGCGATCGTCGTGAAGCCGCTTCTCTGGGGCCTCAAGGCCATCCAGAAAGTCGTCGGGAACTGGGGCGTCGCGATCCTCGTCATCACGGTGGTGATCAAGGTTCTCCTCTATCCCCTCACGCACAAGCAGCTCGTCTCGATGAAGAAGATGAGCGGGCTGCAGCCGAAGGTGGAGACGATTCGCGCGAAGTGGGCGGGCAAGATCAAGCAGGACGCGCAGGCGCGCGTGAAGATGAACGAGGAGACGATGGCGCTCTACAAGCAGGAGGGCGTCAACCCCGCGGGCGGATGCCTGCCGCTCCTCCTCCAGATGCCCATCCTCATCGCCTTCTACAACCTGCTCGCGCACTCGATCGAGCTGCGCCATGCGCCCTTCATGCTCTGGATCACGGACCTCTCGGCGAAGGACCCGTACTACGTCACCCCCATCCTGATGACGGCGACGATGTGGATCCAGCAGCAGATGACGCCCACGGCCGGCGATCCGACGATGAAGAAGATGCAGAACATCATGCCGCTCGTCATGGGTTTTCTCTTCAAGGACGTGCCGTCCGGACTCGTCCTCTACTGGCTCATGCAAAACGTCCTCACGATCGGGCAGCAGATGCTTCTCAACCGGTTCACCGACCTCGGTCCGGTCTCGATGAAGCCGAAGGCCCCCTGACCTCCCGAGGGGCGAAAACTCACCCGTGGCGCGCCTCTCGACCGACCCGGACCGCTCGGGCGACGTCGTCGTCGCGCCCGCGACGCCGCCGGGCGCTTCGGCGCTCGCGGTCGTTCGCCTGACGGGGCCGGCCGGGGCGACGCTCGCGCTGGCCCGTCGGATCGCTCCGCGCCTGCCGGAGACACCGTGCCCGCGCGTGGCCTCTCTGTACCGGCTGGTGAGTCCGGATGGGAGGCCGCTCGACCGGGCACTCGTGCTCTTCTTTCCGGCTCCGCATTCGGCCACGGGCGAGGAGGTCGTGGAGTTCCTCTGCCACGGATCTCCCGCGGTCGTGGCGGGGCTCCTCGCGGCGGCACGCGAGGCGGGCGCGAGGCCGGCGGCGCGGGGCGAGTTCACGCGGCGGGCCCTGTCGAACGGCAAGCTGGATCTCGCCGAGGCGGAAGGGCTCGCCGCGCTCGCGGCGGCGGAGAGCCGGGGAGCCGCGCGGCGGGCGCTCGCGCTTGTCGACGGTGAGCTCTCGCGGCGCGTTGCGGCGGCGCGCGAGAGGATCCTCGACGTCCTTTCTGGGCTCGAGGCGGCGCTCGACTTCGCCGAGGACGTGCCGGCCCCGGACGCCCGCCTCGCCGCGGACGCGCTTCTCGCCGTCGCGGCGGAAGCCGAGGCCCTCGCCGCGGCGGCCGCGCGAGGCGGCGTGCGCGACCGGCGCAAGGTGGTCGCGATCCTCGGGCGGCCGAACGCGGGGAAATCGACGCTCTTCAACGCGCTCGTGGGACGCGACCGCGCCATCGTCACGGCCGTGCCCGGCACCACGCGCGATGCGATCTCCGAGACGTGCGAGCTCGGCGACGAGACGGTCGTGCTCGTCGACACTGCGGGCCTGCGGGCGACGGAGGACGAGGTCGAGAGCGTCGGCGTCCGCGTGGCGGAGCGCGCGGGGGAGAAGGCGGACCTCGTCCTCTACGCCGTGGATGCGTGTGTTGGGAGGTCCGAAGAGGACGAAGAGTTTCTTAGAAGGGGAAGAGGGGAGGGGACGCTCCTCGTGATGACGAAAGCCGATCTCGTTGCGGCAGAATCTCCCTTTTCTTCTCTTTCCAGCCTCTCCGTCTCTGCCGTCACGGGAGAAGGCCTGGAGGAGCTCAGGGCGCTTCTCGCCTCACGGCTCGAGCTCGTCGAGGCGGAAGGAGACCTCCTCGTCCTCGAGCGGCATCGCCAGGCTCTCGTGTCCGCGGCGTCGTCCCTGCGCGGGGCGGCGGAGCTGGCGCGGAGCGCGTCCGGCCAGCCGGAGCTCACGGCGGCGCGCGCGCGCGAGGCGCTGTCGGCCCTGGGGGCGATCACGGGCGAAACGGCGACCGAGGAGCTCCTCGACCGCATCTTCGCGACGTTTTGCGTGGGCAAGTAGAGTGGGCTCGATGGAAGCGAGCTGGGACGTCGTCGTCGTCGGGGGGGGGCACGCGGGCTGTGAAGCCGCGCTCGCCTCCGCGCGGCTCGGCAGGAAGACGCTTCTCCTCACGCGCGAGCTCTCGACGATCGGACGCATGAGCTGCAACCCCGCGGTGGGCGGCCTCGCGAAAGGACAGGTCGTGCGCGAAATCGACGCGCTCGGCGGCGCGATGGGGCTCGTCGCGGATCGCACCGCGATCCAGTTCAAGGTGCTCAACGGGTCGCGCGGAACCGCCGTGCGCGGCCTCCGCTGTCAGTCTGACAAGGCGCTTTACGCGGGAGAGATGGCGCGTCTTCTCGAGGCGGCGCCGAACCTCACGCTCGGGGAAGGCACGGCCGAGCGGTTTTCGGTGCGCGGAGGGAGGCTCGCCGGCCTCGTCCTCGAGGACGGCTCGACGCTCCCTTGCGGTGCGGCCGTCGTGACGACCGGGACATTCCTGCGCGGCCTCGTTCACGTGGGCGACGCGCGGCGGGAGGCGGGGCGCTGGAACGAGCCGCCGGCGCGTGCCCTGTCGGACGCACTTTTGGCCCTTGGGCTCCGCCTCGGGAGGATGAAGACCGGGACCCCGCCGCGCGTTCGCGCGAGCTCGGTCGACGTGTCGAAGATGGCGCGCGCGCCGGGCGACGCACAGCCGGTCGCGTTTTCCTTCCGGTCGCGCCGCGAGACGTTTCCCCGACAGAGGCAGGTGGACTGCTGGCTCACGCACACGCACGAGGCCGTGCACGACCTCATCCGGGAGAGCCTGCCGCTCTCACCGCTCTATTCCGGACGGATCGTGGGCCGCGGGCCGCGCTACTGCCCGTCGATCGAAGACAAGGTCGTGCGCTTCGCCGACAAGCCGCGTCACCAGATCTTCGTCGAGCCGGAGGGCTTGTCGACAGACTGGCTTTACCTCAACGGCCTTTCGATGTCTTTACCGGAGCGAATTCAAGAATCAATCGTACGAATGATAAATGGTCTCGAGCGAGCCGAGATCCTGCGGCCCGCCTACGCCGTCGAGTACGACATGGTCTTCCCCGAGCAACTCGACGTCTCGCTCGAAACGCGCGCCCTGCCGGGACTCTTCCTGGCGGGGCAGATCAACGGCACATCCGGCTACGAGGAGGCCGCCGGCCAGGGCCTCGTCGCGGGAGCGAATGCGGCTCGCGCCGTAACTCGTGAGGAACCGCTCCGGCTCGGGCGGCACGAGGCCTACATCGGCGTGATGCTCGACGACCTCGTCACGCTCGGCCTGGAAGAGCCTTACCGCCTCCTCACTTCTCGCGCCGAGCACCGCCTCCTCCTCGGAGCCGATACCGTTTACACGCGGCTGACCGGGACAGCGCTCGCGTTCGGGCTCGTGAGCGAGAACGAAGCCGCCCCCGTGCTCGAGGCCGAAGCGCGAGTCGCGCGCGCGCGCGAAGGCCTGACCTCCGCGCGCATACGTCCGGATCGCGCGACGCGCGAGCGCCTCGCCGAGCGCGGCGTGAGCCTGCTCGAGGAGACGACTCTCGGCGGTCTTCTGCGCCGGCCGGAAGGCGACCTCTCCTTGCTGGAGGACTTTTGCGGGGAGATGCTCGACTGTGAGACGGCCGCGGACCTCGCCGCGCTGCGGCCCGAGGAGCGCGACCGGCTCGTTGCGGATCTTCGGTACGAGGGCTTCGTGGCGCGCGAGCGTGAGGCGATCGCCCGCGTGGCGCGCGCGGCCGAGCGCGTCTTCCCAGCCGGATTCGTCTACAGGGGCATCCCGGGGCTGTCGGCCGAAGCGGTCGAAAAGCTGGAGCGCCACCGCCCCCGGACGCTCGGCCAGGCCTCGCGCCTCCCGGGAGTGACCCCCGCTGCGGTCACCCTCCTCCTCGCCCGCCTCCTTTCGGCCGGGCGTGGAGTCGCGGCGTGAGCCTGGAGGTCCGAATCCGGCGTCTCATCGCGGACGTCCCGGAGGAGGAGAGGGCGCGCGCCGAAGCGGCGGCCGGTGCGCTCGCGACATTCCTGTCCCTCCTGCTCGAGAGGAACGCTGCGATGAACCTCGTGTCGGCGCGGTCCGCGGAGCCCGACGTCCTCGTCGGAACGCACCTTTTCGACTCCCTTCTCGGCCTCCCCTTCCTGCCGCGCCCGGAAGGGCGCCCAGCCCGACTTCTCGATCTCGGCTCCGGCGGCGGCTTCCCCGCCATTCCGCTCCTTCTCGTCCGGCCCGACCTCGAGGGAACCCTCGTCGAATCATCCGGGAAGAAGGCGGCCTACTTGACCGCGCTGCTCGACCGCCTCGCGTTGACCGCCAGGGTCGTGAACGCTAGATTTCCCGACTCGTTTTCCATGGCGGGCACCCCGCGTTACGACGTGTTGACGACCCGCGCCGTGGGCTCGGCGGGTAAGCTCGTGAGCGCGGCGCGCCCGCTCCTTTCGGCCGGCGCGGAGGCCCTGCTCTGGACGACCGAATCTCTTTCGGCCGAGGCGGCGCGGTCGAGCGGTGCAGGACGGTCCTCATTCCACGCCGCGCCAGGGGCCGAGCGGCGGGGCGTCCTCGTGCTCGGGTGTTTCACGTGAAACATCTCCGCCGGGCGGCCCGCGTCCTCGCCGTCGCGAACCAGAAAGGGGGAGTCGGAAAGACGACGACCGCCATCAGCGTCGCCGCCGCTCTCGCGGTTCTCGAGCGAAAGGTCCTGCTCGTGGACTTCGATCCGCAGGGCCATGCGACCTCCGGACTCGGCGTCGACAAGGCCGCGCTCTTTCGCACGGCCTACGATTGGCTGGGCGGGGGGGCGGCGTTCGAGGAAGTCGCCCGGGGCACGGACCTTCCCTGTCTGACGCTCGTGCCCTCCAACCGCGAGCTGGTGGGCGCCGAGGTGGAGCTCGTGAACGAGGAGCGCCGCGAGCACCGCCTCGCCGGAAAGATCGACCCGCTCAGAGACCGCTTCGAGTACATCCTGATCGACTGCCCGCCGTCTCTGTCGCTCCTCACTGTGAACGCGCTCGTCGCCGCGGACGGGGTTCTCGTGCCGATCCAGTGCGAGTACTTCGCGCTCGAGGGAGTTTCCGAGCTCCTCGCGACGATCGAGCGCGTGAAGGAGAGGCTGAACCCCGGACTGGGCCTTGCCGGAGTCGTCGCCACGATGTGGGATGAGCGCACGAATCTCTCGCGGCAGGTCCTCGAGGAGATCCGGAAGCACTTCGGGGGCGCGGTCTTCGAGAACGTCGTTCCGCGGAGCGTGCGTCTTGGCGAGGCGCCCTCCTTCGGCAAGCCGATCCTCCTTTATGACGTGAAGTCGAAGGGCGCGGTCGCGTATCTCGGCATCGCGCGCGAGCTCGTGAGGCGCGACGGCCGCCCGGCGGCGCAGTCCGCCCCGGCTGCTAGGATCTCCGGATGACCGCTTCGAGAAAGCCGGCCCTGGGCAAGGGCCTGTCGGCTCTCATTCCTTCGGCGCGCGCCGAGGGTCCGGGCGGAGGCCTGCGGGCCGTGGCGATCGATCTTCTCGACGCGAACAAGCGGCAGCCGCGACGCCGTTTCGACGACGCCGGCCTCGAGGAGCTGTCGCGGTCGATCCGGCGGACGGGGATTCTCCAGCCCGTGCTCGTGGCGAAGGAAGGCGGGCGCTTCCGGATCGTCGCGGGTGAGCGCCGCGTGAGGGCGGCGCGCCTCGCGGGCCTCTCGGAGGTCCCGGTGCTCGTGCGCGAGGGCGTCACGGATCGCGACCACCTCCTGCTCGCGCTCGTCGAGAATGTCCAGCGCCGCGACCTCACGGCCCTCGAGGAGGCGGAGGCCTACCGCCATCTGAAGGACGATTTCGGCCTCACGCAGGAAGACGTCGCCGAGCGTGTCGGCAAGGACCGCGCGACCGTCGCGAACGCGCTCCGTCTGCTCAAGCTGCCGGCCGCTGTGCGCGCCGCGCTCGAGGCCGGGTCTCTCTCCGCGGGTCACGCTCGGGCTCTTCTCGCGCTACCGTCCGAGGCGGATCAGGAGCAGCTCGCGAAGGAAGTCGTGCGCCGCGGGCTCTCCGTTCGGGCCACCGAAGCTCGCGTGGAGGACATCCAGAGGGGGGGCGGGAGGAAGAAGAGGAAATCCCGCGCCGTCGACGCCGACACCCGCGACGCCGAGCTTCGCCTCGCGCGGGCGTTGGGGACGCGCGTCGAGATCCGAAGGAAGCGGCGCGGCGGCGAAATCCGCATTGCGTTCTACTCGGAGGAGGAGCTCATCGGCCTGTTCGAGAGATTTGCCGGGGCCCGCACGCCATGAGCGCGAAGAAGGGAGGCGGCTCGCTGAACGGGTTCCTCGACCGCGGCGCTCGGCTGGAGGGCACGATTTCGTTCGACGAGGTCTTCCGGATCGACGGGCAGTTCAAGGGCACGATCACGTCGGACGCCGAGCTCGTGATCGGAGAGGGCGGCGTCGTCGAAGGCGACATACGGGTGGGGCGGCTCGCGGTCTCCGGCACGATCAAGGGGAGCATCCATGCCAAGGAGCGCGTCGAGCTGCACTCGGGAGCCCGCGTTTTCGCCGACATCCGCACGCCGACGCTCGTCGTCGAAGAGGGGGCCGTGATCCAGGGCCCGGTCGAGAGCGGCCCGCCGCGCGCCGAGGAATCTGAAGCGCAGAAAACACAGCAATAAGTCTAATAGCTACAGCGTCATAATAATACATCAAGAGATTAAATCGGTTGCATTTGCAGCCGCCGAATATCAGCAATCAAAGTCTTACTGCTCTCCGCGGCTACCACGGCGGCGCGCCGCAAGTCGTGTGCGTCCGCCGGGCGTCGGTGCGTTTGACCGCCCGCCGCCGCTGTGAGATAACGCCGCCTCCTGCGCAGATCCGGGGTCCACGGCGTCGCCCGAGAGGTCCGGCGCCCGGGTTTCGGGGCGGCGCACGCGACGCCGAGCGCACATGCAGCTACCCGATCTCTCCCTGCTCCTCATCGTGGCGATCTTCTGGGCGACGTATGCCGTGCTGAGGAGGTACGTCCTCAGTCCCTTGGGCGGGATCCTCGAGGCGCGCGAGCGTGCCGTCGCGGATTCGACGGCCGCGCTCGCCGTGATGCTCGACGAGGAGAAAGAAACGCTCCTCGGCATCGACCGGCGCCTTACGGAGGCGCGGCGCGACGCGCTTGCCGCGCGCCACGCCGCGCGCGCCGAGGCGAACGCGAAGCGTCAGGCCATGCTCGAGGAGGCGCGCGAGAAAGCGCGGCTCGCGGCCGCGGACGCCCAGGGCCGGCTCGAGAAGGACATCGAGGCCGCGCGCTCGGAGCTCGCGAAGACGGCGCGCGCGACTGCCGTGGAAATCGCCTCGCTCGCTCTCGGACGGAGCATCGCGTGACGCCGGCGGCGATTTTCTTCATCGAAGAGGGCCATGAAGCCGCCCGGGGATTTCTCGGTGTTCCGAGTCTCGTCTGGCAGATCCTCAACCTGGGGCTCTTTCTCGGCCTCCTCTGGTACCTCCTCAGGAAGCCTCTCGCCGGATTCCTGAACGACCGCAAGTCAGGCGTCGCCGCGGCTCTCGCGAAGGCGGACGACGACCGGCGCCGCGCCGAAGAGCTCTCGGCGGAGCTCAAGGCGCGGCTGACGAGCATCGAGGCGGAGCTCGCGAACCTGAAGACCGAAGCGCGCCGCGAGGCCGACGCCGAACACGCGGCCCTCCTCGCGAGGAGTCAGGCGGACGCCGACCACCTCCTCGCCAGGACGCGCGCCGATCTCGACAACCGCGTGCGCGCCGCGCGGGCCGAGCTCACGGCCTACGCCGGCGACCTGTCGGTCGACCTCGCCCGCGAGATCCTCAAGAAGACCGTCACCCAGGACGACGAGAAGAGACTGCTCTCCGAAGGCGTCGCCCGCCTGTCGGGCGCCGCGAAAAACTGAAGCGATGAGCGCAAAATTCACACGCCCGTATGTGGACGCGTTCTTCGCCGTGGCGGTGGACCCGGCCGCCGAGCTCGCGGCGCTCGACGCGTTCCGGGACGCGTTCAACCGGGCTCCCGAGCTCGTGAAGGTGCTCGAGAATCCCGGCCTCGACCGGCAGAAGCGCGAGGCGCTTCTGGCCTCGGTCGCGGCCCGCGTCGGCGTACCCGAGGTCGCGAGC
The DNA here is from genome assembly GCA_041495865.1 of Thermoanaerobaculia bacterium. Lineage (GTDB taxonomy): Bacteria > Acidobacteriota > Thermoanaerobaculia > UBA5066 > UBA5066 > Fen-183. Next base: position 7,275 of record JBGQDL010000059.1, on the reverse strand, counting down.
CGGCTGCTCCGGATCCTGCTCGTCAACCGCAGGCTCCGCCTTCTCGGGGAGCTTCTCGCCGCCATCCGCGCGCGGCAAGATCACGACACGCACGTCGTCGAGGCGCGGATCGTCACGGCGCGGCCCGCCGACGCGGCCGTTCTCGACATCCTCCGCGCTCTTGTCGCGCAGCGCACGAAGCAGAGCGTCCGCCTCGTGTCCGCGGTCGACCCGGCCCTTCTCGGCGGCTTCGTCGTCTCGGTGGGCAGCGCGCGGCTCGATGCCTCGCTCGAAAGGCGGCTCGAGAAAGCCCGCGCCGCCCTGCACGCACTCGCCCCGGCCTGACAGACGGAGAAAGAAGCACCAAACATGGCCGAAATCAGCGCCCAGGAAATCACCCAGCTCATCAGGGCCCAGCTCGCCGGCGTCACGCAGGGGGTGGACGTCGACGAAGTGGGAACCGTCGTATCGGTCGGCGACGGCATCGCGCTTGCCTACGGCCTCGACAAGGTCATGTCGGGCGAGCTCGTGGAATTCCCGAACGGTGTTTACGGCCTCGCGCTGAACCTCGAGGAAGGCCACGTCGGCTGCGTCCTCATGGGCGAGACGAGCCTCGTCAAGGAAGGCGACACCGTCAAGCGCACGAAGCGCATCATCTCGGTGCCCGTCGGAGAGGCGCTCGTGGGGCGCGTGGTCAGCCCGCTGGGGCTGCCGATCGACGGCAAGGGCCCGATCGCCTCGACGGAGTTCTATCCGGTCGAGCGGCTCGCCCCCGGCGTCGTCGACCGCATGCCGGTCAAGGAGCCGATGCAGACGGGCCTCAAGGCCATCGACTCGATGATCCCGATCGGCCGCGGGCAGCGAGAGCTCATCATCGGCGACCGCCAGACTGGCAAGACCGCCATCGCGCTCGACGCAATCATCAATCAGAAGGGCACGGGCGTCTTCTGCGTGTACGTGGCGATCGGCCAGAAGAACTCCACGGTCGCCCAGGTCGTCCAGACCCTCGAGCAGCACGACGCCATGGAGCACACGATCGTCGTCGCCGCGTCCGCGTCCGACCCGGCGCCGCTCCAGTACATCGCCGCCTACGCGGGCTGCGCGATGGGCGAGTACTTCATGTACAACGGCAAGCACGCGCTCGTCGTGTACGACGACCTCTCGAAGCAGGCGGCGTCCTACCGCGAGATTTCGCTCCTCCTGCGCCGCCCGCCGGGCCGCGAGGCGTATCCCGGAGACGTCTTCTACCTGCACAGCCGGCTTCTCGAGCGGGCGTCGAAGCTGAACAAGCAGAAGGGCGGCGGGTCGCTGACGGCGCTCCCGATCATCGAGACGCAGGCGGGAGACGTGTCCGCCTACATCCCCACGAACGTCATCTCGATCACGGACGGGCAGATCTTCCTCGAGTCAGACCTGTTCTTTTCCGGCCAGCGCCCGGCTGTGAACGTAGGCATCTCGGTCTCGCGCGTCGGCGGGTCGGCCCAGATCAAGGTGATGCGCGCGATCGCGGGCACGCTGCGCCTCGACCTCGCGCAGTACCGCGAGCTCGCGGCCTTCGCGCAGTTCGGCTCCGACCTCGACAAGACGACGCAGGCGCAGCTCAACCGCGGACGTCGGCTCGTCGAGATCCTCAAACAGAACCAGTACGTCCCGATGGACGTCGCGCTCCAGATCGCCTCGGTGTTCGCCGGCACGAAAGGCTTCCTCGACGACCTGCGCGTCGAGGCCGTTCTGCCGTTCGAAAGCGCGCTCCACGAGTACCTGGGAAGCCAGCGCGCGCCGCTCCTTCAGGAGATCCGCGCTGCGGCCAAGCTCACGGCCGAGATCGAGGCCGCGCTCTCCCTCGCGGTCACGGAGGCGAAGAAGGTCTTCCTCTCCGCGCGTCCCGAGGCGAAGCAGGCGTAGGGCGGCGCCCAAGCCCTCACATGGCGAACCTCATCGACATCCGGCGGCGGATCCGGAGCGTGAAGAACACGCAGCAGATCACGAAAGCGGTGAAGATGGTCGCCGCGTCGAAGCTGCGCCGCTCGCAGGACCGCGCCATCGCCTCGCGTCCGTACGCGACCACGCTCGAGGCCACGCTGCGCTCGGTCGCCTCCCGCGTTCCTCCCCGCGAAGACGGCGCGCCGCTCCACCCCCTCCTCGCGGCGCGCGAGGAGAAAAACGTGATCCTCGTCGCCGTGAGCGGCGACAAGGGCCTGGCCGGCGGCTTCAACACGAACGTGAACCGGGCGGTCGCCGCGTTCCTGCGCGAAGCCCCGGCGCGCGGGATCGCGAGGGTCAGCCTCGTGGCGCTCGGGAAGAAGGCGAACGACTTCTGGAGACGGCGCCCGGTCGAGATCCTCGAGGCGCGCGCGGGTCTCGCGGGGCTGGGGGCCGCGGCCACGGCCGAGATCGCGCGCTCGCTCGCGGCGCGTTTCGTCGCAGGCGAGGCCGACGCCGTTTACGTCGTCTCGAACGAGTTCCGGAGCGCGATCTCGCAGGTCGTCAGGACGAAACGTCTCCTTCCTGTCGCCCTGGAGGAGGCCGCGCCGGGCGGCACGGACTACCTGTACGAGCCGTCGCCCGAGGAGATTCTCGGGACGCTCCTGCCGCGCTTCCTCGAGTTCCAGATGTACCGCGTGATCCTCGAGTCGCAGGCGGCGTTCTTCGCGGCGCAGATGACCGCGATGGACAGTGCCTCGAAGAACGCGGGCGACATGATCGACTCGCTCACCCTCACGTACAACCGCGCGCGCCAGGCGCGCATCACGAAAGAGCTCATCGAGATCGTCTCGGGCGCGGCGGCTTTGGAGTAAGAACATGAGCAATGAAGGCAGGGTCGTCCAGATCATCGGTCCCGTCGTGGACGTGGAGTTCCCGGTCGGGAAGCTCCCGACGATCTTCAACGCCGTCCACATCACGGACGAGGAAGGGCTCTCGACCGAGAAGATCGACATCATCACCGAGGTCGCGCAGCACCTCGGCGAGAACCGCGTGCGCTGCATCTCGATGAAGCCGGCCGACGGCCTCGTGCGAGGCATGAAGGCGGTCGATCTCGGCGCGCCGATCTCGATCCCCGTCGGCCCGGAGACGCTCGGCCGCATCCTGAACGTCATCGGCGAGCCCGTGGACGAGATGGGCCCGGTCGTGACGGCCGAGAAGTGGCCCATCCACCGGGAGCCGCCGCCGTACGAGGACCAGTCGACGTCGGTCGAGCTGTTCGAGACGGGCATCAAGGTCATCGACCTCCTCGAGCCCTACACGCGCGGCGGCAAGACGGGACTGTTCGGCGGCGCCGGCGTCGGCAAGACCGTGCTCATCATGGAGCTGATCCACAACGTCGCCAAGGCCGCCGGCGGCTATTCGGTCTTCGCGGGCGTCGGCGAAAGGACTCGCGAGGGGAACGACCTCTGGCTCGAGTTCACGGAATCGGGAATCATCGACCCGAAGGACTGGAGGAAATCGAAGGCCGCGCTCATTTACGGCCAGATGACGGAACCTCCCGGCGCGCGCCTGCGCGTCGGGCTCACGGGTCTCACGGCCGCCGAGTACTTCCGCGACAAGGAGGGCAAGGACGTCCTCCTCTTCATCGACAACATCTTCCGCTTCACGCAGGCGGGCTCGGAGGTCTCCGCCCTCCTCGGCCGCATGCCGTCGGCCGTCGGGTACCAGCCGAACCTCGCCACGGAGATGGGCGAGCTGCAGGAGCGCATCACGTCCACGAAGAAGGGCTCGATCACCTCGGTGCAGGCCATCTACGTGCCCGCCGACGACCTCACCGATCCGGCTCCCGCCACCGCGTTCGCGCACCTCGACGCGACGTCCGTCCTCTCGCGCCAGATCGCCGAGATCGGCATCTATCCCGCCGTCGACCCCCTCGCCTCGACGTCCAAGATCCTCTCCCCGATGATCGTCGGCGAGGAGCATTACAACGTCGCCCGCGCCGTGCAGCAGGTCCTGCAGAAGTACAAGGACCTCCAGGACATCATCGCGATCTTGGGAATCGACGAGCTGTCCGAGGACGACAGGATCATCGTGGGGCGCGCGCGCCGCATTCAGCGCTTCCTCTCGCAGCCCTTCCACGTGGCCGAGCAGTTCACCGGCGTGCCCGGCCGTTACGTGAAGATCGCCGACACGATCCGCTCGTTCAAGGAGATCGTCGAGGGCACGCACGACGAGCTGCCCGAGCAGGCGTTTTTCAACGTGGGCGCCATCGAGGAGGCGCAGGAGAAGGCCGAGAAGCTGAAGGCGGGAGCCTGACCTTGGACGGACGGCTCGCGCTGACGGTCGTCACGCCCGAGCGCGCGGTGCTCCAGGGCGTCGCCTGCGACGAAGTCACGCTGCCGGCGCAGCGGGGCGAGATCGGCATCCTGCCCGGCCACACCCCCCTCATCGCGCTCCTCGGAATCGGCGTGGTCGGCTATCGCGACGGTTCGCGCCGCGCGATGCTCGCCGTGCGCGGCGGTTTCGTGGAGATCGCGGGCGACGCCGTGCGCGTCCTGGCCGACGAGGCCGCGGCGCCGGACACCATCGACGTGGCGAAAGCTTCCGCCGAGAAGGCGGACGCGGAGGGCCTGCGGGACCGCGCGGCCGGAGACGAGGAGCTCGACGCCGCGAGCGCGGAAGTCCGCTTCGCGGAAGCCCGGTTGGCCGTGGTCCAGCCGGCCTGACCGTGGAGTGTCGCGGCAGTGCGTCCTCGCCCGGGGCCGGCCGCCCCGGCACGGGGCTTGCGTTGGAGGTAGGCAGGACCGGCGGACGCCGAAAGGGCGCGCCGGCTGACACGAACGCCTCCTACCTCCTACCAGGGCTCCGCGATGCGGAGCCCTCTTTTTTCCCGTTCGCGCCACGCGGGGAGGCCGGCGGAGCGCCCTCCCTCGCGGAGACCAGCGTCGGGAGGGCGTGGTGACGGCAATTCCGCTCGAGCGCGTACCGGGGATTCCCGCTCTCGCGCTGGGCCTCGCCACGGGCTCGCCGGACGTGTCCGCGTTCCTTCCGGATCGGCCGGAGCTCACGGCGATCGCGGAGCGCGCGCGCGCGGTGCGGACCGCGTTCCGGCCGCGGACCGTGCCCGAGGAAACGGCCCCGAAGCTCGCGGCGCTCGCGCGCGGCGAAGCCGCAGCTGTTCTCACCGGCCAGCAGGCGGGTCTTTTCGGCGGCCCGCTCCTCACCCTCGTGAAGGCGCTCGCGGCCGAGAAGCTCGCCGCGGACCTCGACGCGCAGGGCACGCCCGCGCGCGCCGCCTTCTGGTGCGCCTCCGAGGACCACGACCTCGCCGAGGTCACACGCGTCGTGCTTCCAGGGCCGGATGGAGCGAAGGACTTCGGCCCCGACGCGGGCACGCTCGCTGAAAACCTCTCGCCGGTGGGAGGACTCCCCGTCGGGGTCGACACGGAAGCGCTCGTCGCGGCGGCAGCGGCCGGTCTCGCCCATCCGCCGGACGAGGACGCACGGGCGGCGCTCCTTTTCGCGCATCGAGGCAGGACGTTTTTCGAGGCGTTCTCCGCGACGCTCGCGTGGCTTCTCTCGGGCGTTCCGGGCGGCGGGATGCCCGTCGTGGACGCGGCGAGTCGGGCCGACAAGCCGGCGCTCGTGCCGCTGGCGTCTCGCGTCGTGCGCGAGCGGGCCGAGGTGAGGCGCCTCCTCGAAGAGCGCGACGCGGCGCTCGAGGCCGCGGGTCACCCGCTCCAGGTCACGTCCGACCCGGCCGCCCTGCCGCTCTTCGCGCGCGTCGGCGCCGACCGCCTCCTGCTCGTCGAAACGGGATCGCGGCTCGCGCTGAAAGGACGTGACGAGACCTTCGAGGCCGAGGAGGTCGTCGCGCGCTTCGCGAGCGGCGCCTGGCTGCCGTCCTTCTCGGCGCTCACGCGGCCGCTCGCCGCTTCCACTCTCTTTCCGGTCGCCGCGACGATCCTCGGCCCGGCCGAGATCGCCTACTGGGCCCAGGGTTGGCCGCTCTTCGCCTGGGCAGGAATCGTTCCGCCCGTGATTGTTCCGCGCCCCCTGGTGGCGCTCGTGCCGGCCGCCACGGCGCGCCTCCTCGGCAAGCTCGGCTTTTCCGTGGCGGACGTCCTCGAGGGAGCGGAGGCGATGCTCCGGAAGAAGGGCTCCGGCGAGGCCGGGTCGCTGCTCGCACGCCTCGGGGGCGTCCGGGAGGACGCGATCCGGGGCCTCGAGGCCCTGAAACCGGCGCTTCTCGCCGTGGATGCGTCCCTCGAGAAGGCGGTCGAATCGACGCGCGAGAAGACGGCCTTCGCGTTCGAGAAGCTCGCCGAGAAAACGGCCAGCGCCGCGGGGCGCGCGGACGAACGCACCGCGCTGCAGGTGAAGCGGCTCGCGGAGGAGTTCCTGCCCGGCGGCACGCTGGCCGAGCGGGCGTACTCCGCGCTGCCCTACGTCCTGCGCTTCGGCCGTGAGGCGCTCGTGGGCGCGCTCAGGCGGGAGCTCGCGTGGAACGAGCCAGGACTCCAGGTGATCGCCCTTTGAGCATCGAGCCCGTCGACGTCCTCGCCTTCTCACCGCACCCCGACGACGCCGAGCTCGGGTGCGGCGGGACACTCGCCGCCCTCGCGCGGCGCGGCCGGTCCTTCGGAATCGTGGACCTCACGCGCGGCGAGATGGCGACGCGCGGGACGCCCGAGATCCGGGAGTTGGAGTCGCGGGAGGCTGCGCGGATTCTCGGCGCGCGCTTTCGGGAGACGCTCGACCTCGGAGACGGCGGCCTCAGGACGGACCGCGCGGCCGAGCTTCGCGTCGTCGAGACGGTCCGGCGCGCGCGGCCGCGCCTCGTCCTCGCGCCTCTCGCCGCCGACCGCCATCCGGATCACGCCCGCGCGGGCCTCCTCGTCCCGCAGGCCGCGTGGTACGCGGGCCTCGCGAAGCTCGAGACCGGCCTTCCGCCCCACCGGCCCGACCAGGTCGTGTTCTACGCGACCTACGCCCTCGTCCCTCCCACGTTTCTCGTGGACGTCTCCGCCACGTTCGCGGCGAAGCTCGAGGCCCTCCGGGCGTACCGCAGCCAGTTCCACGACCCGAACTCTCACGGGCCGGAGACGTATGTCTCCTCGAAGGGCTTCTTCGAGGGGATCGAGGCGCGCGCGCGCGCGCTCGGGAGGATCGCGAACGTGGAATACGCGGAAGGCTTCGTTTCGAACGCGCCGCCGACGCTGGCGGACCCGGTCGCCGCGTTCCTCGGATACGAGGGCGGGAAGAGAACGTGAAGATCGGCATCACGTGCTACCCGACCTTCGGAGGCTCGGGGGTCGTCGCGACGGAGCTCGGGCACGAGCTGGCGCGCCGGGGGCACGACGTGCACTT
>JBGQDL010000058.1:0-21305 GCA_041495865.1 Thermoanaerobaculia bacterium | reverse complement strand
GTCGAGGTCCTCGGGGCGCGGGAGGTCTTTCAGGTCGGTGAGGCCGAAGTGGACGAGGAATTCCTTCGTCGTCTTGTACAGGAACGGCAGTCCGACGACCTCCTTGCGGCCGGCGGTCGTGATCAGCTTCTTGTCGAGGAGGGTGCGCAGCGACGACGCCGAGTTCACGCCCCGCAGATCGGCGATCTCGGGCGCCGTGACCGGCTGGCGATACGCGATGATCGAGAGCACCTCGAGGCTGGCGATCGAAAGCCTGGTCTTGCCCTCCAGCCCGAGCAGGTTGCGGACGGGCATGTCGAACTCGTTCCGCGAGACGAGGCGCGCGCCGCCCGCGACGCGGTCGAGGCGTACGCCCCGCCCGTCGGCCTCGCAGGCCTTCTCGAGCTCCTCGAGCGCGGCTTCGACCTCCTGCTTCGAGATCTCGGCGGCCTCGGCGAGGCGCTCGACCGTCGCGGGCTTGCCGGACGCGAAGAGGAGCGCCTCCAGCAGCGCGACGTGCGTCGTCACCGGTAGGCCTCCTCGTACCCCTCGAGCGAGGTTTCCTCCCCCGTCGGGTCCAGGTAGATCTCGCTGAACTCGCCGTCCTGCCGCGCCTTGACGACGCGGAGCCTGAGAAGCTCGAGAACGGCGAGGAAGATGGCGATGGCCTCGCTCCGGCCCGAGAGGGAGCGGAAGACGTCGGACAGAGGCACGGGGCCGCCCTCCGCCTTCACGCGGGCGAGCATCTCCGCCATCTTCTCCTTGATGGAGAACTTCTGGTGAGAGATCTCCATCGACGGCGGGTGCTGCGCGCGATAGCGGTCGAGCGCGCCCTTGAAAAACGCCAGGAGATCGAAAAGCGAGACCTCGGAGAGGTCCGTCTCCTCGGCTTCCGTCCCGGTCGCCTCCAGCTTCGCGGGCGGACGGCTCCAGAGCCCGAGGCGGAGGGCCTCCATCTCGTGGAGCGTCTCGGCGACGCCCTTGTACTTGCGGTACTCGAGGAGCCGTCTCACGAGCTCGTCGCGCGGGTCCTCCTGCGGAGCGCCGCTCTGCGCGCGCGGCAGCACCATCTGCGACTTGATGTGCACCAGCATCGCCTCGACGTAGAGGAACTCGGCCGCGACCTCGAGGTCGAGCTCCTGCATGAGGACGAGGTATTCGTGGTACTGGCGGCAGATGTCGAGGAGCGGCAGGTTCCGGATGTCGAGCTCGTTCTTCCGGATCAGGTGGAGCAGGAGGTCCAGCGGGCCCTCGAACTGGGGCAGCTTCACCGGGTACGGCTGCATGAGGTCCGCGCCGGCGGGGATTGGGAGACGGATGCCTTCAGCCATGGGAAGTCCGAAGAGAAGAGAGATTTCTTAGAAAGTGAAGAGGGCTCGGCACCGCTCCACCGCACGACCGAGCGCGGCCCGCACTCACCCTTTTAAGAAATCCGAATTGGGCGCCTCTCAAAGCAATCCCATCGCATTGGAGACTCTCTCCATCGTCTCCGAAGCAATGTTTCTCGCTCTCTCGCTGCCCGTCTCGAGCACCTCTTTCACGAAGTTCTTTCTTGCCACGATCTCCGCGCGCTTCTGCCGGACGGGCTCCAGCGCCGCGTTCATGTTGCGGATGAGGTGCTTCTTGCAGTCCACGCAGCCGCGCGCGGCCGTGCGGCATTCGACGTCCACCTGCTTCTGCTCCACAGGCGGCGAATAGAGGACGTGGAAGGGGTAGAGATTGCAGACGTCGGGGTTGCCCGGGTCCGCGCGGCGCGCGCGGCCGGGGTCCGTGACCATGCCCATGACCTTTTTATCGACCTCCGCCGCCGAGTCCGACAGCGCGATCGTGTTGTTGTAGCTCTTCGACATCTTCCGGCCGTCGAGCCCCGGCACCTTCGGCGTGGCCGTGTAGAGCGCCTGCGGCTCCGGGAAGACGTCGCCGTAGAAGCCGTTGAAGCGCCGCACGATCTCGCGGCAGATCTCGAGGTGGCTTTCCTGATCTTTTCCGACCGGCACGTAGTGCGCGCGATACAGCGCGATGTCGGCCGTCATGAGGACCGGATAGCCGAGAAACCCGAACGTCCCGAGGTCCCGCTCGCGGAGCTGCTCGATCTGCTCCTTATAAGTGGGAACCCGCTCGAGCCAGCCGAGGGGCGTGATCATCCCGAAGACGAGCGCGAGCTCGGCCGTCTGCGGCACGCGCGACTGCACGAAGATGACGGACTTCTCCGGATCGAGGCCCACCGCGAGCCAGTCGGTCACGGCATCAATTGTGGCCTGGCGAATCTGAGAGGCGTCGGCGTAGTCGGTCGTGAGCGCGTGAAGGTCGGCCACGAAGTACCGGCAGTCGTAGCCGGCCTGAAGGTCCACCCAGTTCTTCACGGCGCCCCAGTAGTTCCCGAGGTGGACCCGGCCCGTGGGGCGAAGGCCCGAGAGAACGATTTTCTTGGAAGGACTGGACATCAGGATTTCAGCCAGCGGATCACCACATCCTGAACGGGTCGCATGAAGAACCCGAGGATTCCGGTGAACATCGCGACAACGAGGATGATGAAGCCAAAGCGCCGCAGGAAGATGACCGCCGGGAGGGCGGTCGCGGGCAGCAGGCTTTCCACGACGCCGAACCCATCGAGCGGAGGAACGGGGAGAAGGTTGAAGATCGCCAGCGACGCATTGACGAGCACCGAGCTCCCCGCGATGAGAAACAGCGGACGAAATATGGCCGGATCACCTTCCAAGAGAAAAAGGCGTTTCAGAATGACGACGACGACGCCAAACAGGATCGCCAGCAGCACGTTCGAAAGCGGGCCGGCCGCCGACACGAGCAGGTTCGCGCGGCGCGGGTGCGGGACGCCGCGGAGCGAAACGGGCACGGGCCGCGCCCAACCGAACACGGGAAGGCCCGAGAACGCGAGCATCGCCGGGAAGAACAGGCTCCCGATCGGGTCGAGATGCTTGAGGGGGTTCATCGTGATGCGCCCGAGGTCCCGGGCCGTGTTGTCGCCGCACTTCATCGCCACGAAACCGTGGGCCGACTCGTGAAACGAGACCGCGAACAGCAGGACCACGATCTGGATGACGATTTCGAGCGTTTTTTCCGGGTTCACGGCGCCTTCGCGCGCGGTCACGCCACGCGGCGGCGGATGTTAACCCGGAACGGGCTCCCCTTCGGGGGCCTCAGTCCGCCGCGGGGAGGCCCGCGGCCCGGAGGAGGAGCGGCGTGCGGAAGGGCCCGTCCAGGCCCTTTGCCAGGAGCTTCACCGCCTCCTCGCGCGCCCGCTTCATCCACGCGACGTCGCGCAGGAGGTCTCCAGCCCGAAACAGGGGCACGCCGCTCTGCCGCGTCCCGAGCGCATCTCCGGGGCCGCGGCGTCTGAGATCCTCCTCGGCCACGACGAAGCCGTCGTCCGTCTTCTCGAGGACGGAGAGGCGCTCGCGCGATTCCGGCGAGGCCTTCGTGCCGAAAAGCAGCACGCAGCGCGACGGGCGCCTCCCGCGCCCGACGCGTCCGCGCAGCTGGTGAAGCTGCGCGAGACCGAAGCGCTCGGCGTTCTCGATGAGCATGTACGACGCGTTCGGCACGTCCACGCCGACCTCGATGACGGTCGTCGCCGCGAGAACGTCCAGCCGCCCGGCGGCGAACTCTCCCATCGTGCGCTCGCGTTCCTCGGGCGGAACGCGGCCGTGTACGACGCCGACCCTCCGGGCCGGCAGCGCCCGGCGGATCTCCTCGGCGTGCTTTTCGACGGCGCGCGCCTCGATCGTGTCCGACTCCTCGATGAGCGGCACGACGACGTAGGCCTGGCCTCCGCTCCGAATCTCTGCCTCGATCTCGCGAAACGCGGCGGCGCGCTCGAGCTCGGGCAGGACGCGCGTCGCGACCGGCGTCCGCCCGGGCGGCTTCTCGTCGAGGGTCGAGACGTCGAGGTCTCCGTAAAGCGTGAGCGCCAAAGAGCGCGGGATGGGCGTCGCGGACATGACGAGGAGGTGCGGCCTTTTCCCGGTCGCGTCGGCCTTCGCGGCGAGCGCCGTGCGCTGCGCGACCCCGAAGCGATGCTGCTCGTCGATCACGATGAGCCCGAGCCGGAGGAACTCCACGGGATTCTCGAGGAGAGCGTGCGTCCCCACGAGGAGGTTGATGCGCCCGCCCGCGAGCTGGTCGAGGAGCGCGGACCGGGCCTTTCCCTTCACGCGGCCCGTGAGAAGAGCGGGCACGAGGCCGGACTTCGCGAGCAGGCGGAAGATCGTCGCCGCGTGCTGCTCGGCGAGGATCTCGGTCGGCGCCATCACGGCGGTCTGGTAGCCGCAGGCGGCGGCGAGGACCGCCGAGAGCACGGCGACGATCGTCTTGCCGCTGCCGACATCGCCCTGCAGGAGGCGCCGCATGGGCGTGCCGCGGCGAAAGTCCTCGCCGATCTCCCGGATCACGCGCTTTTGCGCGACGGTCAGGGAGAACGGCAGCACGGCCCGAAGGCGCGCGCGGATCTCCTCGTCGGCGGCCAGAATGGGCGCGGGCTCCTCCGCGCGCTCGAGGCGCCGCCGCTGCAGGCCGACCTGGAACTCGAGGAACTCCTCGTAGACGAGGCGGTGGAGGTACGGCGACTTCCGCTCCGTCCACGCCTCCGCGTCGGCCGGGCCCCCGGCGCTGCCCGGGAAGTGGGCCTCTCGCAGGGATTCGGAAAGAGAAGGCAGCTTAAGACCCTCGCGAATCCCGGGGGGCAGCCGCTCCGGAAGACCGTCTGCAAATTTTCTTAGAAGGTGGAAGACCAAAGAACGCCGCGCCCGTGGGGTCAGGCCCGGCAGCCTGCGATAGATGGGCACGACGCGGCCCACGGAGAGAGGCTCCTTCCCCTCTTCCCCTTCTAAGAAATCTTCCATTAATTCCTCTATCTGCGGGTTCTCCATGACGAGACCTCGCCGATAGCGCGCCGCCTGGGTCGCGACGCCGTAAACCCAGAAGGTCTTCCCGGGCACGAGCCACCTGGCGAGGTACGGCTGGTTGAAGAAGACGAGGCGCACCGTGCCCGAGCCGTCGTCGAGGATCGCCTCGAAGATCGTGAAGCCGCGGCGTCGGGTGCGTATGAGCCGCGCAGAGAGGACCTCCCCTTTCACGGTGACGGCCGGACCCTCCGGCACGAGCGCGGCGATGGGGGCGATGCGCGTGCGGTCCTCGTAGCGGAACGGGAGGTGGAGCAGAAGGTCGAGTGCCGTTTCGACCCCGGCCTCGGCCAATTCGCGGGCGCGCGCCGCGCCGATGCCCGGAAGACTCGCGAGGCGCGGGAGCGTTACGGGAATGTCTCCTACGCCTTGCTGAAGCGGAACGTGAGGTCTACGAGGCCGAAGCGGATGCGGTCGCCGTCCTTGATCGTGACCGGCTGCCCCGTGACGATGCGCGCGCCGTTCACGAACGTGCCGTTCATCGTGCCGATCTCCTCGACGACGCGGAACTCACCGTCCTCGTGGACGATCTTCGAGTGGCGCCGCGAGACGGAGCGCTGCGTGTCGAGATTGGCGAGGTCCACGTCGGGCTTGATGCCGGTGACGGGATCGACGCGGCCCACGGTGGTCTCGGCGTCGCGGTTCAGGAAGAACTCCTCGCCGCCGGCGACGGCAACGAGCCGGAAGATATCGTGTCGCTCGGACACCTTCGCGAAGATGTCGGAAGAGCTTTCGTCCAGCGCGGGGGCCGCTCCCGTGGACTGCTCGAGCAGCTTCGTCGTCTCGCGGAGCCGCCGGGACAGCTTGCGGAGCATGCGCACGGCGATCTCCGCGTTGTGGCGGAGCATCTCGTCGAACGTCGACTGGTTGATGCGCACGAGCTCGCAGTCGGTCTTCGCGCGCGCCCCGGCCGTGCGGGGCACGTCCTCGAGGATCGACATCTCGCCGAAGAAGTCGCCCTTCTCGAGTATCGCGAGAGACTTTTCGTCGCCGCGCCGGCTCCGCTTGTAGATCTCGACGGTCCCGGACTGGATGACGTACATCTCCGTACCGACCTCGCCCTCTTCGAAGATGGGCTGGCCGGCCGAGAAGCGCGCGATGTAGTCGGTGAACCCGCCCGGAGCGGCAGACTTGACGACGACCTTCATCGGTGGGACAAGTCTAGCCGAAGAGAAAGCCGGGGCGCCTTCCAGCGGTTCCGCGGGTCGGAGAATGACTCGGGCCGGACGATAAGCCGGATTCTGTAGCCGGTCGGCTCGCGCCTTCCGGCCGGCGGTCATTCCTCCAGGCCCGATCTTTCGAACGGGCTCGAGCGACCGACCCGGCGACGTCGGCCGAGGCCGCGGGGGCGGGCGCCCCTTCCGTCACCCTATTTGGCCTTGCTCCGCGTGGGGTTTCGCCTGCCGGTCCCGTTGCCGGAACCGCGGTGCGCTCTTACCGCACCTTTTCACCCTTACCTGCACCTCGCGGCGCATCGGCGGTGTGTTTTCTGTGCCACTTTCCTTCGGGTTGCCCCGACCGGAATTTCTCCGGCACGCTGCCCGCGGGAGTCCGGACTTTCCTCCCCTCCTTCAGCCGTGGCGTCTGGAGCGGCGACCGCCTGTCCGGCCCGAGTCGCGGGCATCTTACTTCGGGCGGACGAGACTGAATAGAGAGAAGACCAGGAAGATTTTTCTGCTATCGGGGGCCGCTGAACGCGGCCCCCGAAGAACAAACGTGCTCGTCGGCCTCCGGCTGTCAAGGGCGCGCTGCGCGCGCCGCCCCGCGGCCGAAGGCCCTTGACAGCTGGAAGCCGACCGTAGATTTCTCCCCGCGGCGGCTGCTCATGCAGCCGCCGATAGCAGAGATCTTCTCCCCGTCCGGCCTTCCTCTAGTTCACGACGACCATCGGCACGTACGAGCCGTCCGACGTACGTGAGCCCGCGCCGGGACCGTCGTTGATGACGCCGTAGACGACGAAGTCCGACGTGCCCGCAGAAGGTCTCACGCGCACGTACCCATGCGCGATTCCGGCCTCGGCGAGGATCGTGTTGAACTGGGTCCACTGTCCGCCCGCGAGCGCCGCGCTCTTCGTGAGGACGGGCGTGGACGTGCCACTGTCCGCGTCGAACACGTCGACGATGTAAGTCACGGACGCTCCGTTCCCCGCCCGGGCGTCCGCGATCGCGAGATTGCTGCGCACGTCCGCGTCCTGGCGCAAGCCGTAGACAAATGCCTCTCCCCGCGCGCGTCCGGACGCCGCAACCGCCGGGTACGAGAGCCCGTACGAGCCGCCCACGATCGCGTCGGGATTCGGGTTCGACGTGCGCGCCTGCGCGACCGCGCCGCTCACGAGCAGCGTTCCGCCCTGGCCGCCCGTAGACGGAATCGCGAGGCCGAGGGAGCGCAGGAAAGAGAGGGCATTCACCTGCACGAGTTGTTGCCCCGCGCCGAGCGTTCTCGTCACGGTCCCGCTTCCCTGCCCCGAGAACGCGGACGACGCCGTATACGTCAGGGTGACGGTGGCGGGCGCGGGCGTGGGGTTCGTGAGCGTGAGGTCGCTCGTGAAATGCGGCGGGCCGGGCAGGTCGAGCAGGATCGGCACCAGACCCTCGGTCGCGTTCGCGACGAGGAAGCTGCCGTCCGAGGTGCCGCCGCCGGCGCTGCCGCCGTCGTTCACGACGCCGTACGCGATGAACCGGTCGGTGCCGGAAGTCCTGCGGAGACGCGCGTAGCCGTTCGTCAGGCCGGCAGGAGCGTTGGCAAGGACCTGGTTGTACTGGAAGAACTCTCCCGGCTGGAGCGTGCGCGCCAGGGGCGTGCCCACGGTCGCGCCGGTGTCGCCGTCGAAGAGCTGGATCTCGAGGGAAACGGGGCCGGACGTCGCGCCGGAGGCCGTGCCCGGCGCATGGACGACCGCCAGGTTCGAGCGGAAGGACGCGTTCTCGCGCAGGCCGTAGATCCAGGTGTCCCCGGACCCGTTCGCGCCTCCGGAAAGCACGGCCGGCGCGAACGTCCCGAAGGCTCCGCCGACGGAGGCCGACAGGTTCGGAGTGGACGTGCGCGATCCGGCGAAAACCGCGGCCGGGTCGGTCACCCCGACGAACGTCGCGAAGAAGGTCCCGATCTTGCCGGAGCCGTCCGAAGGCAGCGACCATCCGTTCGCCGCTAGGAACGCGATGACGTCCGGAATGTAGAGCTGCCGGCCGGCCGGCAGCGTGCGCGCGACGGCAGGGCCGCCGGCGCCGGGCGAGCCGGCCGCGGGGACGTACACGAGGACGAGCGTCGCGTCGGAGCCGCTCCGGTTCACGGCCACGAAGTCCGAGGTGTAGTGCGACGAGGCCGCTCCGTGGATGTCGAGGACGACCGGCGCCTGCACGACCGCTCCGGCCGGCGGCGTCGCCGCGCCGCCGCCAACCGTGAGGAAGAGGGCGATTCGCCGAACGACGGACCCTGACGTCGCCGTGAGGTCGAGGCGATACGTCCCGGATGCCGTGGCGCCGAGCGAGGTCAAGGTGAGGGTCGCGGGCTCGGCGCGGGCGACGATCCCCGTGGCGGCGTTGGCGAGATTCCCCGGCCGAAATTCGGCGGTCACGCCCGCCGGAAGGCCGGCGATGGTCACGGTCGCGACGGCGTCCGCGTCGGCGCCGCCGATCTGCTGAAAGGTGAGGCTCACGACGACGATGCCGACCGACGCGAGAGTCGGCGTCGCGGGTGACACTCCGAGCGTGAAATCGGTCGTCGCGGCAGCCCGACCGGGCAGCACGGACGCGAGAGCGGCGGCATCGATGGAGCCGAGACCGGTCGCCGCGTCGTAGCCGGGGCCGGCCGCAAAACCCGTGACGCCGTTGGCCGAGTTGTTCCCCGTCGTGATGTCGCGGAAGGGAGGCGTTGGGACGAGAGGGACGGCGCTCGATACGTTCGCCTGGCCGTATAGCGTACGTCCGGCGGCGTAGAGGAGCGGGTTCAGGTTGCCGAGCCGGCCGCCCGCCTTCTGAGCGAGGAGCGCCGCGATGCCCGCGAACGCGGGCGCGGAAGCCGACGTACCTCCCACGGTGAAGAGCCCGCTCGTGCCGGTCGTGTGGCCCTGCACCATGAAGTAAGGCGTGCGGACGGAGCCGGCCACGGAAACATCGGGAACGTAGCGGGCGTCGTCGGCAGGAAGGCCGCTGACGTCCTGCCAGGGCGGGCGCGAAAAGAGGATGCTCTTGCCCCCTCCCGTCGAACCGCCCCCGTCGCTCCATGTCGTCTCCGGGATGTAGCTCTTCGCGGATCCCTTCGTGACCGGGTTGTTCGTCGAGTTCCAGTACGTCGACGCGGGTGAGTCGAGGAACTGCGTTCCGCCCACGCAGGTGGCGTACGGCGAGGAGCAGAGGCCGCTCACGCTCGCGCTTGTCGCATTTTCGGTTGGTGGAGTACAGCCCGCGGCGCCCGTGTCGCCCGAGGCGACGAAGACGGAAATGCCCTGGGCCGCCGCCTGCGCCCAGACGTTCGTGTAGAGCTCGGTGTCGGAGTCGGCGAAGTCGAACTCGCAGGCCCCGTACGAGAGTGAGAGCACGTCAGCGCGGTTGTCGCTGACTGCAAATACGGCCGAAAGGTCCACGCCGTTTATCGTCGCCTTCGACGTGATGAGGAGCGTCTGTGCCGCCGGGGCGATCGCGCCCGCCCACTGCAGGTCGAGATCGCTTTCGGTCTCGTCGTCCTTCTGGATACCGGGGTCTGCCCCACCGTTGAGCACCACGACGGGATCGTTCGGCGGCAGGCCGAAGTTGCTGCGAAAGAACGCCGTATCCGCGACGTTGACGTTCGTCTGCGCGAGGAGGCCGATCTTGATCCCGCTGCCCGTGAGCCCCGTGTCGGCGAGGGCATCGACGTTGTAAATCGCGGTGAAGTCGGCGGGGGCGAGAAAATGCTGGCCGTTCAACGCAGTGTTGTAGGGCATTGGCCGCGCGAGGGGCCTCCGGCGCGGGAACGAGTGGAGCGAAAGGACGCCGACGACCCTTCGCGCGAGGCCGAGCGGCAGCTTCGGGGGCCGCGTGTTCGCGATCCGGACTTTTCCCTCGGCGAAGACTTCGTGAAGCTCGGTGTCGAAGGCGAGCTCCACGTCGGAGACGCGGCCCGAAAAGACGAGCGCGGCCCGTCCCGCGGGCGCGTCCTCCACCTCGAGTCCGTGACCCGTGAGCCAGCCGCGCAGCGCGACGACATCCTCGTCGGAGGCTCCGAAGCGCCTCTCGAACTCGGCGGGTGAAAGCCACCGGTGAAACTCCGGGGAAGCGGGATCCTGCTGACTGGCGAGCAGGCGCGCGAGACCCTCCGGGTCGCGCCGGGGCAGCACGAGCATCAACCTGTCGAGCCGGGCCTCTCCGTCTACCCGCGCGATCTCGCGGGCGGCCGCGAGCTCGCGCGGGACCGCGCCGACGATCATTGAGGAGTCGTCGGGGCGCTCCGCGAAAGCGGAGGCGGCCCCGGCAAGGAGCAGGACGGCGAAAGCGATCATCCGGCGTCGGAGGCATGGAGTCATCACAGGTCCCTCGTTCTCGAAGTGCATTTGGGATGCCAGCCCTGACGGGTCAGGCGGCCGGGGGCGCCTCGCGGCCAGGGCGCCGCCTTCCGAAGAGGTCGAGGAAGCGCGCCATCCGCGGGATCGTGAGGACGAAGATGAAGCCGATCGCGATCACGACGACGAGAGCGACGAGCGGCAGGAAGATCGAGACGAGGCTCTGCAGAAACGCCACGATGTCCTCCGCGAGGGACAGTGCGACGTTCGCGATCCCCGCGGTCAGGGCGGTCGACGTGAGGCGGGTCGCGCTCTTCACGAGGTGAGACACGAGCGCGACGGCTCCGCCCGATCCGCCGGCGACGACGTTCAGGACCGCCGACCCCTCGGGCTGGACCGCCGCGACCGCGACGAGGGCTCCCACGACGGGCCGGATGAACGAGTGAAGGAGATGCCAGAAGTGATCGAGGCCCGGAATCTTGTCCGCAAAGAACTCCAGGAGGAAGAGGACCGCGGCGGCGCTGAGGGCCGGGCTCGAGGAGAGAAGGCGGGCGATCGTGCCGGGATAGTCTTCGGGGAAGAAGCGTGCCATCGCCCCGTAGACGAGCAGCACGGCATAGGAGTTGAGACCCGCGGCGGCAGACAGGCCGAGCCCGGTCCCGAAGAGCTGGGTGAGGCCGGCCGTCACCGGCCCGCCTTTTCCGAGATCTCGGCGAGAGCCGTCTGGGCCCTTCGGTTCGCGGGATCGAGCCGCATGACTTCCTTGAGGGCCCTCACGCGCTCCGCTTCGTTGCGCTCCGACCCGAAGGCCTCCGCGAGCTCCCACCACAGATCGACGCTCTCGGGAATGAACTTGACCGCCCGCCGCATCGTCTCCGTGGCGCGCTTCACCCACTTCGGGTTCTTGCGCTGAATCCTCGAGAGGAGCACCCAGTACTCCTTCTGGCTGGGGTCGAACTCCACGGCCTGGCGCACCATCTCATGCGCCGGATGGAAGTCCTCTTCCTCGTACAGGACCTTCGCGCGCGCGTAGTTCTTGCGCGCGATCTCCTTTTGGACCTCCACGCCCGGCTCGGTCCCCGGGATGGAGATGGTGTCGGCGCTCACTTCGAGCGTCCGGTCGTACGCCTTGCGCTCCTCGGGGGTCCGGAACGCGCGCTCGGCGCTTCTCAGGCGATCGAACAGAGCCTCGAGGGCGTCGCGGGCGTCCGCGAGATGCTCCTTCAGATGGTGGTCGGGGTGGAAGAGGCGCGCGCGCTCGTGGAGGGACTTCTCGATGACCTCGATCGGGGCTTCCGGCTCGACACCGAGAAGATCGTAGTACGACGCCCAGTCCAGGCGCCGGTAGGTGTTCCACACGAGCTCGCGCTGGAGCTCGTACTGCTCGGCGATGCGCGCGGGAGGCGGCGCGCCGGAAACCTCGACGTTCAGGAGGACGAGCCCCTTGCCGGCGCCGCTCTTCTCGGTGACGCGCCCCTGGCCGACGAGCTCCACGAGGCCCGTGGCCGCGAGCCGGGCGATGATGCGCTGGTCGCGGTGAATCTGCTCCACCGTCGTCGTCCCGTCGACCTTCCCGAGCACTTCGGCCTCGGCCTGCGTGAGGAGGAGGGCCTGGTAGCGGAGAAGGAGGCTCGCCGCGAAGACCGGCCGGGAGCCCGGATCGAACGACGTGTTGAGCTGGGACGCCGGCGCGGGCAGTCGTCGCAAGGCCTCGAGGAGGATTCCCCCCGTCGGGCGGTCCATCTTCGAGGGCACGGCGGGCGCCGCCTCGAGAGGCGTGACGGTGAAGACGCCGGTCGTCCACTTGAAGGTGTCGAAGAAGAGCCGCTCGGAGAGGGCGCGCGCGGCGGCTTCCGCGACGTACGGAGGAACCGCTCCCGATTCGGCGAGCGCCCGGGCGAGGCCCTGACCGGGCTCGGCGAGCGCCCTCTCGAAAGCCGAAAGGAGAAGGTCCTCGTCCGCGAGGCCGAACGTACGAAGAAGCTCTCCCACGAGCTGAGCCTCCCGATTCGAGCTCGCGAACAGGATCTGACCCCGGTCGAACGAGAACGCCCGCTCCTCGCCCTTGCTGGCCACGAGCAACTGCGCCGTCGCGCGTTCCCGATAGAGACTTCTCACGACCTCGGCGAACGGCGTGCGTTCGAGGGACCCGCCCCTCAGCATGCGGACGCGGCTGTCGCTGTTGGAGATCTTCGTTCCCTGGAAGCTGTTGAAGGACGTCATTCCCTCGAAAGTGTAGCAGCGGCAGCGGATCTTTCACCGCCGAGGGTCTGCCGAAAGCGCGTGATTCGCGCGGCGACGGACTTGCCGGCGACGGCTGCCAACGCCTCGTCCGTCGCGGCGAGGACGGCCTCGGCGCCTCCGAAGGCGGCGAGCAGCGTCTTCACGCGCGAAGGTCCGAGGCCGGGAATCGCGAGAAGTGGGCTCTCGAGCGCGCGCTTGCCGCGCGCCCGCCGATGCGATTTCAGGCCGAAGCGATGGGCTTCGTCGCGCGCCCTCTGGAGCAGCTTGAGGCCGGCGTTCGTACGCGCGAGGGCGATCGGCGCGGACCGGCCCGGAACGAACACCTGCTCCTCGCGTTTCGCGAGCGAGGCCGCCGCCAGCTCGACTCCGATGCGGTCGAGCGCCGCGAGAGCCGCCGAGAGCTGGCCCTTGCCTCCGTCGACGAGAAGGAGATCCGGAAGCGGCCTCCCCTCCTTCCTCGCGGGCGCATAGCGCCGCGAGACGGCCTCGGCGATCGACGCGAAGTCGTCGACGAAAGGTCGCTCGATCCGAAAGAGACGGTACTCGTCCTTCGCGGGCTCGCCGTCCACGAAGACGACGCAGGAGGCGTAGGTGTCGCTCCCCGAAAGGTGCGAGATGTCGAAGCACTCGATCCGCGACGGGCGGCGGTCGAGGTCGAGCGCCCGGGCGAGGGCGAGCGTGGCCTTCTCGCCGCGCTCGCGCGCCCGCCGGAAGCGCCGGATGTGGTTCTGGCGCGCGTTGTCGCGGGCGATCTGGACGCGCTCGAAGGCTCCGCCGCGCCGGGGCGTCCTGATCGTGACGCGCGCCCCTTTGCGCTCGGTGAGCCACGTCTCGATCGGCTCGAGCGCCTCATCGGGCAGGTCGACGGGCAGGAGGACCTCGCGCGGGAGGAACGCCGTCGCGCCCGTGGATCCAGAGCCTTCGGGCACGGCGTCGTAGTACTGCGACAGGAGGGACACCCAGAACTCCTCAGCCGGCACGTCGCCGAGGCCTTCCCAGAAGTACTCGCGCGAGTCGAGGACGACCCCGCCGCGCACGAAGAGGAGGGCGACCGCCACGTTGCCGCCGTCCGAGAAGTCGCCGAACACGTCCACGTCCTCGCCCGAGAGGGACTGCACACGCTGCTTTGCGGCCAGCTCCTCGACCGTGCGCAGGCAGTCGCGGTACGCCGCCGCCATCTCGAAGCTCTCCGCTTCGGCGGCCGCGCGCATTTTCTCCTCGAGCCGCGGCTTCAGCTCCTCGTTTCGGCCCGAGAGGAACAGGAGGGCGTCCCGAACGGCCTCGTCGTACGCGGCCTTCGTCGTGAGGCCGGCGACGCAGGGGCCGAGGCAGGCATGCATGTCGTAGTAGAGGCACGGGCGCGGCAGCGTGCCGTCGATCTCGATCCGGCAGGTCCGGATCTGGAACATCCGCTGGACCATCTTCATCGCGCCGCGGCACGTGCGGGCCGGAAGGAACGGACCGAAATAGCTGTGGCCGTCCTTCAGGACGCGCCTCGTCACGAAGGCGCGCGGCCAGGCCTCCCCCGTCGTGACCTTGATGTAGGGGTACGTCTTGTCGTCGCGGAGGAGGATGTTGTAGCGCGGCTTGTGCTTCTTGATGAACGCGTTCTCGAGCGCGAGCGCCTCGCTCTCGGTCTTCGCGACGACCGTGTCGATCGCGGCGAAGTCGGCGAGAAGAGCTTCGGTCTTCGGGTGCTTCGGTCCGGCGTTGAAGTACGAGGCGAGCCGCTTGCGGATGGACCGCGCCTTCCCGACGTAGAGGATCTTCCCGTTGGCGTCCTTATAGAGGTAGATGCCGGGCTGGTCGGGATAGAGGGAGAGGTCCGGAGGGGCGCCCACGGTCAGCCGCGTTCCTGCGGCCCCTCGCCGGCGTGCTGCGCGAGCTCCCACAGGCGGCGGTACTCGGCGCGGACGCTCGGGTCGAGGTTCGCGTCGAGGTCGACGGGAAGCCGCAGCTCCTCGATGAGACGCTGGACGTCTCCAAGATCCACGTGCAGACGGTGCGACGCCGAGAGGCCGGACGCGATCTTCATTTCAATCAGCTTCTCGAGGGAGATCACGGCGTAGCCACCGCGATTTACCGCCGCGGACGCCGGATCCGGAAAGGAGACGGCCTTCGGCTTCCCGTCGCCGGGAAACTCGCCTGACGTCAGCACCTCGACCCTGACACCCGTCTCCGGGTCCCGAAATGTCTTCCGGGCGCCCGAGAAAGCGAGGACGTAGCCCCGGCCCACGAGGCGCTGGTGGAACCGCTCGAGACCTTCGCGGGTCATCAGCACGTCCACATCCACGGTTTCCCGCCGGTAGCCGTGCAGATTCAGCGCCATCCCGCCGACGATGGCATACGGAATCGCCTCTCGTTCGAGGCTGTCGACGAGGGAGCGGAGCGTCCTGTGCACAGCCCCTCTTCCGGCGAAGAAACTCTCCGACTCTCTGAGAATCTCGTCCGCTGATCTCGCGTCCGGGTACCTGATTTCGTTCACGCCCGGATTCTACTTTTCGGCCCTCAGAACACCTTCCCGAGGCGCGTCGCGAGCGTGGAGACCTTCACGTACCCGAAGAAGCGGCCGCTTCCCACGAGCCCGAGGACGCCGGGCACTTTCGTGCGCGGATCGTTCGAGTAGAGAGTTCCGAACGCGCTCTTCGTGAAGGCATGGAACGCCGCGTCGTACGGATACCACCACGGCATGGCCGGGGCGTTCCCGAGATCCACGCTCACGTGCTTGATGTTCACGAGCTCGTGGAGGCCGAAGCCCGCGTGGCTGCGGCCCAGGCCGGACTTCTTGACGCCGCCCCACGTCGCGGTCGGCTCCCCGAAGGAGAACAGGTGGTCGTTGATCGTCACCGTCCCGGCCTGCAGCTCCTCGGCGAGCTTGCGGGCCGTGCGGCGCGAGCGCGTCCACCCGGAGGCGGTGAGGCCGAACGTGGAGTCGTTCGCGAGCCGGATGGCCTCGTCGAGCGAGTCCACCGCCATGACCGGCAGGAGCGGCCCGAACGTCTCGTCGCACATCGCGCGCATGGCGTGGTCGACGCCCGTGAGAACCGTCGGCGGAAACCACCATCCTCTCGCTTGAGGGCGCTCTCCACCGACGAGGATTCTCGCGCCCTTCGAGACGGCGTCCTGGAGATGCTCCTCGACGAGCTCCCGCTGGCCCGAGGTCGTGAGCGGGCCCATGTCGGTCGTCCTCGAGAGGGGATCGCCGAGGCGAAGCGCCTTCGTCCGCGCGACGATCTTCGAGAGCAGCTCGTCGGCGACCTCCTTGACGACATAGACGCGCTCCACCGAGCCGCAGGTCTGGCCGGCGTTCACGAACGCGCCCCAGACGAGACCCGCGGCCGTCCGGTCGAGGTCGGCGTCCGCCGCCACGACGGCCGCGTCCTTACCCCCCAGCTCGAGCACGACCCCCGTCAGATTCGTCGCGGCGCGCTGCATGACCTCGATGCCGGTCCGGACCGAGCCCGTGAAGAGCACCTTCGCGATGCCGGTGTGCTCGATGAGGACGTTCGTGTCCGCGCCGCCGGGCGTCACGACGTTCACGACGCCGGGCGGCAGGCCCGCGCGGCGGCAGAGGTCCCCGACCGCGAGGCCCGTGAGGGCCGTGGCCGAGGCCGGCTTCAAGACGACGGTGTTGCCCGCCGCGAGGCAGGCCGCGATCTCGACGAAGGGGATGCCGAACGGGAAGTTCCACGGGGTCACGACCGCGATGACGCCGAGGGGCTCGAAGCGGTAGCTGCCGCGCTTGTGGGCGAACAGGATTTGCGCGTAGTCGATCGACTGTTCGGCGAGGAGCTCGCCGGCGTGGCGCGAGAGGTACCGGAGCGTGTCGGCCGCGGGCACGATGTCCACGGCACGCGCCTCGCCCACCGGCTTGCCCTGCTCGGTCGCGATGAGGCGGGCCACGTCTTCGTGCGCGCGGCGAACCTGCTCGAGGAGGCGCGCGAGGTGCCGCTGCCGGTCGGCCACGGGCGTTTTCGACCACGAGAGGAACGCCTTTCGCGCCGAGGCGACGGCCATGTTCACTTCGTCCGGGCCGGCGCGGTAAACGTCCGCGAACGGCTCGGCGGTGGCGGGATTCACCGCCTCGAAGGCGGCGGCGGTCCGCGTGTCCTGGCCATCGATGATCGGCGCGTTCGTGAAGGGGAACGAAGTCCTCAAATCATCGCTCCCCGCGTGATCGCGTCCTTCTTCGTGCGCCAGAAGGCGACGAGCTTCTGGACGTAGTCCGCGAACGGCGGGCAGGCGACGCCGAAGCGCGCGAGGTCCGCCGTGGCCTGCGCGGCGTCGTAGCACACCGGGTGATCGAAGTAGTCGAGCGACTGGACGGGCATCCCGAACGACTTCTGGACCTGACTCGGCGTGAAGAGCAGCTTCGCGACGAGGTGCGGCACCGGCACGTAGAGGAACGACTTCCCCAGCGCCTTCGCGAACATCTCCTCGATCTCGAACGCCGTCGACGGGCTCGGGTCCGTGAGGTGGTAGGTCTTCCCGACGGCGCGCGTCCACGTGGAGAGGCGTGCGATCGCCTCGAGGACGAAGTCCACGGGCACGAGGTTGACCGGCGCGTCGCCCGTGCCGACCTTGATGAAGACGCCGGGCGACGGGAGCACGCCCATGGCGTTCAGCGAGAAGTAGGGGCCGTCGAACTTCGCCGTCTCCCCCGTTTTCGAGCTGCCCACGACGATGCCGGGCCGGTAGATCGCGGCGGGCAGGCCGCTCTCCTTCACGGCCACCTCGGCGAGGAACTTCGTCTCTTCGTAGAAGTTCTTGAACCTCTGCCCCACGTCGAGGTCCGTCTCGCGGTACGTGCCGACGGCGGTCCCCGAGACATAGGCCGTCGAGACGTAGTCGAGGCGCTCGAAGGCGGGCGCGCCCGCCAGGAATTCGAGCACGTTCTTCGTGCCCTCCACGTTGATGCGCATGCCCACGTCGCGCGCGACCGCGAGGTCGTAGACGGCGGCGAGGTGGAAACAGCCCGCGAGGTCCTTCCTGAGCTCCTTCGCCTTCGACGCGGCGAGGCCGAGCCCGGGCGACGTGATGTCGCCGACGACGAGGTGGATGCGTCCAACCGTGCCCGGGTGCTCCCCGGCGAGGGCGGCGACCGAGACGTCGGCCGCGCCGAGGAACTTCTCCTGGACGAGACAGTGAAAAGTCGTGTCGGGCTCGAGCTCGAGGAGGCGCGGGATGAGCCGCGCCCCGATGAACCCGGGAAAGCCCGTGAAGAGGACGTGGCGGGACGGGACGGTCCGGCGCGGTTTTGCCATAAGAGCGAAAGTGTAGCCCCTCCGCCCGTTACCTCGCCGTCCTACGGCGCGGACGCTGCTTTGCTGAAACCGACTGGATGATGAGTTTGCCGCGCCCGGTGGCTGGCAGGGGTGTCTTCGCCCGGGCAATCGCGGCGGCTACGAGCGCTTCCACCTCCGGACGCGCCAGCACGCCGGCTGACTCGAGGCGAATGAAGCGAGTCTGTTTGCCGGACCCGAGAAGTACCTTCTTCGGATCGGGAAGAGCGGCGCCGTGGATGAAGCAGAGACCCACGCCGTTCGCCCGGGCGGCGATCGAAAGGATGGAGTCCGACGGCCGTTCTGTCGGGGAATAACCGATCACGAAGAAGTTGTAGTTATCCCATACCAGCTCGTTGGCGGTCGGAAGCCGTTCGCGCACCGCCCGCCGGACGGCGCGAATCAACTGCTGGTCCTTCGGGTCAAATTTGCCAATGAAGGCCTTGAGTCGGTTCCCGGCAGCGGCGGCTGCGGGAGGAGTGCTCCTGACTGCTTTCATCAGGTGTTCTCCTTCGCGTGCGTCGAACATGCTGTGGGCGTCGTCCATCGAACGGGCTGACCGCCGTGGCGACGAAGTAGGACATCGCGACTCGGCATCAATTCCCCCGCGTTGGACGGGCGATGCGCCCGAGAAACAGGATCGCGCCGCTCTTCCGGACGCGGATGGCGAAGAGGAAGGGATGGTCAGCACGAAACACTGGAATCGGCGGCGGCTTACCGGGCCGGAGGGGGAATGACCCAGTCATCCCCACCGCTGTTGCTGCTGCAGCCTCGGTCCCCTCCTCGTTCACCTCTACAAAGGCCTTGTGAAACACAGCTGAGAGGAACAGGGAATCCTCGTGCGCTGGCTCGAGACCGTTGATTCCGGAAAAGTCGGCCTGGGAGCGGATGAAGGCGAGTGGCATGCCGAGGGCGAGCAGCTGGTCCCCGAGGCTGGTTTCCCAGGTCAACCTGAACCTTGGCAGGAAGACCTTGACCTCGCGCTCGACCATTTTCTCCGCGCAGTCGTGGAGCATGTGCACGGAGAGCCTCGTCTCGAGGTCTCCAAGCCCGTCCTTCCGATCCGGAAGGAGCACGAGCATGGACAGGTCGCCACCTCGGTAGACGAGTTCCACCGCCTGGTAGCCTGCGGCCTGCAGGTATCGGACCTCCGCGTGCTGGTGCATCAGCGGCACCTGCACCGTCCCGCCGTCCTCCAAGTGGAAAGGCTCGTCGCACGTGGCGGCCCTGCGGAACTGCAGCGTCCACATCCCCTTGAAGTAGACGGCGTTGACCAGGACCAGACGTGTATCAGCGTTCAGGCCCTCTGAGGGGATGACGTCCCGGATCTTCTGTCTCGTCTTGTCTTCGACCCACTGGTTGATGGCCACGCGCGCGGCCTCGGCAGCGCGGTGAAAATCGACGAGGTTCATGGCGCCGCCATAGTGCCGGGCGATCAGGTCGAGGAATCCGGGCTGCAGCGGTGCACCACCCTGGACCCAGAGCGAATTCGCCACGGCCATCTCGTACGTGCCGCCACCAGTCGCGTTGAGCCGCTGGATCATCTCGGCGAAGGCGACGTGCAGCGCCTCGTCCGAAGACGAGACGCGGAGTGCCTCACGCATCTGCGCTGCAGTGTTGCCTCCAGCTCCGGCCAGCGTCATGCCAAGGGCAGTGCGAATGCTGAACGGAGAGAAGAACAGGTTTCCGGGCCGCCGCCTCACTTGCCCGTACATCGCGAGCGCGAAGTCGTTGTTGTCCTCCGCGAAAGAGTCTGGCCCGCTGGGTCGCCCACGCGCACGCGGCAGCGTGCGGCCGGGGTTGGGGTCCTCTTTGCTACCGAACAATCGGTGGAGCCACATACCGAAGCCTGCTGAGACTTATTCTCTAGAAAGCGGCTTCGGGGTATCCCGCCCCTTCACGGCGACCAGCACGAGACGTCGTTCGCGGCATGGGTCACGGCCCTCCTCGACCTCGATCGAAATCGATTCTCTCCCGGCGTGGCTCAATGATATTTCCAAGAGTGAACCTCGCGAGTAACTAACAGCCAGCTAGAGCTCCGTACCAAGAGCGGGGTCCTCAAGCAGACGGTGATTGAATTCGGCGACGCGCGCGAGCATCTCCGGGGGGTGCGCGCAAGGTGTTCCGTCGAGCGTGAGAAGCGGCGTGGCCATCGTGAGCGAGCCGAGGAGGAGCGCTCCCTGAAGGAGCATCTCGACCGTGAGCGGCGCCGACGCGGGACGGCCGTCGAAGAAGGCGGCCGCCGTCACGCTCGGGAGGGCGCCCTTCGGCGCGAGCACCGGCGCGCCCCCGTTCCAGGCGGCCAGGGCCGTCGTCGTGCCTTCCAGGTAGTGCCCGTCCGAAGACCGGAACAGCCCTTCGTCGCCCCCGGCCTTCTTGGCGAGGCGTCCCCCCTGGATCGCGGCGAAGTAGCTCGTGGACTTCACGCCCGGCGTGTCGCGCTGGAGGTCGAGCGGCAGCGAGACGGCGTGCGAGCCGCTCCGGCGCGCGAGGCGGCTCGAAGGAATCGCCATGAGATGCGCTTCGAGGCGGAACGACGCCACGTCGTCGAGTTCGTCGCCCACCGCGAACCACGTGAGACGCAGCGCGCGCTGCTCCCCCGGTTTCGCCGGCGACGCGTCGAGGACGCTCCTGGCGGCCGCGTTGAGGCGCTCCTTCGAGGGGTTCGGTAGGTCGAGGGACGAGAGAATGCGGCGCATCCGGTCGAGGTGCGGCTCCCACAGGACGGCTCGCCGCTCCGCCAGCAGCGCCGTCTCGAAAAAGCCGAAACCGCGCTGGACGGCGGGCGAGAGGAACGGGACCGGCGCGACGTCAACGCTCACGCGCCGCCTGCCCGGCGGCGAGCGCCGCCATCGCGGCCCCGAACTCCCGCGACTTCGTCTCCGTTTCGCGCCACTCGGCCTCCGCTCTCGAGTCCCACACGATCCCGCCTCCCGCGTGATAGTCGACTGTATCCCGTGCAAGGACGGCGGTCCGGATCGACACGTTGAAGACCGCCCGGCCGTCGCCGCGGACGAAGCCCGCCGCGCCGCAATAGGCGCCGCGCGGAACGGGCTCGAGGTCGTGGATGAAGCGCAGCGCCGCGCGCTTCGGCGCGCCCGTGATCGAGCCGCCGGGCAGCGTCGCACGGAGGACGTCCGACAGGCGCGCGCCCGGCCTGAGGCGTGCTTCCACCGTGGATTCGAGGTGGTGGAGATGGCGGAAAGACCGCAGGGCCCTCACCGCGAGCGTCTCGACGCATCCGGGCTGGGCCACCTTGCCGAGGTCGTTCCTCAGAAGGTCCACGATCATCACGTTTTCGGCGGCGTCCTTTTCGGAGTCGAGGAGCTCGCGGCGCCGGTCGGCGTCCTCGGCCTCCGTCGCGCCCCGCGCGATCGTGCCCTTGATCGGCTTCGTGACCGCGCG
>JBGQDL010000057.1:0-21453 GCA_041495865.1 Thermoanaerobaculia bacterium | reverse complement strand
CATCCGCGAGGCCATCGACGACGCCGGCCTCGACCCGGCGAACATCGACGCGATCAACGCCCACGGCACCTCCACGCCCAAGGGCGACGCGGCGGAGGTGGCGTCGCTGCGCGCCGTCTTCGGCCCGGGCCTCGGCAGGATCCCGATCTCGGCCGAGCCGATCGAGGCTTTGAGGAGTGCTTCGGCCTCCTCCTTGAGGACCTTGAGTGCCTTCATCTGCGCGTCGGCGTCCTGACGCTGCCGGTCCCACGTCGCGGCCTCGGCGGGCACGGTCTCGGTCGCCGACGCGGGCGGGGGCCGGAGCACATACACCTGGAGGCTCCCGCAGGCGATCTCGACGTATCTCGTCTCGCTCAACGTCGCGAACTACGTGACCGTCGAGGACACGTACACGGCGCTCGACGGACGGAAGATGCCGATCCGTTCGTATCTGCTGCCCGAGTACGCGGCCGGGAACGTGGCCCGGCTGTCGGAAATCAAGAACCACATCGCGACACAGGCGTCGATGTTCGGCGAGTACCCGTTCCTCGACACGAAGTACGGCATCGTGGCCTCGTCCTTCTCGGGCGGCATGGAGCACCCGACGTTGACGTCGATCGGCACGAGCATCCTCGCGAACACGGGCCGCGACATCACGACGCTCCTCGTCCACGAGCTCTCGCACGACTGGTGGGGCGACCGCGTGACGATGCGGACGTGGGACGACGTCTGGCTCAACGAGGGATT
The DNA here is from genome assembly GCA_041495865.1 of Thermoanaerobaculia bacterium. Classification (GTDB taxonomy): domain Bacteria; phylum Acidobacteriota; class Thermoanaerobaculia; order UBA5066; family UBA5066; genus Fen-183. The sequence goes on along the minus strand of JBGQDL010000057.1, from coordinate 20,727 downwards.
CGCGACCTACGGCGAGGTCCTGTATCTCGAGAAGGCGCTCGGCCTCCCTCCCGGGCCCACGCTGTCGACGTCCTACGACGACGGCCTGTACGGCGGCCGCCTCGCTGGGACCGTCGTCGCCGACCCCGCCGACCCGTTTCGAAACACGGGCGCCGTCTACTTCAAGGGAGCGCGCGCGCTGCACATGCTCCGCCGGCTCGTGGGCGACGCGACGTTCTTCCCGGCGCTCCGGGGCTACGGGGACGCGCACGCGTGGGGCACCGCTTCTCGCGGCGACCTCCGCCACGCCTACGAGGAGGCGAGCGGCCTCGACCTCAAGCAGTTCTTCGACCAATGGATCGAGACGCCCTTCCGGCCGATCCTCCACGCGACTTACCGGAACGCGCTCGACGCCTCGTCGGTGACGCTGGCGGTGGCGCAGACACAGGGCCACGCCGTGCAGCACCCGACGGCGGGACCAAATGACCGGCCGTTCTACGTCTTCCCGCTCGTCGTGCGGATCACGCACGTCGACGGGACGACGTCCGACGTGACCGTGAACCTCGACGGCACCGCGCCGACGACGACCGTCACGGTCCCGAACCCGTCGAGGAAGTTCGTCGCAGGGATCGCGCTCGACCCCGAGAAGGACCTGCTGAAGATCGTGGAGTCGACCGGGCCTGCGTGAGACCCTTCTGGGCTATCGCTTCCGTAGTCGAGAAAAGATTCTTAGAAGGGTGTGTTGCGCAGGCGCAGCGGGTGTCGCTCCGGCGCTCCTGCGGCCGACCCGCTCGTGCATTCACCCTCTAAGAAAATCTCCTCTTCGTCTTCTTCTCAGCAATTCTCCGCAACCGCCGCGCGCACCGCCGCGATCACCTCGTCGACCTGCGCGTCCGTCATGGCGGGCCAGAGCGGGATCGTGATCGTGGAGTCGCCGATGCGCTCCGCCACCGGGAACATGCCGCGCCGGTAGCCGAAGCGCTCCCGGTAGAACTTCGTGAGGTGGACGGCGCGGTAGTTCACCGCGACGCCGACGCCCCGTGCCTGGATGCCCGCGAGCACGGCATCCCGCCTTTCGGGATTCACCCAGATCGTGAAGAGGTGCCGCCCGGACGTCATGCCTGAAGGCACGACCGGAAAGGAGACGCCCGGCGTCTCGCGGAACGCGGTCTCGTAGCGGCGGCAGATCTCCTCGCGGCGCCGGAGCCGCTCCGCCAGCTTCGGGAGCTGCGGGAGGAGGAGCGACGCGTTCACGTCCGAAAGGTTGTACTTGTAGCCGAGGCGCTCCATGTCCCAGTGCTGGTACAGGCCGGCATAGCGGTCGGCCGCGTTCTTCGACATGCCGTGCGAGCCGAGCTGCCGAAGGAGGTTCTTCTTCGCGCCGTCGCGCGCCGTGATCGCGCCGCCCTCGCCACACGTGAGGTTCTTCGTCGCGTAGAAGCTGAAGCAGCCGTAGTCGGCGAGCCGCCCGGGACCGAAACCGTCGCGGCGTCCCTCGACGCAATGGGCTGCGTCCTCGACGAGCGCGAGCCCGTGGCGGTCCGCGAGGCTCCGGAGCGCGACCATGTCGGCCATGAGGCCGTACAGATCGACCGCCACGATGGCCTTCGTGCGCGGCGTGATCGCTTGGGCGACGGCGGCGGGGTCGATGTTCGCGGTCCCGGGGTCGACGTCGACGAAGACGGGAGTTCCGCCCGCGTACACGGCGGCGTTCGCCGAGGACAGGAACGTCATCGGCGTCGTCACGACCTCGTCGCCGGGGCCGACGCCCGCCGCGAGCATCGAGATGTGCAGGGCCGCCGTCGCGTGGGCCGTGCACACGACGGCCGGAAGGCCGAGATACTCCTCGAAAGCCTTCTCGAAGGCGTAGACCTTCTGTCCCGTCGTCAGGAAGAGGGAGTCGAGGACGCCGCAAACGGCCGCCTTCTCCTCCTCGCCGAGAGAGTGCCTGTAGAAGTCGACAGCCACTGCGAGCCTCAGCGCGGCTTGGCGGGCGCCTGGCCCGCGAACGCGTCGAGCGTCTCCTTCACGGCGCGCGGGACGTCCTTCGGAAATCCGGAGCTCGCTCCCGGCCACTCGGCCACGATGGGCTGGAACCCCTGCTGGCGCAGGATCTCGATGCCGCGCCGGGTCGCGGCGATCTCGGCCGGCGAGGCGTCGCGCGAGTACCCGAGGAAAAGGCGCGCGCCCCGAAGCCCGCTGGGGTTCGGCGCGGCGCCGGGATCGAACGGTCCGCCGATCGAGCCGACGCCCGCGAACGTGCCCGGCGCCATTCGGGCGGCGGCCGTGAAGGCCTCCGTGCCGCCCCGCCCGACGCCCACGAGGAGCACGGGGAGCTTCGGGTTTCCGGCCTTCCGGCGCGCGGCGTCGGCGGTCGCGCCGATCGCCTTCGCGGCGCGTTCGGCCGAGCCCCAGCCGAAACGCTTCTTCGCCGAGCGGCCCGGGCCGCGGGGAGCGGCGACGAGCAGGTGATGCGACAGCGCGACGCCCGTGAATGGTCCGCTCACCGTGAAGGGATCCGATTCCTTGTCGTGGAGCAGAAGGAGAATGGCGAGGGCCTCGTCCTTCGGCAGGAGGAAGACGCCTTCCTTCACGGCGGCTGCATCGCCCGCGGCGCGGTTCTTCGCGGCGCCCGAGACGATCGACGCGAACCGGGGCTTGAGACGGAGCGGTCCGAGGTCGGGATCCTTCTCGAGCGAGATCCCGTCATCGAAACCCGCCGTGATCGCCTTGTCGAGCCGGGCGAAGGCCTGGTCGGTGCGGCCGGTGCGCGCGTCGAGGCAGGCGAGGTTGTAGGCGGCCGTCGGGAGCTCGCCGAGCGTCCATGCGCGCTCGAAGAAGACGCGGGCGCGGTCGAGCTGGTTCGCGTTCACGGCAGCGAGGCCGAGGCGCTCGAGCTCGAAAGGGTTGGCCGGCGCGCCTTCGAGGACGTGCAGGTCCTCGACCCTCGCCCTGGAGCCGCCTTTCGGGGCCGCGCTGCCCGTGGTGACCACGAGTCCGGGGGCCGTGATGGGCGTGGGCTTCTTGGTCTGCGCGGCGACGGAGTGAGAAACGAGAACGGAAACCGCGAGCGCGGCGGGGAGGAACCTCATCCGGCCGATTGTACGGGGGGCCGCTTCAGAAGGGCGGGTTGAGCTTCGCGGCGAGAGAGCGCCGGTAGAGGAAGCGCATGGCCCGGCGCAGGAGAGCCAGGACGCGCGGGTCGTACGGAAAGGCGAGCTTCTTCGCGAGAAGGCGATCCACGGGCGCCAGGAGAGGACGCCGTGTCGTGATCGCTTCGATGCGCGTCCACTGCCTCAGTCCCTCGACCCCATGGCGGACGCCGAGCCCGCTTGCGCGCCATCCCCCGAGGGGGGACTCCACGACGAAGTAGTTCACGAGGACGTCGTTCACGATCGCCTGGCCCGACCGCAGGCCGCGGGCAAAGGCCTCGGCCTCCGCCGGGGGGCCAAAGACCGTCGCGTTCAGTCCGAGGTGCGAGTCGTTCGCGAGACGGAGCGCCTCGCCGACCTCCCAGAAGCGCATGACGGGAACGAGCGGGCCGAACGTCTCCTCGCGCATGACCTCCATGTCGTGCGTCGCTCCCGAAAGGACCGTGGGTTCGAAGAAGAGGCCGGGGCCGGTCCCGCGCCGCGCGCCGCCGATCAGGACGCGGGCGCCCTTCCCCAGCGCGTCGGCGATCTGCCGCTCGACGACCTCGATCTGGCGCGCGAACGTCACCGCACCGAGGTCGTGGGCGCCCCCGAGAGGATCGGGCGCCGCCTGGCGGAGCGCGGCGACGCGCGACACGAGAAGCTCCTCGAAGCGGCTTGCGACGGAGGCGTGGACGTAGATGCGTTCCGTGCGGATGCAGACCTGGCCCGAATGGATGAAACTCGACCAGGCCGCCGCCTCTGCCGCGCGCTCGAGATCGGCGCCGGGAAGGACGACGAAGGGCGACTTCCCGCCGAGCTCGGTGACGCACGGGATCAGGCGTTCGCCGCACCGCGCAGCGATTCGTCGGCCTGTCGCGACGGAGCCGGTGAACATGACGGCGTCCACGAGATCCACGAGCGCGGCTCCCGTCGTGCCCCGCCCGGTGACGACCTGGAAGACGTCCGGCGGGTTTCCCGCCTTCACCCAGAGGTCGCGCAGCACGCACGACGTCAGAGGCGTGATCTCGGAGGGCTTGAGCACGACCGTGTTGCCCGCCAGAAGCGGCGCGACGGCATCCGCCGCGTTGTTCAGGATCGGGAAGTTCCACGGCCCGACGACGCCCACGACGCCGAGCGGATGCCGCACGAGGCGCGTCTTTTTCGTGAGGAAAAGGAGCGGATGCCGGGTCTGTTCGGCGAGCGCGCGGCGCGAGAGCCGCGCCATCGCCCGGATCAGCTCGCAGAGGTACAGGACCTCGATTCCTTCTGCCTCGTGCCGGGGCTTGCCGCTTTCTCTCACGAGCGTCTCGGGCACCAGGGGCGTGTCGAGAATGAGATCGCGCCACCGGAACAGCGCCTCGATCCGCTCCTCGAGCGGCGCCGCTCCCCAGGCCGCTGCCGCCGCCCGGCCGCGCGCGACCGCTTCGGCGACCGCCGCGGCGTCGAAATCGGGGACCTCGCCGACGAGCTCGCCCGTCGCGGGAGAGGTCACGCGCACGACCCTCGGGGCCGGCGGCGCGACCTTTGGGACCTCGACCGTCGTGCTCATCGGCTCAATCCTATCGCTGCGGCCCTTCGCCCGCTTCGCGCGCCGCCGGAAACTGGGCGTCGCGCAGCGTCGCGGGCCATTCCGCGAGCGGCAGGGACGCGAGGCGCGCGTATTCCGGGCGCGCGCCCGCCCGCAGCACCTGCCCGAGGATCTCTCGGGCGAGCGCTTCGTCTCCCGTGTCGCGCGCCGCGAGCGCGAGCACCATTCCGATGTCGGGGGCGCCCCGCCCGGCGGGAGGCAGGGAGCGCACGAAGTCCTGAAACGTCTCGCGCCGGCCCGCGAGGCGGTAGGCCTCCGCGAGGGAGGTCGCGGTCTGGGGCGCCGGAACGCGCCGGTAGAGCTCTTCCGAAAACGCGATCGCGCGGTCCGCGCGGCGCATGTCCTGCGCGCGAAGCGCCTGGTCGTAGAGGCAGTCGACGAAGGCGAGCACGGTATCCGGCTGATCGGCGCGCCGTGTGAGAGACATGCCGAGATGGGGCCAGCGGAAAGAAGAGGTCAGGAAGACGAGCGCGCTCGCGGGAATGACGCGCTCGGGAGGGGCGGCCACCTCCTGGCCGGGCACGTCCGTCCGCCACGGGGGGCGCGCGAGCGCCGCCGACACGTCGCCTCCCGCGAGGCGCGTCTTGAGAAGCCACGCGTTCACCTTGAGGGGCGACAGTCCCGCGTGCCTGGCGGCGTCGTGGATCGGAAGGAGCGCGACGCCCGATGTCGCAGGATCGGCCTCGCACGCGAAGGCCGGGAAGGCGGATCGCTCCGCGGGGGAAAGCGGCCTCGGCTTGAGCGTCGCGTAATACCACGCGAGAGCACCGTCGGGCTGAAGAGCCCCGAGGGCATTGACGCAGACGCCGATTCCGAAGAGCACGCGAAAGACGAAAGAAGGCACCGCCTGGGAGCCGACGACGGCGAGGCCGGCGAGCAGCGGGACGAGCGGCACGAGAAGCCGCGGCCCCCAGCCCGACACCCCGTCCCACGACCACCAGGCCGCGGTCGTGAGGAGAAGGAAGAGGGAGAACCCCGCGAGCGCGTAGGCGAGCGCGCGCCGCCGGCGCGCGAGTCGCACGAGGCCCGGCACGGCGAGCAGCGCGAGCGGGAAGTAGAGGAAGAGGCCCTTGTTCGGACCCACGGTCAGCCGCCACAGCCCGTCGAGGACGGGATGGCTGAAGCGCTCGCCCGCGTAGGAGGCGAACGGGCGCCCGAAGCGGACGATCTCGAAGACGAGCCAGAGCGCCGCGGGGGCCAGCCAGCCGGCGCATGCAGCGAACGCGCGTCGCGCGCGAAAGGAGCGCTCCGAGCCGAACCAGAGGACGGCGAGAACGCACGGGAAAAGCGCGATGAGGATCGACTTGGAGAGAAGCGCGAACCCGGCGGCGGCTCCGGCGAACACCGCGAGCGCGGACGCCCTGCGCGCGGCGACGCCCCCTTGCGTGGCGAGGGCCGCGCACGCGAACGCGCCGCCGACGCAGGCCGCCTGAAGGGGCTCCGACCAGTCGGAACCCGCGTACGCCCACAGAGGCGATGCGATCGCCGCGGCCAGGATCGCGCGGCGCGTCCCTTTCGCCTCCGCTCCAAGGGCTCGCGCGAGCGCGCCCGCGGCGGCCGCCGCGAGGAGGACCAGGAAGATCTGCTCGAGAACGAAGAGCGTCTGCGAAGAGCCCGGGCCGAAAGCGTTCTCGAAGGGGCCCGCGAGCGCCGTGGCGGGAACGCGAACGAGCGACGGGCCCATTCCGTAACGTGTCACGGCGTCTCCCGCGGCGCGCGGAAAGCCGACCGCGTGCCCGCGCGCGATGCCGATCTCGAAGAGAGCGGACATCGCGTACGCCGTGCGCGTCATGATCTGCCCGTCGGTGACGAGGCCGAAGAGACGCTCATCGGTCGTGAACGCGAGGACGAGAGCCGCGATCCCGACCGCGAAGAGGATAGGACGGCGATCGGCGAGCGCGGCCATCGGCGCCTAGACGGTGACCTGGATCGGCAGGATGACGGTCTGGAGGCCCTCGAACTGGAGGCGGCGCTGCACCGCGAACGGAGTCTGGTTGTGGAGGAGGCGGTTCGCGAGGTTCTCGTTCGGGAAAATGAGCTTGGAGGTGAAGAAGACGGGCCGGTCGTACTTCTCCTTCACCTTGTGGCACAGCTCGACGATCTCGTCGAGGAGGTCCGTGCCGATCGAGAAGTTGCTCTCGGCGTGCATCCCGAGCCCCTCGGCGAAATCGACGTACTTGGCGAGATCCTGCTCCGTCTCCCGCGTGAGGTGCTCGACCTCGCTCGACCCCTTGAACTTGGCCGAGTCCACGACGCCCACCGAGAGAAACACGGCGTTCGCGAAGTAACGCGGAAAGTATTTCTGCACCTGAAGCAGCGAATGGATCCCGAGGCCGTTGAAGCCCGACACGAGGAAGACGGCGGTCGGCGTGTTGCTCGGGACGGGCGCGCTGGCCTTCCTCAGGACGCCTGAATCGGTGGGCTTCGGCTTCGGCAGCGTCATCAGGACATCGTCCGCGCGCCTCATCAGGAGCCGGACGGAGTTGTAGTGCTGCCGAATCGCGAGGCACAAGGCGACGAGCGCGCCCGTGATGACGACCGTCATCCACGCCCCCTCGCGGAACTTCAAGGCCGTCGAGACGATGAGGATCGTCACCGAAATGGAGAGGCCGGCCCCGTTCACGGCGAAGCGCCGCCACCACGTGCGATCCGTCCTCCGCACCTTCCACCAGTGCACGCACATCCCGAGCTGGGAGAGCGTGAACGTCAGGAACACGTTGATCGAATACATGAGGACGAGGACGTGGATCGAGCCGCGCGCGTAGACGAGCATCGCGATCGCGGCCGCCCCCATGAGGAGCACGCCGTTCTGCGTCACGAGCCGCTCCGAGAGCAGGCTGAACCGGTGCGGCACCCACGAGTCGATCGCCATGTTCGCCAGGACGCGCGGACCCGCGAGGAAGCTCGACTGCGCGGCCACGAAGAGAAGCAGACCCTCCGAGACGAGGAGCACGAAGACGAACGCCGCCGAAACGCCGCCCGCGCCGAACAGCTCGCGCGAGAGGATCTGGTAGAGCGCCGCGTTCAGCGTCGCGCCCTCGCCCTTTCGAACGTTCGCGAGGAGGTAACACAGGATCAGCCCTCCCGCCGTGAACGAGAGGGAGATCGCCATGTACGCCATCGTGCGCTTGCCGGTCCTCACGCGGGGCTCGCGCAGGATCTGAAGGCCGTTCGAGACGGCCTCGATCCCGGTGTACGTGCCGCCGCCGAGGGAAAACGCCTTCAGGAGGAGCATGACCGTGCCCCACGCGCCGAGCTCGACCCACGTGGACCGCGTCTCCCGCGCCGTCTGTGCGACCAGCTCCGGGAACGCGCCGACGTGGCGGAACACGCCGAAGAGCAGGATCGCGACGTGCGTGAAGAGAAACGCGAGGAAGATCGGGAGCAGCACCTGGATCGACTCGCGGACGCCGCGCACGTTCAGGAGCACGAGCACCACGACGGAAACCGCGGCGTAGGCGAGCTGGCGGGACGGGGACACGGCGCCGAAGAACGAACAGAGCGCCGCGACGCCCGCGGCGCAGGACGTCGAGATCGTGAGGACGTAGTCGATGAGGAGCGCGGCGCCCGAGACGAGCCCGGCCGTCTCGCCAAGGAGGTGGGTCGCCACGAGGTAGCCGCCGCCTCCCGACGGGAACAGCTCGATGAGCTGGGCGTAGGACCCCGAGATCAGGATGACCGTGAGCGCGGTGGCGACCGCGAGGAACACGGCGAGGTGCGTGTGGTTGCCGAGGGCGAGGAACGCCTCTTCCGGGCCGTACGCCGAGGACGACAGCCCGTCCGCCCCCAGGCCGACCCACGCGAGGAAGGCAACGAGGGACAGCTGATGGAAGATGCGCGGGTCGAGAGGGTCGCGGCTCTTGCCGAGGAAGATCCTCTTTGTGAGTTCCCGGAAAGGCACGGCCCGATCGAGTATATCGGAGGCGACCGGAAGCTCTCCGGACGCTACAATCGCCGTGGATGGCCGCTCCCGCGGGGAAATTCTCCGATCACCTCTCCGACGTCTACTTCGCCGACCTGAAGCTCCCGCACGCCGTGAGCGCGGGCATCGCGGGGTGCGGATTCGTCCGGGCGACCCCCATCCAGGCCGCGACGCTGCCCCTTCTCCTCGCCGGACAGGACGTGGCCGCGCAGGCCCAGACCGGAACCGGGAAGACGGCCGCGTACCTCGTCGCGATCTTCACGCGCTTCGTGCGGGCGAAGCGCCAAAGGACGTCGCCGAACCCGCGCGCCCTCATCGTGGCGCCGACGCGCGAGCTGGCCGTGCAGATCCAGGAGGACGCGAAGGCGCTCGGACACTTCGTGAAGCCGCGCATCGTGACGGTCTTCGGCGGCATCGACTACGGCAGGCAGCGCGACCAGCTTCGCGCCGGCTGTGATCTCCTGATCGGGACGCCCGGGCGCCTGCTGGACTACGAGCAGCAGGGAGCGACGTCGTTCGGCGAGGTGGAGTCGCTGGTGATCGACGAGGCCGACCGCCTGTTCGACCTCGGCTTCATCAAGGACCTGAGGCGCATTCTCCGCCGCTGCCCGCCCCCCGGCCGCCGGCACTCGATGCTTTTCTCGGCCACGCTGTCGCTTCGCGTGATGGAGCTCGCGTACGAGCACTTGAACGACGCGCGAAAAATCGAGATCCGGCCCGAGCAGATCACGGCCGACCGTGTCACGCAGGTGCTCTACCACGTCTCCCAGCGCGAGAAGATTCCCCTCCTGCTCAACCTCCTGAGACGCGAGGGCGTCGAACGCACGATGCTCTTCGTCAACACGAAGCGCTTCGCCGAGCGCCTCGTTTCGAACCTCGAGAGGCACGGCTTCCGCATCGGCGCCCTCACCGGAGACATCCCGCAGCCGCGGCGCCTGAAGATCCTCCAGGATTTCAAGAGCGGCGCGCTGCCGCTGCTGGTGGCCACGGACGTGGCCTCGCGGGGGCTCCACATCGACGGCGTCACGCACGTCATCAACGTGGACCTTCCCCAGGATCCCGAGGACTACGTCCACCGGATCGGGCGCACCGCGCGCGCCGGGCACTCGGGCAAGGCGATTTCGCTCGCGGACGAGGACTACGTGTTCTCGCTCGAAGCGATCCAGCGCCTGATCGGAATGAAGATCCCCGTCGAGCACGCCGACGATGCCCTCTTCACGCCCGCCCCGGCACCCCTGCCAGCCCGCGTCGGGGCATCGCCTTTGCGCGCGCCGGCCCCGCCCGCGCGTAGGCCCCTTCCGCCGCCGATGCCGCGCGCGCCCGAGGCCGCGCCGCCTGCCGCGACGCAGGCTGGCCCCGCGCCGCCGCCGGTCGCGGCGCGGCCGCTCGAAGCGCCGCCTCCCTCGGCACTGCGATTCGAGGCGCCCGCCGCCCCTGAAATCCCGGTCGATCAAGGCCGCGTCGCGCTCGTCACGCTGGAGGCGGCGGACTTCTGGACGCGCGAGGCGTTCGGGCTCGACGTGCCGCACGGAGGCTTCGGACCGGAGCCCCTGGAACCGGCAGCACCGCCCGCGACCTCCGGCCCGCCCGCAAAGCGCCGGCGGCGTCGCCGGGGGCGCCGCGTGGCCGGCCGCATCGAGGCGGCTGCGCCCGCCTGAGGACGAAACGATGGGATATGCAAACCTGGGCGGCCGCCGTTTCTATTACGAGGTCGGCGGAGAGGGCGAGACGGTGCTGCTCCTGCACGGCTCGTGCGCCGACGGGGATATCCTCGGGGCTCCGGCCTCCGCGGTCTCCTCGGGATTTCGGGCGCTGTGCCTCGACCGCCGGGGCCACGGGCGCTCGAGCGACGCCCCCGAGCCGCTGTCGCTCGCGGACGAGGCGAAAGAGCTCGCGTCTCTCCTCGACTGGTTCTCGACGGAAAAAGCGCACCTCCTCTCCCACGACGACGGCGCCGAAGTCGCGATCCAGTTCGCCCTCGACTTTCCGGCCCGGACGCTCTCCCTCGCGCTCCTCGCACCGACCCTCGAAGGATTCCCGTGGAGCGCCGACACGTTGGTGCGGAGACGCGATCGCTTCGCCGCCTGCGAGCGGAATCTCGCGAAAGCGATCGAGGAGCACGTCCTCGCGTCCCCGGCCTTCGCCGTTGCGAAGGAGACCGAGGGCCTTTTCGACCGGCTCGCGGCCATCTATCGCCGCGCCCGGCTCGCGGGCGGCTCGCGCGAGCGGCCTCCGCACGGCGGCCCCACGCAGGCGGCCCGGCTCGGCGAGATCTCCACCCGGACGGCCGTCCTCGTGGGCGATCGGGAGGAGCCTGACCGGCTGAGGTGCGCGGCCGCGATCGTCCAGGGCATTCGCGGCGCCGAGGGAATGACGTGCGCCGGAACATCCCGCTTCCTCCACGTGGAGGACCCGCGCCACATCATGCGGCGGCTGACGGACTTCTACATTCCGCCGGAGGAGTAGACGCTAGAGAATGCTCTTCAGGAACTCCTTGTTCGTCTTCGTCTTCGCGAGCTTCGAGAGCAGGAGCTCCATCGCGTCGATGGGCTTCACCGAGGAAAGAGCCCGCCGGAGTTTGTGGATCTTCGGCAGCTCGTCGGCGTCATAGAGTTTCTCTTCCTTGCGCGTGCCGGAGGCCGGGATGTTGATGCACGGGAAGATGCGCCTCTCGAAGAGGCCGCGGTCGAGGATGATCTCGCTGTTGCCGGTGCCTTTGAACTCCTCGAAGATGACGTCGTCCATCCGGCTCCCCGTGTCGATGAGGCAAGTGGAGATGATCGTGAGCGAGCCGCCGCCCTCGTGATTCCGCGCGCCGCCGAAGAAGCGGCGGGGCTTCTCCATCGTGCGGGCGTCCATGCCTCCCGAGAGGATGCGTCCGCTCCCGCGCTGCTCGTTGTTGTACGCGCGGCTCATGCGCGTGATCGAGTCGCAGAAGATGACGGCGTCGTGGCCGATCTCGACGAGGCGCTTGGCCCTCTCGAAACAGGCCTCCGAGACCGCGATGTGGTGTGCGGCGTTCAGGTCGCTGGGTGAGGCGACCACCTCGCCCGAGATCGACCTCTGCATGTCCGTCACCTCCTCGGGACGCTCGTCCACGAGGAGCATGAAGATCTTCACATCGGGGTTGTTCTTCGCGATGGCGTTCGCCATCGTCTTCAGGAGGAACGTCTTTCCGGCCTTCGGAGGCGCGACGATCAGGCAGCGCTGGCCCCTGCCGATGGGAGCCACGAGATCGAGGACACGGCCGGAGATCTCGTCCGGAGTCGTTTCCATCCGCAGCCGCCGGTCTGGGTCGACCGACACGCCCTTGTGGAACTGCACGTACTGGCCGCGATAGGCCGCGGGCTCGAGGCCTTCGATCGCGAGGACTTTCTGGACCATCGGACCCTTCGGGCCGCGCCCCACGGCTTCCGCGTCGACGAGAAGGCCGTCCTCGAGGTCCTCGGACTCGACGAGGAACTTCGGGAGGAAGGGGTCCCCCCGTTCCGCGAAGTACGTCTCGGAGGATACGAGCACGCCCGAATGGTCGCCGTTCAGCTTGACGATTCCCTTGACTGTCGTGCGCGGCTGGTTCGCGGCGAGGCCCGGCTCGACGCGCGGCGCGTAACGGCCCCGCGCCTCCGGCGAGACCGTCTCGACCGCGTGCGGGCTTCCCCCCTCGACGACGGCTCCGGGACCGCGTCCGCGCCCGCGACGCCGACGCCGGCGCCGGCGCCGGCGGGACGGATCGAACGCGCCGCCGGGAGCCGCATCGCCCTCCGCGGCGGGCTGCCCGCCGGCGCCCTCCGAAGCCTCTCCCTCGTCAACCTGGGAGTCGGCCTCGAGCTCGCCTTCCGGAATGTCGACGTCGCCCGCGTTGGGGTCGTCGGACTCCGTCAGGACTCGGTCCTTCGTGTCCATTTCGCTCAATCGGTCCTCCGGGGTTGGCTTCTGGCTCGAGCCAACGGACTTCCCTCGTAGCTCCCGGCCGGGGACGGCGTTCCTCGCGAAACGCACGCGCCCTCCGCGCTTCGGGCCCTCGGCTTGGGTTCTCCCTGGCGGGGCGGCCGCTGTCTCTGCGGCCATTTCGGCTCCGGGTTCCGGCGCCGTGGGGCTCTCAAATGTTCGGGGCCGCCCTGCGGAGTCGAATGCTACGCCAATACTCTCGGCCGCGTCAATCCGGCCACTTTCAGCGACGGAAAGTGCGGAACGAAGCGTGCATCCGCGGGCCTTTACAATGCCGGACGTGACACGCATGACCCGTCCCTCCCGTCTTCTTCGTTACACAATCGCCTCCTTTGCCCTGTCGGCTCTTCCGGCTTCGGGCCAGACGCCCACGCCCACACCGACGCCTACCCCCGCGCCGACCGCGCGAGCGGTCCCGGCGGGGTCGGAGATCTTCACCTTTACCGGCGCGGGGACGTATGACGGCGCCAACATGGTGAAAGACCCGGACGGAGCCGTCTGGGCCGTGTCGGCCGGGGAGAACGCGATCTCGCGCCTGTCGAAAGACCGCAAGAAGCTCTCGCGCTGGGTCATGGCGAAAGGCAGCGCGCCGAGCTCCCTTCTGCTCGACGACGACGGGACCTTCTGGGTCACGGAGCTCGGCGGCTTCAAGGTCGCGCACTTCGACCCCGCGACGGGAAACGTCACGGAATACGTGGACGGCGCTCGGCGGCCCACCGCTCTCGTGAAGAGGCCCGACGGCAAGTTCTGGCTGCCAGAGACGGGCGGACTCCTCGCGCTCTTCGACCCCTCGGTTCCGAACTTCGTCTACTACCAGACGCCCGGAGTCTTCTTCCTCTCCTATCCCTTTTCGGATCCCGACGGAACGCTCTTCTCGCTCGACTTCATCGACGGGGAGATCGTGCGCTGGTCCCAGGACCTTTCGAAGGCGACCTTGTGGACGCTTCCAATCGAGACCACCTCACCCTCCAAGATCGTCCGGTTCGCGGACGGCAAGCTCTGGATCTCCTTCTTCGGTTCAGCGCAGCTCGGCCGCTTCGACGACACGACCGGCACGTTGGACATCTTCGCAGTCCCTGGCGCTTTCCCCTATGACATCCACAACTACAAGGGCCTCGTCATCTACACGGACCAGACCGGTCAGGTCGGGTTCCTCGACCCGGCGAAGTCCACGCCGGCGTCGACCTCGACGCTGACGGCAATCGACACGGTTCCGCTCGTCCGCTCGACCCTCAAGACGACGGTCGCCACCAGCGCCCTGACGTTCGACGAACAGGACCTCGTTCCGCCTGGCGTGAAGTCCGATATCGGGAGCGGTCTGCCCGGCCTTGCCCAGATCCTCGTGAACAACGGAACCGCCCTCTGGAGCATGCTGATCGACGAGGCGCGCGCCCGCATCTTCTTCGGCACGGGCGCCGCGATCGGCGTCCTCTCTCCGCCGCCGAAGCTCGACGACAAGGAGCTGTACTTCACCTCGGCGTCGGCGGCGCCTCTCCCCTCCGATCCGACGCGCTCGTACGGGACCCAGGTCGTCACCTGGAACCGCGGGACGCCCGACGCCACCGGGGCGACGAAGCTCCTCACGTACGTTCAGCGGATCCTGCCGGACGGATTGATCGCGGGGTTCTCCGGCGCCGCGACGCAACCGGTGCCGGCCGGCACGCTTCTCTCCCAGGAGGACGTCGTCGGCATCGGCATGGATTCCGCGGGCGCGTTCGGCGGAATGCGGATCACCTCGGACGTCCTCGACGACACGTTCGCCTGGTCGCGCGTCTCCGTCCCCGCACCGGGGGGAGGGACCCTGGGATACGCCGCGAATGCCGTCACGGGCGCCTCTGCGCTGGGCGCGGGAGACACGGGCTTCCTGTTCGCGTCTCCCGACGCGGCGCGGGAGACGATCGCGGGCGTCCTCGTCACCGAAGCGTCCACGGGCACGATCTCGATCATCGACGCGAGCGGGGAGCCGAGGGGCACGTATGCCTACGACTGGCCGGGGGGCTACCGGGTCCAGGGCACGTCCATCTTCGCCGCCTTCGCGCTCCCGCCGCTCGCCTCCGCGCGCATCGTCTGCACGGTGACGACGGGGCGCGTGCTGCTGTTCGGCTCCGCCGTGGATCCGGTGAGCGGGGACGCCGCGAGCCTCGACTCCATCGGCGCGTCCGCGCTCGCCCTCGGCCTCCAGATCGGCGGCTTCACGGGCGGGGCCGGAGTGCGATCCACGCTGCAGATCTTCAACCCGGGGCCGGATCCGGCGAACGTCAGCATCGCTCTCAGGATCGCGCAGCCGGTGGACGGGCCCGCGCTGGCACCGGGGGGTTCGGTCACGACGGCGACGGTCCCGCCGGGAGCCGTCGTCACGCTCGACGTGGGCGACCCGGCCGGCGGCGCGGTCACGGGAACGCTCGACCTCGCCTCCGACCGGCCGGTCGCCGGCTTCGCGACCTTCCGCACGGCCCTGCCTGCGGGAGGGAGCGCCGTCTTTACGGCCCCCGCCACCTTCTTCGCGTCTCCCTCGGCGGTTCCGCCGGGTTCGCGTGGCGTCTTCCTCGCGGCCGCGCAGAACGACGCGTTCTCGTCGACGATTCAGCTCACGAGCACATCCTCGAGCCCGGGAGATGTGACCGTGAATTTCACCGCGGCCGACGGCACGGCCGCCGGCAGTCGAACCGTGACCGTAGCCCCGTTCGGCGTCGTTTCCCTTCCCGGCTGGATCTCCGGCGCGGCGACGGACCTCGGGCGCGTCGACGTCGTCCCGGCCGACGGCACCACCCCGTTCCTCACCGTGCTCGTGCGGCAGGACAAAAAGACCCGGGACGCCGACGTCCTCCTGCCGCTCGTGATCGCGAAATGAAGAGAGAAAAGGAGCATCGATGAGCTCGAAACTCCGGTCGGCCGCCGCGTGCGGCGCCGCGGCCGTTCTCCTCGCGTGGTGCGCCCGCGTCGACGCGCAGGAAGGGATCGCGGGCGTCGCCACGGACGTCGGAAACCGCTTCATCAATACGAACACCCCCCTCACGAACGACCCCGGAATCTTCGAGATCGTCATCACGCACCGCTTCAACCAGGCGGTCAAGGACGCCGCCGGCAACAACCTCTGGGGACTCGACGGCTCGGCCGAAATCGGCCTCGGCGTGGAATACGTGCCGCTCAAGAACGTCGCCGTGCAGCTCTACCGTGCGCGTTCACATGCCGACTACGAGTTCGCGGCGAAAGTCACGCTCCTCAGGCCGAAAAAGGACTTTCCGATCGGCATCGGCGTTCGCGGCGGGGTGAACTGGCTCACGGGAAACGACCTCGAGGGCTCCGGCCTCCAGAAGCAGACCAGCGGCTTCGGGCAGATCCTCGTGTCGGGCACGCTGTTCGACCGCGTCACCCTCGCGGTCGCACCTTCCTACGTCCAGCGCACACCGGTCCAGTCGGATGTCTGGGAAGTTCCCGTCATGGCCCAGCTCAAGATCACGAAGTCCATCGCTCTCATCGGTGAGTTCATCTCGAAGTCGAAGGCCGATCTGAGAGGGTTCGACGTCACGTCCGGCACGTTCGTCGACGTGGCCCCCGTTTACCAGTGGTCGGTCATGCTCGAGAAGTCCGTGTTCCACCACAGGTTCGGGCTTTACATCGGCAACACGGTCGCGTCCACAGTCGATCAGATGATCGGAGGCGATTTCGGCGCGGCCCGCACCCTCGACCAGAACGGCAACAACATCCTCGTCGGGGGCGTCACCGACAAGAACATTCACTTCGGCTTCAACGTGATCCGGAGCTTCGATCTGCCCCCGAAGTAGGCTTCCGCGACGGACGTTGCACGCTCTGTCTCAGTTCGCACCGGGGCGCCGCGGCCCTTCCGGCGCCCACACCGCGTCGGGAGCGACGATCCAGTTGCGATCGGAGACCGGGGAAACATGCCCGAGCTCTTTCAGCCGGGCGATGAGAAGCTCGCGAATCTCGTCCGGAAGGTCCCTGACGACCCGTGCGCCCTTGAGGGCGGTGTAGCCGCCCGAGCCCTGCGCGCGGTATGAGTTCACGGCGAGCGTGAAACGGTCGCCGGGAGCCACCGGACGGCCGTGGAACGCGAGATCCTTGACGCGGCCGCCGACCGGTGCGGTCGGGTCGATGCGATACGTCGCACCCTGAACGACGTCGAAGTTGTACGGGATCATGTCCTCCCTGGGCTTCAGAACGAGGTGGCCGCCTTCCCAGGAGGAGGCGCCGTAGAACTCGGCGGCGCGTTCGAGGCAGGCCTTCAGGGCCGCGCCGTCGATCTCCACGGCCACGAGCTGGTTCTCGTAGGGGTACAGCCCGTAGACCTGCCGCACGGAGATCGGACCCCTCTTCCAGCCTTCGAAGCGGCCGGGCAGCAGCGAGGTCATCGCGAGATCCGCCCCGGTCGCCCGGAGCATCGTGTCGCTCACGAAATCGAGGAGCGCCGAGTCCTCGAGGCGGGCGCGCACTCCCGGAAAGTCGCCGTCGGCGAGGGCGATCTTCTCGTCCATGTAGGCGCGCGCCGCCCGGTCGTGCGGCGCCGCGATCGCGGCGACAGCCGGATCGAGGGCGACGGACGCGTCGGACGGCAGGAGCTCGCCCGTGACGCCCGCGGCCACCCAGCCTCTCTCGCGGCGCGTGAAGGTCACGTCGACGCGCGCGAGCACGTCGCCCCAGCGCCCCGGCTGGATCATCGGGACGCCGTTGAGGCGCGTGAGCGGAATCCGCCGGTGCGTGTGGCCGGTGAGGAGAAGGTCGATCCCCGGCACCTTCGAGACCGCCACGATCCGGTTTTCGGCGTCCGTGCCGTCGGGCTCCCCTGTCTCGAGGTTGACCTCGGGACCGCTGTGGATGAGGACCACGATGAAGTCGCACTTCTCCTTGCCTCGTAACACGGGGACGAGCCGCCGGGCCGTGACGACGGGGTCCTCCCACCTCAGGCCCGGCCGATTCCGCTCGGGCTCCCAGTTCGGGATGTTCGGCGTCGTCATCCCGAGAACGCCGATCCTCACTCCGACAAACGTCTTGACGAGGTACTCCGGGAACGCCGCCGAACCGTCGGCATTTCGGGTATTCGCCGAGAGCCACGGGAAAGACGCTTCCTTTTGCGCCTTGCGAAGGACCGCGAGACCGAAGTTGAACTCGTGGTTGCCGACCGCCATCGCGTCGTACTTCACGGCGCTCATCGCGGCCGACATCGGGTCCGGCCCGCTTTCCAGGCTCTTCGAGTGGAGGTACTCGACGGGCGTGCCCTGGATCGTGTCGCCCGCGTCGAGGAGGAGGACGTTCGGCGTCTCCTTGCGGATCGCCGCGATACGCGAGGCGACCCGGGCGAGTCCCTCGTCGGCCGCCTGCGCGCGGGTGTAATCCCAGGGAAGGAGATGTCCGTGGAGGTCCGTTGTCTGGAGGATCGTCACGGCGACGGGGCCTTCCGCCGCGCCCGCAGCCCGCAGAACCAGCGGCAGGACGCAGGCGAGGAGAAAAGCGCGTCGAAAGGCGAACGGCTTCACGCAGCGCGAGTCTTAGCACCCCCGGTCCGGAGGACGCAACAACGGAAGAAGGCTCCGTTCCCCGGCACCCGTTCAGCGGTTATGCTCCGTGCCCCCATGGTGAAACGCACAGTTCGGAAGGCGGCGCCCGGGGCGCCGGTCTTAGAGACGCTCGCGCGGCTTTCCCACCTCTACTCCGACGCCGCGTGCTCGCTCGACTTCCGGAGCCCTCTCCAGCTCCTCGTCTCGACGATCCTCTCCGCGCAGTGCACGGACGCGCGCGTGAATCAGGTGACACCCGAGGTCTTCCGGCGGTTCCCCGATGCGGCGGCTCTCGCGAGCTCCCCTCCCGGTGCCCTCGAGGAGGTCATCCGCTCGACGGGCTTTTTCAACGCGAAGGCGAAGGCCCTCCGCGGCATGGCGAAGGTGCTGGTGCGAGAGCACGGCGGCGAGGTCCCGAGCACGATGGCGGCTCTACACGCCCTGCCGGGCGTCGGACGCAAGACGGCGAACGTTGTCCTCGGGAACGTCTGGGGGACTCCCGACGGCGTCGTCGTCGACACGCACGTCGGGCGCCTCGCGCGGAGGCTCGGCTGGACGCGCCAGACGGACGCCGTCAAGGCCGAGCGGGATCTCAACCGGATCGTCCCGAGGGATCGCTGGACCTGGATCAGCCACGCCCTCATCCAGCACGGCCGGCGCATCTGCACGGCACGCCGCCCGCAGTGCGAGCGCTGCACGCTCGCGGACCTGTGCCCGAAGGTCGGCGTCGAAGCAGCAAAGAAGAAAAAGCGAAATGAGAAAGAGAGAAAGAAGAAGTCCAGAAAATGACCCCACCCGGCACCGGCTCCCTCGAAGTCATCTGCGGTTCGATGTTCTCCGGGAAGTCCGAAGAGCTCATCCGGCGTCTCACGCGCGCACAGATCGCGCGGCGGCGCGTGCAGGTCTTCAAACCGAAGATCGATGACCGCTTTTCGGAGGTCGAAGTGGTCTCGCACGGGGGCCTGCGGCTGCTCGCGCTCGCGGTCGCGTCGTCCTCCGAAGTGCTCGAGAGGACCGACGCTCGCACGGAAGTGGTGGGACTCGACGAGGTGCAGTTCTTCGATGCCGGCATCGTCGACGCGGCGAACCGCCTCGCCGACCTAGGCAAGCGCGTGATCGCCGCCGGCCTCGACCAGGACTATCTCGGGCGCCCGTTCGAGCCCATGCCGGCGCTCATGGCGGCAGCCGAAGAGATCACGAAGACGCGCGCCATCTGCGTGCGGTGCGGCGCACCCGCGAGCCGCACGCAGCGCCTCGTCGCGTCGAGAGAACGCGTCGTCGTGGGCGCCGCGGGACTGTACGAGGCGCGCTGCCGCCGCTGTTTCGAGCCGGGAGTTGCGCCGGTCGAAGGCACCCTCGCCTTCCCTGCGCAGGGCGACGATTCGCCTCCAAACTCTTGAAGGCAAGGGGTTTCGAAAGATCCGCAGAGCTTCTGTGGATTGCCCTGTGGATTCGGTTGTGCAGAAAGCCGGGAATTGCGCGCCAGCGGCCCACTCCGAAACTTTGCACATGTTCGGGTGCAGTCGAGAAACTGCTCGCTCACAACCACTTGCGGTTTGCGTTCCGTGTAAGAACGGCGCAAACCCGCGCCCGAAGGGGGTTTCGGCAAATTACACAGGCGGGAGCGGGCATTCCAGGCGGTCCGTACCTTTTGCGGCCCTTTCAAACCCGCATGGAATGCCGGTTTGACGCCCCCCGATCCCCGGCCGCCCGTCACCAGGCCGCGCTCTCGCGGTGGTCGCCGAAGACCGTTCTGAGGGACTCGACGACCTCCCCGAGCGTGACGAGGTCCGTGACGGCGTCCACGAGCGGCGGCAGGAGGTTTCGTCCGTCTCGAGCCGTCTCGACGAGCGCGGCGCGCCGCCTTTCGACCGCGGCCGGATCGCGCCGCGCCCGACGGGCCCGAAGGCGCGCGACCTGTTCAGTCTCCACGGCCGGATCGATGACGAGCATGGGAATCGGGCGCTCCTCGGCAGACACGAACTCGTTGACCCCCACGACGATCTGCTCCTTCTCCTCGATCGCGCGCTGAGCCCGCCAGGCGCTCTCCTGGATCTCCCGCTGGAAGAACCCGGCCTCGATCGCCTTGAGCGCTCCGCCCATCCCGTCGATCTTGCCCACGAGCGCGCCGGCGCTCTCCACGAGCCCGGCCGTCAACGCCTCGATGGCCCACGAGCCGCCGAGCGGGTCGACGACGCGCGCGACCCCGGTTTCGTGGGCGATGACCTGCTGGGTCCGAAGCGCGAGGAGCGCGGAAGCCTCGGTGGGGAGCGACAGGGCCTCGTCCTTGCCGTTCGTGTGGAGGGACTGGGTACCGCCGAGCACGGCCGCGAGCGCCTGGATCGCCACGCGCACGACGTTCACCTCGGGTTGCTGCGCGGTCAGCGTCGAACCCGCCGTCTGGGTGTGAAACCGCATCGCCGACGCGCGCGGGTCCGTGATCCCGAACCGCTCGGCGACGAGCCGCGCCCACAGCGTGCGCGCCGCGCGGAACTTCGCGATCTCCTCGAGAAAATCGTTGTGCACGTTGAAGAAGAAGGAGAGCCGCGGCGCGATCGCGGACGGGTCGAGGCCCGCATCCCGGGCGGCCGCGAGGTACTCCAGCCCGTCCGCGAGCGTGAAGGCGATCTCCTGCACCGCCGT
>JBGQDL010000056.1:0-21497 GCA_041495865.1 Thermoanaerobaculia bacterium | reverse complement strand
CCCGCGCGCGTGAAGGCCACGCAGCGCATCCGCCCCGACTGCGTCTTCGTCGCCCACGGGTTCGGCCACCAAAACCCCGGGCTGCGATTCGCGAAGGGGCGCGGGCTCGACGACAGCAAGCTCGTCACGCGGGTCGCCGTCGACCCCGTCGCCGGCTCGACCGGGATGAGCGTCAACTTCGTGACGGTGGAGAGGGCCTGAGATGAGCGCCCCGCCGAAGCGCTACGCGATGACCGTCGACACCCGGCTCTGCGTCGGGTGCAAGGCGTGCGTCCTCTCCTGCAAGGCCGAGAACGACGTCCCGGATGGCTTCTGCCGCGACTGGGTCGTGGAAGACGTTCGTGGCGAGTTCCCCCAGCTCTCGGCGGAGATTCGCTCGGAGCGCTGCAATCACTGTACGGACGCCCCCTGCGTGAAGAGCTGCCCGACGGGCGCGAGTCACGTCAACGAGGGCGGCGCCGTCCTCGTCACGCATGGCAAGTGCTCGGGCTGCAAAGCCTGCATCGCAGCATGTCCTTACGACGCGCGCTTCGTCCATCCGAAGGGTTACGTCGACAAGTGCACGTTCTGCCTCCACCGCGTGAAGCAAGGCCTCGCGCCGGCCTGCGTTGACGTCTGCCCGACCGGGACGCTCGTCTTCGGCGACCGTAACGACCCGGCCTCCGAAGTGGCACAGAAGCTGAGCGTCCGCCGGTGGAAGGTGAATCACCTCGAGAGCGGCGCCGGTCCGAACGTCTTCTTCCTCACCTGAAGGGGCGCCCATGACATCGCAGCTTCTCGAGACCGTCACGACCCGCGGGAACCCGCAGATCGACCCGTCGCTTCATGTCTGGGGCTGGCAGATCGTTCTGTACCTGTTCCTCGGCGGGCTCGTCGCGGGGATCTTCATCCTGACCGCGGCCCTCGAGCTGAAGCTGGGCCAGCGGGCCCGGACGCGCGCGATGGGCGCGATGCCGTTCGTGGCGCTCCTCCTTCTCTCCTTCGGGATGCTTTTCCTTTGGCTGGACCTCGAGCACCGTCTCTGGGCGTGGCGCTTCTACGCGACCTTCCGCCCCACGTCGCCGATGTCGTGGGGCGCGTGGATTCTCGTCCTCGTCTACCCGGCCGGGCTTCTCTTCGGCCTCGGCTCGTTTGACGCATCACAGCGAATCAGGCTCCTTGGTGGAGCGCGCGAACGACTCCGGGCATCACTGATAAGGCTCCTTGCCCTCGGTGACCGTTTCCGCAGGCCGCTCCTCCTTTTGAACGTCGCGTTGGGCGTCGCCCTCGGCCTCTACACCGGCCTCCTCCTCGGCACGATGCCCGCGCGGCTCGCGTGGAATAGCGCGGTTCTCGGCCCTCTCTTCCTCGCCTCGGGCCTCTCCACGGGCGCGGCCACGCTCCTTCTCCTGAAGCTCGACGAGAGCGAGCGGCGGACGCTCGCCCGCTGGGATCTCGTCGCGATCGGTGCCGAGCTCGTGCTTCTCGCCCTGATGCTCGTCGGCTTCGGCACGTCGGGAGAGGCCGGCCGCTTCGCCGCGCAGGGTTTCCTCGGCGGCCCGTACACGGCCGTCTTCTGGTCGCTCGTCGTCGTCATGGGCCTCCTCGTCCCGCTCGCGATGGAGCTTCTCGAGGCGCGACGGCACCTTCCGTTCGTCGCGCTCGCCCCGGTCCTGATCCTCGCGGGCGGCCTCGCGCTCCGCTGGATCCTCCTCGTCGCGGGACAGCACTCCGCGTTCCGCCTCCTTCCATGAGCGAGGTGACGCAAATGTCCGAAGGCTCCTCTTCTCCAGCCGAACGTCCCTTCTGGAACCCGTACGTCGCAGGAGTCGTCCTCGGCCTCGTCCTCCTCGGCTCGTTCCTCGTCATGGGCTTCGGCCTCGGCTCGTCCGGCGCCGTGACCCGCTTCGCGGCCTTTGGCGCCCACCTCCTGGCCCCGAAAGTCGTCGAGACGAACGCGTACTTCTCGCAGTACTTCGGCCCCGGCAAGCACGTCCTCGAGGACTGGCTCGTGTTCGAGGTCCTCGGCGTCTTCCTCGGCGGCGCGCTCGGCGCGTACTCCGCGGGGCGAATGAAGCTCGGCATCGAGAAGGGGCCGCGCGCGACGACGGCACAGCGCCTCGCGCTCGCCGTGGCGGGCGGCGTCCTGATGGGCTTTGCGGCGCGCCTCGCGCGCGGCTGTACGTCGGGCCAGGCGCTCACGGGCGGCGCGGCTCTCTCCCTCGGCTCGTGGGTCTTCATGATGGCCGTCTTCACCGGCGGCTACCTCGTCGCCCCGTTTGTGAGGAGGGAATGGCGATGACGTTCCCGCTCTACGCACACGGGCTTTTCGGAACCTACGCCGGCCTCCTCGTGGGCACGCTCGTCGGCGTCGCGTTCGGCTTCGTCCTCGAGCGCGCGGGCTTCGGCCGCGCGCGCAACCTCGCGGCGCAGTTCTACCTGACCGACACGCGCGTCCTGAAGGTCATGTTCAGCGCGATCGTGACCGCGCTCGTCGGGATGACGCTCCTCTCCGGGGTCGGGGTCCTCGACCTCGCGCTGATCACCGTCCCCGAGACGTTTCTCTGGCCGCAGCTCGTCGGCGGTCTTCTCCTCGGCGCCGGCTTCATCGTCTCGGGCTACTGCCCGGGCACGGGCGTCGTCGCGGTCGCCTCCGGAAACCTCGACGGGGTCGCCGCGATTGGCGGCATCATGCTCGGCTCCCTCGCGTTCGGATTCGGGTACGGGCCGCTGGAGGGCTTCTACAAGAGCGGCGCGATGGGCGTCGCGAGAATCGACCGGCTCCTGGGCGTTCCCATCGCCGTGGTCGCGGCCGCCGTCGTCGCGATGGCGGTCGGCGCGTTTCTCGGCGGGGAGAAGCTCGAAGCGATTTTCGCCCCGCGCGCGGGGGCGCTCGTCCCGGCTTCGCCCGCGCGCGTGAAGGCCCGCGTCTTCTCGGGTTTCGCGGCCGTCGCCGCGCTCGCGCTCCTCGCCCTCGCTCTCCCGACGGGCAGCGCCGCGACACCGACGCGCGCGGCGCGAACGATCGCTCCGCTCGAGCTCGCACGCGTGCTGGTGACGGCGCCCGAGACGATCTGGATCGTCGACCTCCGCCCCGACGCCGCTGCTGCGAAGGAACGGATCCCGGGCGCGATGGCGCCTCCCGCAGGCGACACGGGCGCGGCGTTCGCCGCCGATCTCATCCCGACGCGGCGGCTCGTCGCTTACGGCGCGTCCAGCGCCGCCGTCCTACCGGCCGGGATCGGGAGGTTCGCCGGGGACGTCTATGTCCTCGAAGGCGGCTTCGAGGGCTGGACATCGGCCGTGCTCACGGCTCCCGTCCCGCCCGTGAAGCCGACGCCGGACCTCGTCGGCCGATTCCAGATGGCGAACGCGCTGCATGCGCGCTTCACGGGCGCCACCGCGGCCGCGCCCGTCGAGATCCGGCCTGTTGCGAACGCGCCCACAGGGCCTCGAAAGGGCGGAGGCTGCTGATGCGTCCTGACGCTCGTTTCGTTCTGAACAACCGCGGGCCTGCTGGCCCGCCCGTGAGAGGAGTACCCAGATGAGAACCCGGATCGGCATCGCGCTCGTCGCGCTGCTCGCATTGATCGCCGTCCCCGCCCTCGCGACGGACGGCTACTTCCAGCTCGGCTACGGGACCCCGTACGTCGGCATGGCCGGCGCCGGCGTCGCCCTGCCGCTCAACACGATGGCGCCCGCGACGAACCCCGCGGCCGACGCGTGGGTGATCGGCTACGACATCAACGCCGCGCTCTTCAACCCGAACCGCGAGTTCACGGTGACCGGGACGCCCTCGGGCTTCCCCGGGACGTTCGGGCTCCAGCCGGGCACCGTCAAGAGCGGCACGTCGGTCTTCGTCGTGCCGGGCCTCGGCGCGAACTGGAAGCTGAGCGACAAGACGACGTTCGGCGTCGCGATCTACGGCAACGGCGGGATGAACACGACGTACAAAGAGTCGGTCTTCTTTGCGGGCCGGACGGGCGTCGATCTCTCCCAGCTCTTCATCGCGCCGACCTTCACGTACAAGGTCGCGAAGGATCACGCGTTCGGCCTCAGCCCGATCATCTGCTACCAGCGGTTCCAGGGCGAGGGCCTCGGAAGCTTCGCGCCGTTCTCCTCGGACGCATCGAATCTCTCGAACAACGGCCACGACGAGTCCCTGGGCGTCGGGGCACGGATCGGCTACCTCGGCAGGGTCACACCGTGGCTCTCCGTCGGGGCCGCCTACCAGACCGAGATCGAGATGGGCCACTTCTCGAAGTACGCGGGCCTCTTCGCCGAGCACGGTGACTTCGACATCCCGACGAACTGGACGGTCGGCGTCGCGCTCAAGCCCGCCGAGAGCTTCACGGTCGCGTTCGATGTGCAGAAGCTCTACTACAGCAAGATCGAGTCGATCGGGAACCCGATGCTCCCGAACCTCCAGACGGCGCGTCTCGGCGATGACGGCGGCGCGGGCTTCGGCTGGAGGGACGTGACGGCCTACAAGGCCGGCCTCCAGTGGGCCGCGAGCCCGACCCTCACGCTCCGCGCGGGCTACGCCTATGCGAAGCAGCCGATCCCGGCGTCGGAGGTCCTCTTCAACATCCTCGCCCCCGGCGTCATCGAGCAGCACATCACGGCGGGCGTCAGCGCGAACGTCGGCACGAAGTCGAAGGTCCACCTCTCGGCCGTCAGGGCGCTCTCGAAGTCCGTCACGGGCCCGAACCCCCTCGAAGTTCCCGGCAAGCAGACGATCGAGCTGAAGATGGACCAGTGGCTGTTCGACCTCGGCCTGTCGTACGGTTTCTGACAATGAGCGGCAGCAGGAATCGAGGCCTCGTCGCGGCGGCCCTCGCCGCGTGCGTCCTCTCCCTGTCCGCCCCGGCGGCTCCCGTCGAGAAGACACAGGGCGTCTACGTGGCCCTTCTGTCGGGACTCAAGGCCGACGTCGGCGACACGGCGGCCAGGGCGGAGGTGGCACTCAAGGGCGCCGGCTTCGCCGTCCTCGCGAGCTTCGACAACGGCGTCCCGCCGGGCTGCCAGGTGAAGGCGCGGACGATCGTATTCGCGTCCGAGCCCTGGGCCGCCGAGGTCCTCTCGGGCGGCGCCGACAAGGCGTTCGGCCTGCCGATGCGTCTCGCGGTATACGGCGACGCGACGGGCGCGAACGTCGCGCTTGTGAACCCTGTCTCGCTCCTCCGGACGTTCTACGCGTCCGACGTGAAGGACGCCGTGGCGCAGAAGGCCGTCGACGACGTCGCGGCGGCGCTCGCACCGCTCGGCGCGGTCTCGCCGAAGCAGGCCGGCCAGCTCCGCGACAGCGGCGCGATCGGCGGCATGGGCGGTGGCGCCTTCCCGGACAAGATCGTGGCGGTCCTCGCGCCCGCGCGTGCTCCGGCCGATGTCGCCGCCGCGCTGAAGGCCGGGATCGCGGACGGAGCCGCCTGGCACGCCGTGTACGTCTACAAGGCATCGGAGGACGTCTACGTCGTCGGAGTGACGAACGCAAAGACGGAAGGCCGTGCTTTCGGGATCGCGGGCGAAAAGCGAGCAACGAAGGCGAATCCCTGTCCCGGGATCGATCATGCCACCGCGTTCCCGATCGACGTCGTCGTCGCGAAGAAGGGAACCGGCAGCTCCCTCACGCTCCTCAAGGAGATGTGGCGGATGAAGCTCTACTTCCAGGACGCCGGAAACTGGGCGTTCATGAAGAACATGCAGATGCCCGGCGACATCCAGAGCGAGATCGAGGCCGCCGTGCGGAAGGCGTTGCGCTGAAGAGGCTGTGCTGATCACCGAAACGCGAGACGGTATTGCTCGAAGCGGCACAGTCTCCCTTCGCGTTTCGGTGACGGAGCGCTGCGACCTCCGATGCCGCTATTGCCGGACCGGTCGCGAGCGTGAGCCAGCCGATCGGACGCTCCCGTCGCCGAGCCGGCTGGCGACCGCCGTCCGCTGGGCTGTCCATGGCCTCGGCGTGACGCGAGTCAAGATCACCGGGGGCGAGCCGCTGCTCCGCGCGGGCGTCGTCGACTTCGTGTGCGACCTTTCAGCGGATGAGGGAATCGGCGAGATCTCGATGACGACGAACGGAACGCGGCTCGCCGTCCTCGCCGCCGACCTCGCGAGAGCGGGACTACGGAGGGTGAACGTCTCGCTCGACACGTTGGCCCCGGCTCTTTTCCGGAAGCTGACCGGGGGAGGCGCTCTCGAGAGAGTCACTGAGGGAATCGACGCAGCCGTTTCCGCCGGGCTCGTCGTGAAGTTGAATGCGGTGCTCAGGCGTAGCTCGTTTGCGGACGATGTCCCGGCTCTCCTCGAGCTCGGAGCGCGGAGAGGGCTCGAAGTCCGCTTCATCGAGCTGATGCGAACCGGGCCCGCCGCCCGGTTCGCCGAACGCGAATTCGTCTCGTCGCGGGAAGTCCGCGAACGGCTGCGGCTCGGAGGCGCCCTCGAGCCCGCGGGCGCCCTCGCCGGGCCGGCCCGCCGGCTCCGCGTGCGCTTCCGGGGAAACGATGTCGTCACGGGCTGGATCGAACCGGTCTCGCACTCCTTCTGCGGAGGCTGTCGGCGCCTCAGGCTCGATCCGCGTGGCGAGCTCCGGCGTTGTCTGATGGACCCGGAGCCGTTCCCGCTGCTCGGTCGGCTGGAGGCGGGTGCGGACGCCCGCCTCGAGCAGGACGTGCACGCGTTCCTCGAAGGCAAGCGTCCGCCCCTCTCGTTCGAGACGCCGCGGTCGATGGCCGCGATCGGCGGGTGACCTGATGCAGGCGCTTCATATCGGGGGAGGCGGGCCTGCCGTACATTTCGGTTTGTTCCGAAATGACGAAGTCAGGCCTCTCCGCCACCACGGCCGCCGCCAAGGCCCTCGCGCACCCGGCGCGGCTCCGGGTTCTCGCGATGCTCTCGGGCGGGCCTCTCTGCGTCTGCCAGATGACCGCCGTTCTCGGCTCCGCTCCGTCCACTGTCTCCGAGCATCTCCGGGAGCTGAAGCGGGCGGGCCTCCTCGTCGAGGAGAGGAACGGCAGGTTCGTCTTGTACCGGCTTGCCCCGTCGCCCGACGCGGCACGGTGGCGGGATGCCGTCCGCCTGGGTCTGGACGGCGATCCGATGGCCCTGGCCGACGCCGCCCTCGCGGTCCGGCTCCGCCGGATTCCCGTCGAGGAGTTCACCGCGACCGGCGGCCGGATTCCGGCGCCTCGAAAAGTTCGCCCCCGAAAGGGCGGGGGCTGCTGATGCGCCCCGCCTTCATACGAAAGGAGTTCCCTATGACGTCTTCGCGCAAATGGAATCGACTCTTTCCCATCCTCCTCGTCCTCGCCCTCGCGGCGCCCGTGGCCGCAGCAGACCTCCTCCCGCCGGTCGTCTCGCCAGCGGCACTCGCGGACCGCCTCGCGGCCGCGCCCGGGAGCGTCGTGCTGCTGGATGCGCGCCCGGCGATCAAGGCGTACCTCACGGGCCATCTGCCCGGCGCGCAGACCATCGTCGTCGACAGCTTCCGGTCGACGGCCGGCGGCGTGCCCGCGACCCTCTTCCCGTGGGAGACGATCCACCTCGTCGCTCACCGGCTGGGAATCACGGGCGACACTCCCGTCGTCGTGTACGGCGAAGAGAGCGACATCGACGCCACGTTCGTCGCGTCCGTACTCCGCGTAGCCGGCGTGAAGCACGTGTCGATCCTTGACGGAGGCTTCGAGCGCTGGACGGCCGAAAAGCGTCCCGTGACCGCCGAGCGCAAGCCGGTGAAGGCCTCGACCGAGGCCTTCGCGCCCCGGCCCGCCGATCTTGTCGCGCTCGACGAGGTGAAGAAGGCCGTGGAGGCGAAGAGCGCGGTCCTCCTCGACGCCCGCCCGGCCGAGGCCTTCAACGCGGGCCACATCCCAGGCGCGAAATCCCGCTTCTGGAAGAAGGACATTGTCGCGGACGGCCAGCCGAACGCCGGTTCCTTCCGTCCCGAGGCCGACGTGAAGGCCGAGCTCGTGGCCGCGGGCGTGACCGCCGAGACGCCCGTCATCGTCTATTGCACCACGGGACACCAGGCTTCCGAACTCTTCTACACGCTCCACTACCGCCTCGGCTATTCGAACGTCCGCCTCTACAACGGCTCCTGGCTCGAGTGGTCGGCAACTCCGGGGCTGCCGAAGGAAGTAACGCCGGCTCCCACCTCCTGACAGGAATCGACCGAGGAAAGAAGACAGCTCATGTTGAAAGGAATGACCCTCACGCTCTCCGTGGCCGTGGCGCTCGTGGTCGCCGCGGCGGCTCTTTCGGCTCCTCCGACCAAGGGAAAGATTCTGTCCGCCGATGCGGGCGCGGTCCGGATCGCCATCGAGGGCGAGAAGCCTGCCTGGATCGTCGAGGGCGCGCCGGTGAAGTTCAAGGAAGGCGTCGGCAAGATCCTCGAAGTCTCCGCCGAAGGCGTCACGCCGGTCGTCATCAAGGTCAAGACGAAGAAGGCATCCGAGATGAAGGCCGGAGAGGCCATTTCCTTCGAGAAGGGGAAGGCCGCCTCGGGGTGCTAAGACCGGGACCTTCCACGTAACCGCCGGCGCGGATCCCGGGGCGCTTGCTCCGGGACCCGTGCCGCGTACGGCCATCCCGGCGACGCTGCGAGGAACGTCACGATGAAAAGAGAGATCACCCGAAGACGTTTCCTCGGAACAGCCGCCACGCTGGGCGTCGGGGCTGCCGCTGCTCCCGCGGCGACAAGCCCGCGCGTCCACCCGCCGGGATGGAGCGGCGCCGCACGGGTCGAGAAGATCGCGACGACCTGCGAGATGTGCTTCTGGCGGTGCGGCGTCGTCGCCTCGGTCGCGGGCGGCAAGGTCGTCAGGGTCGAGGGAAATCCCGACCATCCCCAGAACCAGGGCCGCCTGTGCGCTCGCGGGAACGCAGGGACCGGGCTGCTCTACGACCCGGACCGCCTGAAGACCCCGCTGTTGCGGATCGGAGAGCGCGGCGAAGGACGCTTCAAGCCTGTGAGCTGGGACGAGGCGCTCGAGTATCTCGCCGGCCGCCTCGTGAAGCTCCGCGACGAACACGGCCCGGAAAGCGTCGCCTTCTTCCCGCACGGCAACGGCGCGCGGTTTTTCGCCACCTTGATGCGTGCCTACGGCACCCCGAACAGCGCCGAGCCGTCCTTCGCCCAGTGCCGCGGCCCGCGGGAGGTGGGCTACTCGCTGACGTTCGGGCAGGGTCTCGGTTCCCCCGAGCCGGTCGATCTCGAAGAGGCGCGGCTCGTCGTCCTGATCGGGAGCCATCTCGGCGAGAACGTGTTCACGTCCCAGATCACCGCGTTCGCGACGGGTCTCGCGCGCGGCGCGAAGCTCATCGCGGTCGATCCTCGCTTCTCGACGGCCGCGTCGAAGGCTGATTGGTGGCTGCCGATCCGGCCGGGCACCGACATCGCTCTCCTCCTCGCGTGGATGAACGTCCTGATCGCCGAGGGGCTCCACGACAGGGAATACGTCGAGACCTACGCCGTGGGGTTCGACCGTCTCGCGGGCCACGTCCGGGAGTTCACGCCGGAATGGGCCGAGGCGATCACGGAGATCCCCGCCGGGACGATCCGCGAGACGGCGCGGGCGATGGGCACGGCGAAGCCGGCCGTCGCCGTGCACCCCGGGAGGCACGTCACCTGGTACGGCGACGACACGCAGCGCGCCCGGGCGATGGCCATCCTCACGGCGCTGCTGGGGAGCTGGGGACGCAAGGGCGGCATCTTCCTCCCCACGCCGGTCACGCGCGGAAGCTTCGATCTCCCGGACTTCCCGGAGCCGAAGCGGGGACGGGCCGACGGTGTCGGGACGCGCTTTCCGCTCGCCATCGAGGAGCTGGGAGTCACGAACGGCCTGATCGACGCGACGCTCTCCGGCGATCCCTACCCGATCAAGGCCTGGATCGTCTACGGGCAGAACATGCTCGAGAGCATTCCGCAGCCGGCCCGGACTGTCGAGGCGATCGGGAAGCTGGACCTGATGGTCGTCGTCGACGTGCTGCCCGTCGACCAGATCAGGTACGCGGATCTCGTCCTGCCCGAAGCCACCTATCTCGAGCGTTACGACCCGCCGACGGTCGTGGAGTCCGCCAAGCGGCCATTCATTGCGGTTCGCTCGCCGGCGTGTGAGCCCCTCTTCGAGTCGAAACCGGGCTGGTGGATCGCCAAAGAGCTGGCGAAGAGGCTCAAGCTGGAGGCCTTCTTCCCGTGGGAGACGCCCGAGGAGCACCTCGAGACGATTCTCAAGCCGACCGGGTTCGGCGCGCGGGAGCTCGTGAGCCGCGGGGCGGTGGCCTTCCCGGGCAAACCGTATCTCGAGGATCGTCCCCCGGCCGAGCGCTCCTTCGACACGGCGAGCGGCAAGATCGAACTCTACTCGGAGGCTCTCGCGAAGCTCGGTGCGGATCCGCTGCCGCGCTACACGCCGCCGGTCGAGCCGCCGCGGGGCTTTCTGAGGCTCATCTACGGGCGCGCACCGGTGCACTCTTTCGCGCGGAGCCAGAACAACGAGGCGCTCAACGCCCTCATGTCCGAGAACGAGGTCTGGCTGGCGACGAGCGTCGCCCGCGCCTGGGGGGTGACCGCGGGCCAGCGCATCGTGCTCGAGAACGTCGAGGGCGTGAAGAGCGGTCCGGTCAGGGTCAAGGTCACGGAGGGGATCCGCACCGACTGCGCCTACCTGGTCCACGGTTTTGGCCAGCAGTCGCGAAGCCTCCGGCGCGCCTTCGGCCGCGGCGCCTCCGACAACGCGCTCATGAGCCGCGTGAGCGTCGACCCGTTGACGGGCGGGACGGGGATGCGCGTGAACTTCGTGCGAGCCGCCAGGGCGTGAAGGGAGAGGACGCATGGCCAGATACGCAATGGTGACGGACCTGCGCAAGTGCGTGGCTTGCCAGGCCTGCACGGTGGCCTGCAGCGCCGAGTGGGCGATTCCGGCCGGGCAAGCGAGGACGCACGTTCGGATGACGCCGCTCGCCGGAACCTTCCCGAACCTGACGTCCAGCCCGCACGTGAGCCAGTGCAACCAGTGCGACCGCCCGCCCTGCGTCGAGCCGTGTCCCTCGGGAGCGACGTCTCAGGACGCCAGCGGCATCGTCCGCGTCGACGGCGACCTTTGCATCGGCTGCGGTTTCTGCGTCGACGCCTGTCCTTACGAGGCGCGGTTCATCAACCCGCGCACGAAAAAGGTCGACAAATGCGACTTCTGCCGGCCGCGCATCGAACGCGGGGAGGAGCCCGCCTGCGTGGCAACCTGTACGGCCCATGCGAAGTACTTCGGCGATCTCGAGGACCGAAGCAGCGAAGTGTCCCGGCTCGTATTCCGCGAAGGGGCCCGCCGGATGGAGACCAGGGCGGTCGCCGTGGGCCCGAACGTATTCTATCTCGGGCGGGCGGAGCACCTCGACCTGGTCCTGAGCAGCTTTCCGCCCCGGCCCCCACGCCTTCTCACCGCCGGTGAGGCCTGGTTGAGACTGAAGCCGCTCGTGCTCGTCATGGTGGGAGCGACGTTCGCGGGTCAGGCCGTGGCGTTCTTCACTCAGCTCCGCAAGGGGGAGGGCGACTTTGAGGAGTGACGCCATTCCCTTGACGCCCGTGCCGCTCACCCCGGAGCAGGCCGAGACGATGCTCCAGCGGCAGATCAAGAAGCATCACGTGGCCATCATCCTGTTGCACTGGTTCAACGCGATCACCTGGATCCTCGAGATCTCGACCGGAGCGGCGCTCATCTCCTCGCGCCTCTTCCGCGTCGCCCCGGACTGGTACATCGCGATCCTGAACGGCCTGTTCGGCACGCGGGGCAATCTCCTGCGCTTCCACATCGCTCTCGGCCTCGTCTGGATCGGCGTCTTCCTGGTTTACGGAATCTTCGGCTTCCGCACGTATCTGCGCGGCGAGATCCTGAGGAAGGAGATCGCCCTCGACCGGGACGACGTGCGCTGGCTGATCGTCCGCGCGCTCCGGATCCTTTGGCGCAGCGACGAGGCGCTCCCTCTCCAGGGGGTCTACAACGCCGGACAGAAGCTCTTCTCCATGTTGGTTTACGCGATGCTGCCGGTCGTGATGGGAACGGGCGTGATCATGGCCTTCAGGCTGTTCTCGCCGCGAGTCGTGGGCTGGGCGGTGGTCCTCCACTTCGTCGCCGTCGGAGCGGTCGTGGCCGGGCTCGTCATCCACGTATACATGGGAGCCGTGTTCCCGGAAGAGAAGCCCGCCTTCTTCTCGATGTTCACCGGGACGGTCAACGAGCTCTTCGCCTACAACCATCACTTCAAGTGGTGGAGGGAGATGAAGGCGGAGCAACTGGCCTGGGATCGGCAGCGCGAGCCGGCGGCGGAGGCGGTCGGCACGGAGGCCCCGGTGAGGGGTGAAGAAGCCGCGCAAGAACCCCCGGGCTGAGCGGCCGTGGCGGTGTGAGAGGCCCCTTCGTCTTCTTTCTGGCCCTCTCGGGGCTGCTCGCCGGAATGTACGGGAGCGGCAATCCCTCGAGCCCCGATCGCTGGCAGCTCGCGTGCGGCTCCTGCCATCGCGATCAGGTCGACCGGATGACGAGCAGCCAGATGTTCACGAACGCGGGGATGATCGGGCAGATCCAGGCCACCTGGGAGGGCGAGCGGCCGGGCATCGTCTTCGGCGCGCAGGACGGGCGCGGGTTTCGTCCGGACGGCTCCGAGGTCGCGATCGCTTCGGTCGCCGGCCTCGACGACCTCTCGGGCGAGCTTTACCGCAAGTTCTGCTCTCGCTGTCACCTCGGCATGGCGGACGACGATCCGGCCGTGCCCGGCCATCCCGCGGGCTGCGCGGCCTGTCATTTCCCCTCGGGCGAAGGGGCGACGTATCAGGGTGGCGACAAGACGGTCCGCGGTCAGGGCCCGCAAAGCGCCACCCATGTCCTTCAGGGGCTGCCACCGATGGAAGCCTGCGCGCGCTGCCACCACCGGAGCGGCCGGACGGCGCTCACCTATCAGGGGCTCATGGACGGCAACAACGCGCTCGTTCCGACGAGGCGAGGGCTGGCGGGGCCGGTGAAAGGCAGCGAGGAGCGCTCATTCACGCACATCGCCGCGGACCTTCACTTCGAAGCCGGCATGGAGTGCATCGACTGTCACACCTCGCGCGAGACGATGGGAGACGGCTATGCCCATGCGGACATGGAGGGGCAGCTCGAGATCCGCTGCGAGGACTGCCACGGCGACGCGAGGCGGCCGCCGCGATTCGTAGAGGTGACGCGCGAGAGCGACGCTCCCGTGCGCGAGTCGCGCCAGTACGCCCACCCCGTGACCCCCGGCACGCGGATGGCCCTGACCGGCAAGGGGCGGCCCTACTCGAACGAGCTACGACAAGCGGGCCTCGAGCTGGGACGTCATCAAGGACGAGGATAGCCCGGGAGAGTTCGGCGAGACCGAGGACACCCGCACCCTTTACCCGTTCCCCCTGGCCGTCAACGGCCGCGGCGGCATCTCGCCGGTGACCCCCGGCTGTCAGACGTTCGTGACGGTGATCGAGGCGGACGGCCGCCGCTCGAAGGACGAGGCGGTGGCCCGCTACCGGGGAAAGCCGCAGCTGCGTTTCGCGCCGTTCTACTCCAACAACACCGGCCGTCGGGCCGTGGGGTGCGCCGAGTGCCACGGCGATCCGGCGTTCCTGGGTTTCGGGCAGCACGTCATGGAGCGGGGCGCCATTCGCAGCACGCTCCTCTGCGAGCGCAACCCGAAGAAGGCGCTCGACGGGTTCCTCTCGATGGAGGCCGGCCGCGTCGTCTCCCACGCGGCGATCTCACGGGCGGGAGCCCGGCCCCTCAAGCACGAGGAGGTGTTCGGCGTCCTCGCGGTCAATCTCTGTCTCGTCTGTCACGAAAAGGCCGACGACCCCATCTACCGAACGAGGCTCGACCATGGTGCGCTCGACGACACTCTTCATCGCCGCCTGCTGGCTGCTCGGCGGTAGCGCGGCCCGGCTCGCGGGCGCCGGTTCCGGCTCGGCGGAAACCGGGCCGGCACAGGCGGCCGCCTGCCTGCGATGCCACGAGCCGGCTCGAGGCGTGCTCTCAGGTCCTATGGCCACTCGGTCGGGGGAGCGTCAGTTCGCGCGCCGCGCGTTCGGAGCCGAGGGAGGCCGCTTCTTCGCGGGAGCCTGCGCCGGGTGCCATGTCGCGGCGTGCGCCGATTGCCACGGCGAGGACCCGCATCGCGCCGGGCGGCCCAGGGACGAGGCCTGCCTGCGCTGTCATCGCGGCTACTCGGCCGGCTGGGAATACGAGGGCCGGGCACCGCGCGAGGATCACGCCCGCTATCGGCGCGGGGCGACGGCTCAGGGAGAGCCTTTTCTAAGGATGCTCCCGGATGTTCACTTCGAGCGCGGGATGAGCTGCGCGGACTGCCACACGATGAAGTCCCTGCAGGAAGGTAAACGCGCCGCAAAGGGCTGCCGGGACTGCCACTCGCCGGCGGCGTCCGCGAGCCCGGAGCACGCCATCGCGGCCCATCTGGAGAAGCTGTCCTGCGTTGCCTGCCACGCGGCGTGGGCGCCTCAGGAGTACGGGACGTTCCTGATCCGGCCCGCGAACGCCGAACAGGAACACGCCTTCGCTTCCTTTCCAGCCTTGGGGCCGTGGCGCAAGAGCGCCCACCTGAAGCGGCAGGACGTCCCTCCTCTCGGGCTCGACGAGCAGGGCCTCGTGTCGCCGATCCGCCCGCGCTTCCTGCTTTTCGTCACCGACCCGAAAAACGGCGTCGAGAACCGGCTGGTCGCAGCGGAGTGGCGCGCCTTCTCGCCGCACACGGTGCGCCGAGGGACCGTCCCCTGCGGCGGCTGCCACGACAACAGGCGACGCTTCCTTCTCGAACGAGATGCCGAGCGGCTCTATCCGCTGGAGAAAGACGGTCTGCCGCTCCGGTCGTACTGGAACCGTGACGGGCAGACCGTTGTCAACGGCTCGTTCTTTCCGCCCGGACGCTACGAACGGATGAACGTCAAGTCCCCCGAATACGCGCGGCAGGTCGTCAACCAATGGCAGAAGCTCCTCGATCACGCCGCTCCGCGCTCGAAGCGCTAGGCCTCTTCCTGCTCGGGGCGGCCGGCCTCTGGCGTTTTCTCACTCCGCGCGCGGGGGCGGGGAGGGGCTTGCGGTCGCAATCCGTCCAGTTGGCCGACGAGGAGATCCCGATCGACGGCGCGCTCGTCCTGCCCCAGTTCAGCGATCTGCGGAGGTGCGCGGACGCTCGGGGTCGGAGTGCCTCGGCAGCGTGAACGGGAGCGCGAGGAGCCCGGTGATACCGAGCGACTGAGGATCACGTAGCGCCTCCACGCCGAACGATGCCACCGGGTCCGGCGATCGTCGCCGGAGAGTTCCGAAGAGCCAATCCCACACCGTGAGGATCGTCCCGTAGTTGGAGTTCGTGTCCTCTCGCGTCGGTGTGTGGTGGATCCGGTGCATCGCGGGTGGCACGAAGGTCCACCAAAGACCAGACTCGAGGCGTCCGGGGAGTCGGACGTTGGCGTGCTGGAGCTGTGCGAAGGCCAGCATAACGGTCTCGAAGACGACGAGCCCGTGCGGGGAGATGCCTACGAGGACGACGACTCCGATCTTGAGGATTGAGGAGACGAGAACTTCCCCGGTATGAAATCGCGATGCCGACGACGCATCGAGGTCGAGGTCGGAGTGATGCACGACGTGGAGTCGCCAGAACAGGGGCACCACATGGTAGGCGCGATGGAGCAGGTACGTGACCAGGTCGAGAAAGACGATCTCGAGAGGGATGCGTGCCCACGTGCTCAGACCCAGCCCTCGAAGCGGCCCGAGATACGCTGCGATTTCGCCTCGCGCCGAGAGCACATAACACGAGGCACACGCGAGGGACACGATGACCCCGTTGACGGCGCCGAACCCGAGGTTGGCCAGCCAGCGTGCTCGTAGTGGCGCGGTTGGGGCGTGGTCCGGTGCGACGAGCTCGACCCCTCGAAGGCCGAGGAGCCCGAGCACGAACGCGCCGAGACGCAGGAACGCTCCTGTCATGCCCCCCCGCCTAGCCGTTGCGCGTCTGTTGCCCCGTTTTGGCCGAGCCGGAAGCGTGGCCCATGAGAAACACGGTAACTTGAGCTCCCTCCACTTTCGAGAGGAGATTCAAAGCGCCGCGCCCGCGGGCAAGCGGAAGGCCGCGAAGCGCTCGTGGCAAACCTCCGCGACGCCCGTCTCCTCGAGCCCTAGGCCCGCGAGGAAGCCGCGGGCCTAGTCGAGAGTCACGGGGCCTTCCGGGTGTACGCCGCCCTCCGCGGCGAGGACGCGCGACGCGAAGTCGAAGCCCTCGCGGGAAAAGTCGGCGAGGACGAGGACGCCGCCGGGACGGATGACCGTCGAGGACAAGGGCGGCGGCCCGCCCCCCGTCGTGTCCGAGGGCGGCGAACGCCTCCTTCCGCTTGAAGAAGAATTCCTTCCGCCGTGCAAGCTCGTCCAGAGTCAGCGTCACGTGTCCGTTTCCTTCCTCGTCTCAGGCGAGTCCGCCTTTGTCCGGGTCGAGCAGCTCGTCCCGCCGCCGGCGGGACCGGGCGCTCCTCACGTCGAAACGCCGAGACGGGGGAAAACGAACTTCTGGAGGAGAATCCAGGCGAGCAGGAGGCCCCACAGCCACGAGGCGTCGCCGCTCATCCTCGGCTCCCGGCGCCCGTGAGGGCGCGGTTTGCGGTGTCCATCTATTACAATATAATCATTAAGTCATAGATGGTCAACTCCTCCCCCGACCGCCGTCGCTCGCTTCTCCTCGCCTCGCCTGTCCTGGCGGCTGTGCCTCTGGCCGCCGCTCTCGTCGGCGTTTCCCTCATCGCGGCGAGCTCGCTACGCGCTCGCGACGCCGCGGTGCGCGACGGGCTCCTCGCGCGCGCCGGCCATGAGCTGGAGTCCCGGCTGCGGGCCGAGGGCCCGGACGGCGCCGCGCAAGCCCTCGAGGAATTCGGCACCACGAACGCCGGACTCGTGCGCGGCGTCGAGATCGCGGGGCCGGGCGGCGTCCTCGCCAGCTGGGGCGAGGGCACAGGAACGCCCCTCGAGATGCCGGCGATGCTCGGGCCGGGCTGGCGGCCGGCCGGTGGCGGGCCGCCGGGAGCAGGCATGGCGCGGAGCGGCGGGGGCCGCGCGCCGTTCGCCCTCCGGTTCTTTCCGACGCGGGACGCGGGACGCGAGAGCGCCCTCGCGCTCGCACTCGTCCTCGGCTCCGCCGTTGCCGGCGCCGGGCTCCTCGTCCTGTCCCTCGCGGTGGCGCGCGGCCTCGCGGAGCGTGCGCGCCTCGAGCGGCTCGAGGCCGAGCGCGCGCGCCTCGATGCCGTCGCCCTCACGGGCGCGGGCCTCGCGCACCGCGTCCGGAACCCGCTCGCCGCAATCAAGGGCACGGCGCAGCTGATGGCCGAGCGTCCCGGCGAGCAGGTCGTCGAGCGCTCCCGGCGCATCGTCGAGGCGAGCGGGCGGATCGAGGACCTCGTCTCGCAGCTCCTGAAGTTCGCGCGTCCGGCGGAGCCGCAGCCCGAGAGCTTCGACCTCGCGGCCCTCGCGCGCGAGGCGGCCGCCCGCGCGGGCGGGCCCGTGACGGTCTCGGGCGAGGCGGTTCTCCGCGCGTTCGCGGATCGCGACCACGCCGCGGACGTCCTCGACGAGCTTCTCGCGAACGCGCGCGCGCACGACCCGGCGGGAGAGATCGAGGTCGCCGTCGGGACGGGCCGCGGCGCCGCGTGGGCCGAGGTGCGCGACCGCGGGCCGGGCCTTTCGATCGAGGCGCCGCGGGCGTTCGACCCGTACGTGACGAGCCGCCCCGGAGGGACGGGCCTCGGCCTCCCGACGGTGCGCGCGCTCGCGCGGGCGAACGGCGGCGACGTGACGCTGGAGTCGCGGCTGGGAGGTGGCACGGCGGCGCGGCTGAGCCTGCCGAGGGAGCGGAGCTGAGATGGCGCGCATCCTCGTCGCCGACGACGATCCGGCCTTCCGCGCCCTCCTGCGCGACATCCTCGAAGGGGAAGGGCACGCGGTCACGGAGGCTCGGGACGGCGAGGAGGCGCTTCGCTTCGCGCGCAAGGAGCCGTTCGCGCTCGTCCTGACGGACCAGCGGATGCCCGTGCGCGACGGAATCGCGCTCCTCAAGAGCCTCCACTCGGAGATCCCGGCGCCGCCGCCCGTCGTCGTCCTGACGG
Source organism: Thermoanaerobaculia bacterium (assembly GCA_041495865.1). Taxonomy (GTDB): domain Bacteria; phylum Acidobacteriota; class Thermoanaerobaculia; order UBA5066; family UBA5066; genus Fen-183. Next base: position 3,364 of record JBGQDL010000056.1, on the reverse strand, counting down.
GGTTCGGCACGATCCCGGAGGCCGTCGAGGCCGTGCGCCTCGGCGCCGCCGACTACCTCACGAAGCCGCTCGAGTCCCCGCGCGTGCTCCTCGCCGTCGTCGACCGGCTTCTGGCGCCCGAGACGCCGGGGGACGAGATCGTGACGGGCGACGCGCGGATGCAGGAAGCCCTCGCGCTCGTCGACCGGGTCGCCCCGGCCGACATCCCCGTCCTCGTGACGGGGGAGTCCGGGACCGGAAAGGAGCTGGTAGCAAGGCGCCTCCACGCGCGCTCGCCGCGAGTCGAAAAGCCGTTCGTCGCCGTGAACGCCGCAGCCCTGCCGGAGTCGCTCGCGGAGAGCGAGCTTTTCGGCCACGAGCGCGGGGCGTTCACGGGAGCGGAACGCGCGCGCGCGGGGCGCTTCGAGGAGGCGAGCGGCGGGACGCTCTTCCTCGACGAGATCGGCGAGCTCGCGCCGGCGCTTCAGGCCAAGCTCCTGCGCGTTCTCGAGGACCACCGCGTGCGGCGCCTCGGGAGCGAGCGCGACATCGCGGTCGACGTGCGCCTCGTGGCCGCGACGAACCGTGACCTCGCGCGCGAGGCCGAGACGGGCGGCTTCCGCCGCGACCTCTTCTTCCGCCTCGCCGTCGTCCACATTGACCTGCCACCGCTCCGCGAGCGGCCGGACGACATCCCTCTCCTCGCTCGGCACTTCGTGGTGCGCCTCGCGGCGCGGCACCGCCTGCCGGTCCCCGAGCTCTCCGCCGGTGCGCTCGACGCCCTCGCGCGGCACGACTGGCCCGGCAACGTGCGCGAGCTGCGGAACGTCCTCGAGCGCGCCGTCGTCGTGCGGGGCGGCGAGCCGCTTCGCGAGGAGGACGTGCACCTGCCCGTGGCGTCCGCCGCGCCCGCGCCCTCGCTCGACGAGGAGACGCGCGAGCGCGAGGCCGCGCTCGAGGCCCTGCGCCTCTCGGGCGGCAACCGCGACGCGGCGGCCCGGCGGCTCGGGATCTCCGTCCGGACGCTTTACTATCGCCTGCGGCGCTGGGGCCTCAACTGACTGCAGCCCCTGCGGGCCCGGCTGCAGTTCCTGCAGCCGCCGGGCGGCGCCCGAGGACGTCCGTGCGCCGAAGAACCTCATCTCGCGTGAGATGCGCCAAACGCGAGGAGCTGGCCCGGGGCGTGCACCTCTCCAGGACGAAAAGGAGATCGAAATGAAACGCAACCTCGCGACCCTCGTCACACTCGCCGCCTTGGCCTCGCTCCCGCTCCTGGCCCAGAAAGGCCCCGGCAACGGTCGCGGCCCGGGCTCCGGCCCGATGAACGGAAGCGGGCCCATCGCCGATGTCGCGAAGCCGTCCACCCTGATCGGAGACGTCCTGTCGTTCAAGGGCGGACCCGGGATCGGGATGCCCACGCTCACCGTCAAAGTCAGCGGCAAGGAGGAGGCGTACGTCCTCGGGCCGTACCGGTACCTCACGGCGCAGAAGTTCGCGCCCGCCGCGGGCGACGCCGTGCGGCTGCTTCTCTACGCGTGCTCCGAGTGCCCGCAGGGCGCCGTCGTTGCCGAGGTCGAGAACCTCACGCAGAAGACGACGCTCAAGCTCCGCAACGCGGACGGCACGCCGATCTTCGCCGGGCGGATGGCCGGTCCGGGCGCGAGCGCCGGTTGCTGCGGCGGGCACGGTGCCGGCCCCATGGACGGCACGGGCCCGAACCCGAACTGCCCGAAGCGGTCCTGAGGCGAAGCGCTGCCTCGCGAGCGGAAGGTCCGGCTACGCCCGCGAGACGGCCGCCTCGGCCGGCGCCACCTTCGTGGCCTGTTCGAGCGCCTGGGCGAGGTCGGCGATCAGGTCGCGCACGTCCTCGCAGCCCACGGAGAGACGCACGAGGTCGTCGGAGATCCCGGCGGCCTCGCGTTCTTTTTTCGGCATCCCGGTGTGCGTCATCGACGCGGGGTGTTCGATGAGCGTCTCGACGCCCCCAAGGCTCACGGCAAGCGTTGCGAGCTTCACGGAGTCGATGAACGCCTTGCCCGCCTCGAGGCCGCCCTTCACGCCGAAGGAGAAGACGGCTCCGGGCCCCGCCATCTGCCGGAGCATGAGCGCGTGCTGCGGGTGGCTCGGGAGGCCTGTATGGAGGACCCACGCGACGCCGGGGTGCGCCTCGAGGAAGCGCGCGATCTCGAGGGCGTTCGCCTGCGCGCGCTCCATCCTCAGTCCGAGCGTCCTGACGCCGCGCAGGACGAGCCACGCCTGATGCGGGTCCATCGTCCCGCCGAAGGCGACGTGCACCTTGCGGAGCCGCTCGAGAAGCGCCGGCGCGCCCGCGACGATCGCGCCGCCGAGGACGTCCGTGTGGCCGTTCAGGTATTTCGTGAGGCTGTGGACGACCACGTCGGCCCCGAGCGCGAGCGGCTGCTGGAGGACGGGGGAGGCGAACGTGTTGTCCACGACGAGGAGCGCGCCGTGCGCGTGCGCGATGTCCGCGCAGGCCGCCAGATCCGTGAGCTTCATCGTCGGGTTCGCGGGCGACTCGACGTAGACCATCTTCGTCGACGGCCGCATCGCAGCCGCGACGTTCTCCGGCTTCGAGGAGTCGACCCACGTCGAGGCGACGCCGAAGCGCCGGTACTCGTTCTCGAGGACGAGGCGGGACGGGCCGTAGACGGAGTCGGTCCCGACGACGTGCGCGCCCTGCTCGAGAAACGCGACGTAGACCGTGTTGATGGCGGCCATGCCGGTCGCGGCGCCGAGCGCGCCGCAGCCGCCCTCGAGCGTCGCGAGGCACTCCTCGAGGGCCGCGACGGTCGGGTTCCCGAGGCGCGTGTACTTGTAGCCGGGGTCCCTCCCCTGAAAGCGCGCCGCGCCCTCGTCCGCGTTCTTGAACGCGAACGTGGACGTCTGGTAGATCGGCGTCGAGACGGCGCCCGTGGCGGGGTCCGGGTGCTGCCCCGCGTGGATGATCCGGGTGGCCGGGTGCATTCGGCGGATGTCGGTCATTGACGTTTCCTTTCCGTGGCGGCTCTTTGGGCGTCCCGGGACTCGTCCCTCGTCACGGCGGGGTCCGGCGCTTCAGGAGCTTCATCCCGAATTGTGCGGAGGTGAAGGGCTCGGCGCCAAGGCGCGCGACGGGCTCGTAGGCCTCGGCCAGAAAGTCGCCGAGCTCGCGCGCGTAGTCGCGTCCGAACGCGCGCGCGCCGAACTCGGCCGTGTCCTTGTGGACGAGCAGGACGAAGTCGGGGGGGGCGGCCCGGTACGCCGCGGCGACGCGCGCCGGCCCATAGGCGATCTCCTCCACCGGCATGAGCGCGAGGTACGGCGTGGGATTCGACCGCCGCGTGAGGAAGTTCGCGAGGGCCCCTTCCGGCAGCACGGCGAGCGT
>JBGQDL010000055.1:0-21530 GCA_041495865.1 Thermoanaerobaculia bacterium | reverse complement strand
CGTCCCTGAGAAGGCATCCGCCTGCGCGCCCTCCTCGTCGACCTCGGCAACGTCCTCGTCCGGTTCGATCCCGACGTGACGCTCCGGCGGATCCAAACGGCGACGGGTGTGCCTCCCGAAGCCCTCCGCCCGCACCCGTTCGGCCCGCTCGAGCACGAATTCGATCTCGGGCGGACGACGGCGACGGCTTTCTTTCGCGCCGCCGAGCGCGCCGCCGGAATCCCCCAGCTCCGCGACGACGTCTGGATCCCGGCATGGCGCGACATTTTCACGCCCGTTCCCTCCGCTCTCGCCGCTCTGGGTCGTCTCGCTCCCGACGTCACGCCCGTGCTCATCTCGAACACGAACGCCCTCCACTGGGACGGCGTCCTCGGCGTCGCGCCGGAGCTGGCCCGCCTCGTTCCCCTGCGGGCCCTCTCGTTCGAGGTCGGTGCCGCCAAGCCCGATCCCGCGCACTTTCACGCGGCCCTCGCGCGCGCCGGAGCGCGCCCCGGCGACACGCTCTACGCCGATGACCGGCTCGACCTCGTCGAGGCTGCGCGGGCGCTGGGCATCGACGGCTTCGTCGTGACGGACCCCGACCTTCTCGCGAGCGAGCTTCGGGACCGCGGTTTCCTCGCGCCGGCCTCCGTTCCCGCGAAATCCCTTCCCGCGAGATTCGGCGGCGGCGCTTCACCTCGCTTCGCGTTGGGCCTTCAGAAATTCCGAAAGGGTCGCTTCTTCGAGGCGCACGAGACGTGGGAGCTGCTGTGGAAGGAGAGCGCGGGCGACGACAAGCTCTTCCTGCAGGCGCTCATCCAGCTCGCCGCGGGCTGCGTCCACATCGGACGCGGAGACGCGGCACCGGGAAAGCGGCTGCTCGCCCGCGCGAAGGCAAAGCTCGATCGCTTCGGCGGCGACCAGGCGGGGATCAACGTGGATTCTCTTGGAAAGCGGATTGACGCCGCCCTCGCGCTGCCGACGGCCGAGCTGCTGAAGGCGAACCTGCGCAGCCTCCTCCCAGGAGGAAGAGGAACCTCTTCTTAGAAGGTAAAGAGGCCCTGTGGGCGCCGAGCCTCGCGACCCGGAGCCGTGCGACCTGCGGCACCGAATATTCCTCTTCTAAGAGAATCCCCTTCCTCTCCCCGCCTTCGGCAGGACGCCCGCAGCGCGCGCCGCGACTTCCGCGACGAGCACCGCGTCCGGCCCGCGGCTCTTCGCGGCGTGGAGACCGGGCCGGCCGGTTCCCAGGCCCGCGAGCGCTTCCGCCACCCGCCCGGACGTGCCCCGGGGCCGCGACCAGCCCGCCGCCGCCTCCTCGAGCACCTCCCGATACGCCTCCGCAATGCGCTCGGGCCGGCGGGACACCGCCCATGCGGCCGCAGCACGCCCGCGCTCGAGGGCGAGGTCCTTTTCGAACGCGAGGCGCTCCATCGCGCGCGCGAGGCCCGCGACCTCGTCCTTTCCGACCGGGATCTTCTCGGCGAAGGACCCGGGCAGCTCGCGAAACCAGCCGGTGTCGGTGACGACGAGAGGGAGCCCGAATCCGGCGAGGCGGCAGACGGCTCCCGAGGTCTCCCCCATCGTCGGGTGGCGGAGGTTCACGGCGAAGGTCGCCGCGGAGGCCGCGCGCCAGAAGTCCTCCTCGGAAAGATAGCCGCCGAAGGCGACGTCGCCCGAGAGGCCATGGGACTCCACGAAGCGGTGGAGCGGGTCGCCGCCGCCCACGGCGCCGCCCACGAAGAGGAACGGCCGCGAGGCGGAAGGCAGGGAGGCCAGTGCTTCGAGGATCTTCCCGATGCGCTTGGCCGGCGTCACGACGCCGAGCGTGACCGCGATCGGCCGGCCTTCCGGCAGGCCCAGCGCCCGACACGCCTCCGCGCGCGGCGTGCGCCGGGCCGGGACCACGTGATGCGGGACGACGACGGCGCGCGTCCCCGGGCTCTCTCCGAGGATCGCGCCGGCTACGAGCGCCGAGTGAGCCACGACCGCCTCGGCCGCGCGGATGACACCGCCGGACATCGGGAAGGCCCACGGATCGAGGTCCCACACGGGAACGAGCGAGCCGCGTCGCCGCGTGTCGGCGAAGGCCCGTCCGCGCGCCCCGTGCGCCCGCTCGAGCTCGAGCGCGTAGATGTCCGCGCGCCCGCGGTCGAGGTACGCGGCCGCGAAGAGATGGTGGAGCACGAAGTCGTGGAGCACGACCACGGCGGGCGTCCGCCGCCGCGGGTCGAACAGGGCCTCGACGGACGGAGCGTGCAGGGGGTCGTTACCGATCTGGATGAGCAGAACGTCGTGTTGCGCAAACAGGGCGTCAGCGGCCGCAGCAGGTTCATGGGGACGAACGGAGAGAGTGGGATTCTCAGAAAGTGAAGAGAGGATCTCCGCGTCGTAATCGGCGATGCCGGAGCGCGTGGGCGGAAGGGGGCCGATGAACCCGACTGAGAGCACCGAGCGCCGCGGAGTCGCGCTACGGCCGCCCGGCGCTTCGCGCCCTCGCTCTTCCCCTTTCATGGAAATCTCCTCTTCGTCTCTCTTCTCTACCGGATTCCACCCGCCTCGAGGAGGGCCCTCACGGCATTTTCCCAGCGGATCCCTCTTACCCTTTCGAAGCCTCTCTCTCCGAATTCCGAAGCCAATCGGTGATTCTCGAGGAGGTCCGCCACCGCCTCTCCGAGGGCGGCGGCGTCGGGCGGAACGACGCGCCCGTTCTCACCGTCTCTCACGAACTCGAGCGGCCCGCCGGAATCCGCGCACGTCGCGACGGGCTTTTTCGAGAGGAACGCCTCGAGCGCGATGTAGCCGTAGTCTTCGTCGGCGGGCGGGAAGATCACGGCCGCGCATGTCGCGTACAGGCCGAGGAGGTCGTCGTCCGACACGCGCCCCGCGAAGCGCACCTCGGCGCCGCTCCTTCCCGCCAGACCTTCCAGCCTCGCGCGGTCGGCGCCGTCGCCCGCGATCACGAGGCGGAACTTCCCCGCCGCGGCCGCGGCGATCGCGAGGTCCACGCGCTTCCAGGGGTCGAGCCGGCCGGCCACGAGCGCGAAGCCCCGCGAGGGCTCGCACCGGTAACGGCCCGCGAGCGGCGGGGGATGGTAGAGAGCTTCCGCCTCGATTCCGTTGAACCTCGCGAGGCGGTCTGCCGTGTTCTTCGCGTTCGTGAAGATCTTCCGCGCCTCCGAGAGGCCCGTGCGGTCCGCCTCGGCGATCAGCTCGCGCCAACGCGTGTCCTCGGGCGAGGAGGTGAAGTCGCTCTGCTCGGTGCCGAAGCGGTCGTAGGCCTGACGGAACTGGTGGATGAGCCAGACGACCTTGTTCTCGTGCCTCACGAGATAGGACGGAAACTTCATCGGGATCACGAGATCGACGCGCTTGCCGTCCGCCTCCGACACGTCGAGCAGCCGCCACGCGAGGGCGGACACGAGGATTTCCGCGCGCGGGTACCATTTGAAGGGAAGCCGTACGAGCTCGGCTTCGTGTCCGAAGGCCTTGAGCTCGCGCACGAGGCCTTCCGCGTGCCGCTCCGCGCCGCCGGACGCGAACGGCACCTGCGCGGTGCAGACGAGAACGCGCGCCATCGAGCGCCTACTTCACGCCCGTGACGGCGTAGTCCTGAGGAGCGAAGAGAAGGCGCGCGAGCGGCGCGAAGCGGGGATCGTCCGCCACGCCTCGAGGCAGCCCTTCCGACTCCGGCACGGGAGAGCGCCAGTCCACGGTGACGTCCCGAAGCCCGGACGCCGTGAGGAGCTGCGCGAGCGACGGCGCGGGCACCGGCCGCACGTGAGTGAGGTCCATCCAGAACCAGCGCATCGCGTACACCGACTCCGGGTTCACGGTCTCGAAGAGGAGGCGGCCTCCCGGGGCGAGCTTGCGCACCGCGAGCTCCACGAGATCGAACAGCGAAGCCGGCAGGAGGTGCTCGACGACCTGGAATGCCGTGAGGCCCGCGAGCGAGGCGTCCGGCCGCGCGCCCAGCCACACGAAGAGGTCGGCGGCGTCGACCGCGAGGCCTTTTTCCTTCGCGCGCGCCGCCATGACGGGGTTCGCGTCGCAGCCGATCCCCGTCAGACCTTCCGCCTTCAAGGCTTCGAGGAACTCACCCCGCCCGCAGCCGAGATCCGCCACGGGACCTTTCGCCCCGCGGAATCGTGCGGCGTCCTTCGCCTGGCGCTCGCGGATGTCCGCCTCGCTCCCGCGAAAGTGCTCCTCGAAGTCCGCGTAGAGCCCGGCGCGCAAGGGGTCGTCGGGCCTGACGGCCGAGGAGACCTGGGTTACGGCGGCCCCTGGGGCCGGCGCCCGTCCTCGAGAGAGGTTCTGCAGATTGCTTCGAAGGGATGACCAGTCGAGGCGCAGCATCCGGAGGCCTTCGTTCGCCTCTTCGACCTTTCGAAGGATCCCCCGGGTTTCCTCCGCCGATTCTTCCCTTTCCCGCGCGAGCGCCTCGGCGCGCTGATCACGGTCTTTTTCGAACGCGTCCAGCCGCCGCTGGCTCCCGAGGAGATCCTGACTCTCGCGTTCCAGGCGCGCAGACAGGTCGGCGACCGCGTCCTCGGCGAAGCGCGCCGCGGCCTCCGTCTCGAGGAGCGTTCCGCGCAGGGCTTCGAGGAGGGCGGAGTTGAAGGTCGTCTGGTCGCGCGTGACGATTCTGAGGACGCGCAGCAGCGCGGCCTTGATCGGCCGCAGCGAGGCGCCGGCCGGGAGAACGGGCGCCACGAAGCGCCCCGCGTTCTCCAGCATGGCCCGCGGCCCCGCATAGGAGGGGGCGCCAGGCGAGGATTCGCGCCGGGGCTGAGCGGCCCCCGCGGGCGCGAGACCCGAGGCGGAGAAAGCCGAGAGCGACGCGATCTGCCCCACGAGCTCGGCGGCCAGGGCCGCGACGTCGCGTTTCGCCGCGTCCTCAGGCTTTCCGCTCATGTGTCGCTTATATTAAGCGGGAATGAGCGGAAGGAGTTTCATGGAGAAGCTCAGGAGCACGGTGGCGCGCTACGACTACCTGATCCCCTGGCTCGTGCTCTTCCTCGTGCTGGGCGCCACCGCCGGCGTCCTTCAAGTCCTCATCGTCAGGCTGCTGCGCTGACGCGCGCCTCGCGGGCGAGCGAGCGCAGGACGCGGACGAGCATCAGTCCGACAGCCAGCGCCATCGGGCCGATGAAGACGCCGAGAAGCCCAAAGGCCGGTAGACCGCCAAAGACGCCCAGAAAGACCATCAAGGTCGACAGTTCCGTGTCCTTGCGGCCGATGAGGAGCGGCTTGAGGAAGTTGTCGGCAAACGTGGACGTCACGGTTATGTTCCAGAGCAGGAAGAAGATCGCCATTCCCGTGCGGCCCTGGACGAAGAGCACGATGAGGCCCGGGAGCCAGACGATGGCCGTGCCCCCGATCGGGAGCAGGGAAAGCACTCCCATCGCGACCCCCGCGAGGATGACCGAAGGGAAGCCGGCGATCGCCCACGCGATCCCGCCGGAGGCGCCCTGCACGACGGCGCACACGAGCGAGCCCTTGAAGATCGACTCCATCATCCCGCCGAGCGACTGGATGATCCGGTGGCGTTCGGCGTCCTCGATCGGGAGGAGGTCGCTGATCGCCTCCGCCATGCTCTCACCGTCGACCAGAAGAAAAAAAAGCAGGAAGAGCGTCAGAACGAACGTGAGCACCGCGTCGAGGAAAGACAGAACGACGTCCCCGCTCTTGGCGGCGAGGAACGCCGAGGCCTTCGTCACGAACTCGGCTCCCTTCACCTGAAGCTCGTCGGACGAGAGGCCGGTATGAAGCTCGAGCCACGCGAGCGCTCTCCCGACACCGGGCGCGGAGATCACATCGGCGAAGGAACGCAGCTCGCGCGCGCGGAGCTTCTCCGCGAGCGCCGAGACCGCCGTGGAGGCTTGATTCACGATCGCGGTGCCGAGGAGGACGGAAGGGAGGAGGACGACGAGCCCCGCGCAAATCGAGAAGGCGACCGCCGCGAGGGTCGTGCGCCCGGAGAGGCGCGCCTTCAGGCGGCGCCAGAGAGGCCAGAGCGCGACGGCGAGGATGACGCCCCACGCGATCGCGGTCAGGAACGGTCTGAGGACGACGAAGCACAAGACACCCGCCCCAAACAGGAGGATGACGAAGAACACGAGCGGATAGGGAGAGGCTTGCGCGCGCGGGGTCATCGGCTGCCCGCGATGATACGAAATGGCTTGGTAGACTGAAGCGCCATGCGGCCCGCCGCCTCGCGCGTTCCGCGCCGGCCTCCCCCTCCCCTTCCCGACGACCCCGCCGGCCTCTCGAGGGCCGCGGTCGATTCGGCGCGCGCCCACGGATTCGCGGCCGCCGGCGTCCTCGCGGCTTCCTCTCCGATTTCGTTCGACCGGTACCGGGACTGGCTGGACCGGGGCCTTCACGGAGAAATGGCGTATCTCGAGCGCGATGCCGCGGCGCGCCGGCGCTTCGACGCGGTCCTGCCCTTCACGAGGGCGGTCCTCGCAGTGGCGCGCGCGATTCCCGGCGGCGGACCCGGGAACGTGGCGCAGTACGCGCGAGGCGAGGACTACCACCGCGTCGTGCGACGGCACCTGAAGGCCGCCATCGAGGACCTGCGCCCGCTCGCGCCGAAGGGCGCCCGTTTCCGGGTCTGTGTCGACACCGCGCCTCTCCTCGAACGGGAGATCGCCGTTCGCGCCGGGCTCGGGTTCCTCGGCAAGAACGGGCTCCTGATCGTGCCGGGCCTCGGCTCGCACGTGGTCCTCGGCGAGGTCCTGACGGACGTGGAGCTCGCGCCGACCGCGGCGCCCGCCGACCCGGGCGCGAACCGCTGCGGAACGTGCACGGCCTGCCTCGACGCGTGCCCCACGTCCGCTTTCCTCGCGCCGCGCGTCCTCGACGCACGGAAGTGCATCTCCTATCTCACGATCGAGAAGCGGACGCCCTTCACGCCGGCGGACGAGGCCGCTGCCTCCGGCCGCCTCTTCGGGTGCGACGACTGCCAGGACGTCTGTCCCTTCAACGCGGCCCGCGGCGCGAGACCTTTCGGCCCGGCCGCGTCGCTCGACCCGGAGGAGATCCTCACCCTCGACGCGACCGGCTTTCGCGCGCGTTTCTTCGACTCGGCGATCTGGCGGGCCACGCCCGAAGGCCTCGCGCGGAACGCGGCCGCCGCTCTCCGCCGCGTGACGCGCCGATGAGCGGCACCCGGCTCGTGGTGGCGGGGATCTTCGTGCGCGAGGGTCGGCTCCTCATGTCACGCCGGCCCGCGGGCCGGGCCTGGGCGGGCCTGTGGGAGCTTCCCGGCGGCAAAGTGGAGGCAGGAGAGACGCCAGAGGAGGCGCTCGTCCGCGAGTGGCGCGAGGAGATGGACGTGACGCCGGTGGCGGTCTCGCCGTATCACTTCGAAACCGTCGACGAACCCGCGCCGGAGGGCGCACGGCAAAACGTAACGCTGCTTTTCTATGAAGTGGGGGGGATCGTCGGCGCGCCGCGCTCGGTTGCCGTCGATGCGGTCCGGTTCGCGTCCGCGCCGGAAGCCCGCATTCTTCCGACTCCCCCGGGCGACGCCGCGACACTGCGCCGCCTCCTCGCCGAAGTCGAAGGGGATGCCTTCATCGACACCGAAACGGAGGCTGGGCTCGCCCTCGTGCGCGAGCATCTGTCCAGAGACCCTTTCATAGAGAATTCCGAATCCCTCTCTTCGCTCCGGGCAATTGCCTTCCGAAAGCCGTGCCCGAACGGCGCCAACGTCGTCTCCGGCCTCCTTCTCGCGACGCCGGACGGAGCCCGCGCGTACCGCAACGTCTGCCCGCACGTCGCGATGCCCCTCGACCGCGACGGCGAGCCGCTGCTCTCGGCCGACGGCCTCTTTCTCGTCTGCCGCAACCACGGCGCCGTCTTCAGGCCGGAGGACGGCTTCTGCGTCGCGGGCCCCTGCGAGGGCGAGTCGCTCGCGCCTCTGTGCGTCGCGCGGAGCGGCGCGGGCTGGGCGCTCGACGCCGGCGGGGCACGATGAGCGACACCCTCCTCATCGTCCTCTACGTCCTCTGCGCGGCCGCCTCGGCGTTCTTCTCGTCGGCCGAGACGGCCGTCACATCTCTCACCGACGCGGCGATCTTCCGCATGAAGAGCGCGGGCGAGAAGAGCGCCGAGCGGCTCGAGCGGCTGCGGGACGACCTCCCGCGCACACTTGGAACGCTCCTCGTCGGCAACACGCTCGCGAACGCGGCGGCGGGCTCGCTAGGCGCCGGCCTCGCGATCTCGGCCTTCGGAGAGAAGTGGGGCGTTCTCATCGCGACGGTCCTGACGTCCGTGCTGCTCCTCGTCGTCGCGGAAGTCACGCCCAAGACGCTCGCCGCGCGGAGGCCCGAGCGCGTGGCACTCCTGTTCGTCGGCCCGATGGATTTCTTCGTGCGCCTGCTCGCGCCGGTGACGCATCTCCTTTCGGCCATCGCGCGCTGGATCCTGGGCCCGTTCGGCGCCGACGCGCCCGCGGACGTCACGGACGACGACGTCAAGAGCGTCATCAATCTCTCGCGGGAGCAGGGGGGCATCAAGCGTGAGGAGAGCGAGCTTCTGCACGCGGTCCTCGCATTCGGACAGACGCCCGTCAAGGAGGCGATGGTGCCTCGCGCGCGGATGGTCCTCCTGCCCGTCACCGCGAGCTTCGAGCAGGTCGACGCCGCGTGCCGCGAGCACCGCTACAGCCGCTATCCGGTCTATCGGCAGCACACCGACGACATCGTCGGGATTCTCCACGCCAAGGATCTCTTCGACGTCTCCGACTCGGAGGAGAAGGCCTTCGAGATGGCGCGCTATCTGCGTCCGGCGATCTTCGTGCCCGAGCTCAAGCGCTCCGAGGACCTCTTCCGCGAGATGCGTCGCCGCCGGTTTCACATGGCGGTCGTCGTCGACGAGAGCGGCGCCGTGATCGGCCTCGTCACCCTGGAGGACCTCATCGAGCAGATCGTGGGCGACATCTTCGACGAGCACGACGAGCCCGCCGACCGCCCCGAGCGCGACGGGACGTCGCTTCTCGTGGAGGGGGCGTATTCTCTGGCGTCTCTCGAGCGCGATCTCGGGGCCTCGTTCGAGGACCCGGACGACGAGACCGTGGCCGGCTTCCTGCTTCGGAAGTTCGGGCGCATCCCGCGGGCCGGAGCCCGGACCCGAGAGGGCGACCTCGAGTTTCTCGTCGAGCGCGCCTCGCCCCGCGCCATCGAGCGTATCCGCATCCTCCGGGTCCCGGCGACCCATCCCTCGGCCCCGGCCGAGGCAAGAAAGGCCTGAACGCCGTGACCGCACCCCTTGTCTAGGCCCTCCATCCGGCGAGCGCTGCGCCGCGCGGGAGCCGAGACCCCGCCCCGCGCGCCGCGGCCCACCGGCCCGCGGAACGCGGGCCGGATTCCCCCGCCTAGGATCTTCCTGCCGGGCGAGACGGAGGATGCGGGCCCCGTCGACTTTTCCGCCGTCTTCTCACGCGTCGCTCCCGTGGAGATGGAGATCGGCGTCGGAAAGGGCCGCTTCCTCGTCGCGGCCGCGGCCACGCATGGCGAACGGAACTGGTTCGGTCTGGAGATCGAGCCAGGGTACGCCCGGATCGCGCAGCTCCGCGCCTCGCGGGCGGGACTCTCGAACGTCCGGATCGAGCGGCTCGACGGCAAGGCCTTCGTCCTCAACCGGCTCTCCCCCGGCTGCCTCGCGGGCCTTCACGTGTACTTTCCCGATCCCTGGCCGAAGAAGCGGCATCACAAACGCCGTCTCGTGGATCCCGCGTGGGCCGAGGCCGCCGCGCGCGCCCTCGCGCCCACGTCCCTTGTCCGCGTCGCCTCGGACCATGAGGAGTACTTCGGCGTGATCGACGACGTGCTCTCGAACGAACCGCTCTTCGAGAGACTCGTTCCGGAGGAGGCCGGCGACTGGTCGACGGGCACGAGCTACGAGCTGAAATACCTGAAGACGGGCCGGCCGATCTACAAGGCGGTCTTTCGAAGGCGCGCATCCGGCTCGGCGAGCTGAGGCGCCGCCGGCGCTGCCGCGGCCTGAGCGCGCTTTTCCTCGCGCTCCCGGGCGAGCAGCGGTTTGAGGAACCTGCGGAAGTAGTCGATTCCCGAGATGAGCGCCATGGCCGTCATCACATAGAGAGCCGCCCGGCCCGTCCGTCGCCAGAGGCCGATGTCATCGAGCTTCCCACCCAGGATCATGAGCGAGATTCCGACGATCTGGCTCCCCATCTTCCACTTCCCGAGCTTCGAGGCGGCAATCGTGAGGCCGTGGCTCGACGCGATGGAGCGCAGGCCCGACACCGCGAACTCGCGTCCGAGGATGATGCACACGGCCCAGGCGTCGGCCTCCTGCAGGTCCACCAGCGAGATGAGCGCCGCCGAAACGAGCAGCTTGTCCGCGATTGGGTCCAGAAGTATCCCCATCGTCGTGACCTTCTTGAACCGGCGGGCCCAGTAACCGTCCAGCCAGTCGGTGATCGCGGCCAGAAGGAAGACGGCGAGCGCGAGATATTCACGCGCCGGGAGCTTCGTGAGAAGGAGGACGACCAGAAGCGGAACGAGGAATATCCGGAACAGCGTGATTGCGTTTGGAACGTTGACGAACACCGGGACGCGATTCTAGACCCGCCCGCGCCGCGCCTGGCCCGCTGGACACGCTCGGCGCGCTCCCCGAGAATCAACCCTCTCATGGTGGCGCCTCCCATCGTCTTCGGGACCGACGGCTGGCGGGGCCGGATCGCCCGCGATCTCACGTTCGACAGCGTGCACCGCGTCGTCGCGGCGGCCGCGGCGTGGACGATCGACGAGGAGAACGCCGAGCCGGGCGACCCGTGGACCCTTCCTTTCGTGTTCGACACCCGCTTTCTCTCGCCGGAGCTCGCCGCCGAGAGCGCCAGCCTCCTCGCCTCGCACGGGTTCCGGGTCCTTCTCTCCGACCGGCCCGTCCCCACGCCCTGCGCCTCGTGGCATGTCGCCTCGCGCGGCCTCAGGGCCGGACTCGCCATCACCGCGTCGCACAACCCGCCGCTCTGGAACGGCGTGAAGGTGAAGTCCTGGTTCGGCGGCAGCGCGATGCCCGAGACGTACGACGCCATCGCCCGCCGGGCCGGGCGAGAGCTGCCCGCGCGAGAGGGCGGTGCCGTCGAGATCCTCGATCTGGCCACCCCCTACCGCAAGGCTCTCGCCGGGCTCGTGGACCTCGACGCCATACGCCGGGCGGGCGTGCGGGTTCTCTTCGACGCCATTCACGGCTCCTCGGGGACGCTGCTCGAGCAGATCGTCGGAACCGGTCACCCGACGACCGTCGTCTCGCTCCGCGCGAACCGCGATCCGGCGTTTGGCGGCGTCAATCCCGAGCCCATCCCCGAGAATCTCGGCGCCGCGCGGGACGCTCTCGCCTCGGGGCGTTTCGACGTCGTCCTCGCGAGCGACGGCGACGGCGACCGGCTCGGCGTGCTGGACGCGCGCGGCACGTTCGTCACCCCGCACCGCGTCCTCGCGCTCCTCGCCGAGAGCCTCACGGTCCGCGGGCGCATCCGCGGCGGCATCGCGAAGACGTTCTCGACGTCGCTGCTTCTCGACCGCGTCGCTTCACGCCTCGGCGTGCCGCTCCACGTCACGCCGATAGGGTTCAAGCACATCGCCGCGAAGATGCTCGCCGGCGAGGTGGCGATCGGCGGCGAGGAGTCGGGCGGCCTGGGTGTCGCGTTCTATCTTCCCGAGCGCGACGGAATTCTCTCGGCGCTCCTCGTGCTCGAGACCCTCGCGCATTCGGGAGGCACGTTGGAGGCCCTCGTCGCGAAGCAGGACGCGACCTACGGCGCGCTCGCGTACGGCCGCCGCGACGTTCGTCTGCCGATGCCCGCGCTGCGCTCGTTCCTCGACTTACTGAAGGCCGATCCGCCCGCGGAGCGGTTTGGCGAGCACGTGACCGGCGTGGACGACAGGGACGGCGTCAAACTCGTCTTCGGGTCCCGCGGCTGGCTCCTGCACCGGCTCTCGGGCACCGAACCCCTCATCCGGATCTACGCCGAGCACGAGGATCCGACGATGGTAGAGAAGCTTCTCGCCGGGACGGAGGCGGAGCTCGGGAAAGGCGCACGCTGAGGCGCAGGCGAGAGACCACCCGTTCCGGACTGATCGCCGGCCTCCTCTTTTTCAGCCTCCTCCTGGCCGCCATCCTCACGTTCCAGGCGCAGGTCAGCGTGCGGTACCACCGGGCCGCGGCGGAGAAGCTCCTGCGCGACTACGCGATGCTCGCCTCGGACGAATTCTCGCGCCGAACGGCGAACGAAGTCGGCTACTCCGGTTTCTATCCAATCATCACCGCCCTTCGGCAGGCGTTCCCCGGGCCCCTCGCCTCCCCGGACGCTCTCGCCGCTCATGCGGACGAGGCCGTTCGCAAGGCGCGACCTGGTCGAGTTCACGTTTCGTTTCGACCCCGGGACGTGGAGCTCCGGCCTGCCTCGCGTCTCGTCACGAAGGGGGGACGTCCGGTGGACCTCGCCCCGAAGGAGCTTGACCTTCTCCTCGCCCTCTGGCACCGCCGTGGCGAAGTCGTCTCGCGGAACGATCTCCTGCGGGACGTCTGGAGCTCCTCGGACGCCGCCGTGACCCGAACCGTGGACACGCACATCGGCGAGCTGCGCCGAAAGCTGGAGGACGAGCTGTCCGCGCCCCGCCACATCCACACGGCGCGGAAGGCCGGATATCGGCTGGAGCCGTAGGCGTTCCTGACACGATGCTGACATCCGGTCTCGTTCTCTTCGGCTATCCTAGAAACCCAAGGAGGCTCCCCATGCGCCATCCCGCCGCCCTCGCCCTCGCTCTTTCGCTCGCCTTCCCGGGTCTCGCCGCCGCGTCCGGCTCCTCCGCCATGTCGGCTCCGCGCCAGCAGATGCCCAGGCTCACACCCGAGCAGGAAGCCGTCGAGTACTACAACGACGGAGTCTCGCACCGCGACAAGGCCGACAAGTGCGAGAAGGAGTCGGCCGCCGAAAACGACGCCGCGAAGAAGGCGAAGCTCCTCGAAAAGAGCAGGAGCCAGCACGAGTCCTCGATCAAGAAATTCCAGAAGGCGATCGCGAAGGACCCTACGATGTTCCAGGCGTGGGGCAGCCTCGGTTACGCATACCGCAAGACCGGCAACTACACCACCGCGCTCGAGGCTTACGACAAGGCGCTCACGATCGAGAAGTCCTATACGCCGGCCATCGAATACCGCGCCGAGGCGTACCTCGGTCTCAACCGGATCGAGGAGGTGAAGTCCGCGTACATGACCCTCTTCAACGCGGACCGAAAGCGCGCCGACGAGCTGGCCGCCGCGATGCAGAAATGGCTCGAGACGCGGAAGGCCGACCCGTCCGGCGTCGACCCCGCGGCCCTCGAGGACTTCGGAAAATGGGTGGCCGAGCGCAAGCAGCTCGCGTCCCAGACGTCGTCCCTCACGGACCCGCACGCTCCGCGCTGGTAGCGCCACGGCACCTTTTCCCCTCTTCCCGTTCTTCGTTCTCGCGGCGGCGGGATTCGCCTGGCGGCTTCCGCCGGGGTTTCCCGCGCCGCGCGTGCCCAAAGACAACCCGGTGACGGCGGAGAAAGTCGCGCTCGGGCGCCGACTCTTCTACGACGTGCGTCTGTCCGGCAACGGCACGCAGGCCTGCGCCTCGTGTCACCAGCAGCGGCGCGCCTTCACGGACGCGCGCGCGCGAGCCGTGGGCTCCACCGGAGAGACGCACCCGCGCGGCGCCATGAGCCTCGCGAACGTGGCCTACGCAGCGTCGCTGACCTGGATCGATGCGGGCCAGCGAAGCCTCGAAGATCAGATGCTGGTCCCGCTTCTCGGGGACACGCCCAGGGAGATGAACCTCGGAGGCCGCGAAAATGAGATCGCCGCTCGCCTCGGGGTCGATCCCCTCTATTCAAAGCTCTTCTCCGAGGCTTTTCCCGGCGAAGAGTCACCCGTGAGCCTCGGGAACGTTCGGAAAGCCATCGCGTCGTTCGAGAGGACGTTCCTTTCGGGCGACTCGCCCTACGACCGGCTCGTGTGGAAGGACGAGCGCGGCGCTCTTTCGAATTCCGCCCGGCGCGGCATGGCTCTTTTCTTTTCGGACCGCCTCTCCTGCGCGAAGTGTCACGCGGGCTTCACCTTTTCGGGCCCCGTGGCCTGGGAGGGCGGGCCGGCGCCCGAGCCCATGTTCCACGACAACGGCCTCGGCGCCCGCTTTCGCGCGCCGACTCTCCGGAACGTCGCCGTCACCGCCCCGTACATGCACGACGGGCGCTTCTCAACGCTTGGAGCCGTGGTCGATCACTACGCCGGAGGAGGCGTCGCGTCACCCGCGCGGAGCGATCTGGTCAGGGGCTTCGCGATCACGCCGGAGGAAAAGACCGACCTGATTGGTTTCCTCGAGAGCCTCACGGACGAGCACTTTCTCGGGGATCCGCTCCTTTCGGACCCGTGGAAGGCACGGGACCTGGAGGTTCAGCGAGCGTCCGCCAGGACAAATCCGACGCCTCTGAAGCGAATCGAGGTGCCGGCGCCCAGGCCCGAGAGGGGATCTCCCTCCTCGAGAAGCTCGGGCATGACCTCCCCGCCATAGGCCACGACCGCGCGCGCGGCGATGGCGAGGGGCTGGCCGCGCTCCACTTCGAAACGCGCCGGCTCGGACGAGACGGCAAGAGCGACGGCCCCGCTGCCCGAGAGCTTCAGGAACGGTGGCGCCGTGCGGTCGCCGGTGTCGGGCGTCACCTCGGCGCGGCAATGGAGCGCGCTCTCGAATGCGAGAAGCCTCGCCGGATACACCGAGAGCGTCTCGCCGACGAGCGCCTTGAGCCAGGGCACTCGGCCGGGATCCGCCACGAGCAGGATGCCGTCGCCCGACGCCCCGACGAGAATCTGGTCGAGACCGTCGGGCATCGCAGCCGGAAAGGCTTCGAGGACCGGGGCGCCGGAGCGGCCCACGACGATGCCGCGGCGCACACGAACGCCGCCCCCGCAGGAGACCGAGAGGAATCCGCCGGGCTTCGGCGAGAAGGGCCCGAGCGGCTTGCCTGGAGCGGGCGCCGCGGCATCCGCGCCGGCGGGAACGGCCGTCGGCGCCCGCGGCCGGATGCCGGAGGAGAGCCTGAGCTTGCCGCTCGCCGTGAGCGCGTCGAGGGGCTCCGGCTTCACCACCGGGCTCAGCCCGGCGTCGCTCGGGGACGGGCGGCGGGCCGTCGCTTGCCGGACCTCGGCCGCCGCGGCGCGCGCCGTGCGGGCGACCGAGTCGTCCCCTTCGGCGCCGTCCTTCAGCTCGGCGCCGGCCATCTTGAAATGCCGCTGGGCCTCGTCCCAGGCACCGCGCTTCTGCGCGACGAGCCCGAGCGTCAGATGAGCCTTGCGGTGGGCCGGCGCGAACCCGAGAACCCTTTCGAGCGGCTCCTGTGCATCCAGGTCCCGCCCCGACTTGAACAGGATGAGGCCGAGGTTGAACAGGAGGGGGACCGATTCCGCGTGCTCGGCGAGAAGGTCGCGTGTCATCGCCTCGGCGTCGGCGAACTGGCCGAGGTGGAAGAGCGTGATCGAGAGATTGAGGAGGACCTCGGGGTCGCGCGGACGCAGCCGTCGCGCTTCCTCGAACTCGCGCCGCGCCGTCTCGTAATGCCCGCCTCCCATCTCCTCCTTCCCGCGGTTCAGGTGAAGGAGGAAGAGCCCGTGATCGAAGAACGGGGCAGGGCGGAAAGCCCTCGTCGTCTTGGATTCCCGCGTCGCCGCCATTCCGCCTCCGTCCGCCTCAGCGAACGCGGCCGAGGGCCGGCGCGCGGGGTTCCGTCAGGTCGACGGCCGTATTCGAGAGCACCGGCGTTCCGTTCACGTTCGAGACGCGGATCGCGGCCATCCGGATCGCGGGCCCCGTCGGCGTGCCGCGGAAGCCGCCGCCGACGGAGAGAGAGGAACCGATCTCTCCATGCCTCGCGACGAGGACGCGCCGGATGTACTCGTGCGTTTCGCGGTACGGCGGCACGCCGGAGTGGCGCGCGACCGCGCCCTCGCCCGCGTTGTATCCGGCGAGAGCGAGTGCGACGTCGCCCTTGAACTGTTCGAGAAGCGCGGCCAGGTAGCGAACGCCCGCCCGAATGCTCTGGCCGGCGTCGTGGCGGTCCGACACGCCGAAGCGGCGGGCTGTGTCCGGCATGAGCTGCATGAGACCGCGCGCGCCCTTCCGGGACACCGCATGCGGGTTGAAGTTGGATTCCACGAGCATGACGCTCTTGACGAGCACCGGGTCCACCCCCGCCGCCCGCGCCTCGCTGTCGATCGCGGTGTCATAGGGCGACGGCGCGTTCCTCCGCCCGACCAGGTAACCGTCCGAAGGCACGCCCCCGTTCACGCGCCAGCCGCTCCCGACGTTGTCGTTGAAGATCAACGCCGAGCCGTTCGACTGCCGCACGAGATGGACGTCGGCATACAGCGTTCCCGAGACCGCGAGCAGAGCGGCCACCGTGAGC
The DNA here is from genome assembly GCA_041495865.1 of Thermoanaerobaculia bacterium. GTDB lineage: Bacteria > Acidobacteriota > Thermoanaerobaculia > UBA5066 > UBA5066 > Fen-183. The sequence continues at coordinate 5,091 of JBGQDL010000055.1, read as the reverse complement.
CGGGTCACACCGATCCCGAGAGATAACATTGCCCGAAGATTATAGACCAACCCGGTACAGCCCGTCAGGTGGAGAGCTTCTCCCGCACCTTCGCGACGCCCAGTGCCAGCGCCGGCTCGATCTGCGCCGCGTCCCTGCCTCCGGCCTGCGCGAGGTCCGGCTTGCCGCCGCCCTTGCCCCCGACCGCGGGAGCCATGGCCTGCGCCAGCTCGTGGGCGGAGACCCTCGCGACGACGTCCGCCGTCACGGCTGCCAGCAGCGTGACCTTTCCGTCCAGCTCGGTCCCGAGGAGCACCACCCCGGACTTCAACTTGTTCCGGAACGTGTCGGCCAGATTCCGGAGCTCGTTCGTGGGGAGCGAGGGGACGCGGCGCGCGAGGACCTTCACCCCCGCAATCTCCTCGACGCCATCGTTGTCGCGTGCGGAGGCGTCCGAAGAGAGAGATTTCTTAGAAGGTGAATGTCCAGAGGCGTCGGGGGGCGCCTGCGCGCACGAGGGGCCGCCGCCCACGCCCGAACCGCCCGCGAGGGCCGCGTCCCGTTTGAGCGCGGCGATTTCCTTCTGCCCCCTTCTAAGCAAATCGACCATTTCCAGGAGCTTCGAGGGCAACCCGTCTGGCGGTGTATTCACGATCTGCGAGATCTGAGCCAGAAGCTCCTCATCCTTCTGAAGCCTCTCGACCGCGTTCAAGGACGTGAGCGCCTCGATACGGCGGACACCCGCGGCGAGACCCTTGTCGGAGATCACTTTGAAGGCGCCGATCTCGCCCGTGCGCCCCACGTGGCAGCCGCCGCAGAGCTCGGTCGAGAAGCCGGGCACGTCCACCACGCGCACGCGCTCGCCGTACTTCTCGCCGAAGAACATCATGGCGCCCTTCTTCTTCGCCTCCTCCATCGACATGACGGCCTTCGAGACCTCGCGGTCGCGCAGGATCTCCTCGTTCACGAGCCGTTCGACCTCCCGGATCTCCTCGGCGGTCGTCGGGCGCGCGGCGGCGTAGTCGAAACGAAGGCGGTCGGGCGCGACGAGCGAGCCCATCTGCCTCACGCTTTCCCCGAGCACTCTCCGGAGCGCCGCGTGCAGGAGATGCGTGCCCGTGTGGTTCGCCTGCGTCTTGCGGCGGGTCCACTCGTCCACGGACATTGAAACGGTCGCGCCGGTGTTCAACGTGCCGCTCGAGATTCTTAGAAGGTGAAGAATGGTCTTCCCATTTGGCGCGCGTCGCGCGTCAGTGACTTCGGCGCGCCCTTCGCCCTCTGGTCCCTTCCAGTGGAGCTCTCCCTTGTCAGCGACCTGCCCGCCGCCTTCCGGATAGAAGACGGAACGGTCCGTGACGACCCACCCCTGTTGGCCCGGGGTGAGGCGATCACCACGTTCGAAGAGACCCTGCTTAGAAGGTGTAAAGAGCCCGAGGACTCGTGCGCCCTCCAGACTCACGAAATCCTGCTCGGGATAGCCGCGGAACTCAGTGGCCCATGAGGGATCGATCTGGTCGTCGCGCAGCGTTTCCGCGAGGGCCTCGAATTTCGAGCCCGTTTTCGAGCGTTCGCGCGCCTTTTCCAGCTCGCCCTCGAAACCCGCACGATCGACACGCACGCCTTCATCGAAAGAAATCTCCTCGATGAGCTCGAGGGGGACGCCGTGAGTGTCGTAAAGGCGGAAAGCCGCCGCCGCCGAAAGCGTCGTCTCACCTCGCCGCCGCGCCTCGGAGATGGCTTCGCCGACGCGATCCGCTCCGACGGACATTGTCTTTGAAAATTGCAGTTCTTCGATGAGAAGCACCTGCTGCAGGAGTCTCCCAACCTGCCCCTTCCGGTCGTCGCTCGGGAAATATGGCTCCAGCGAATAGGGAACCTGCTGAGCAACCTGGTAGAAGAAACCGGGCTTTATTTCAAGCCGTCGGGCGTAACGAAGGGCGCGTCGGATGATCCTGCGTAGGACGTATCCCCTTCCTTCATTCGAAGGAATAACGCCGTCTGCGATTAGCATCGCCGCCGCTCGCGCGTGATCAGCGATCACGCGAAAAGGCGCGTCCTCGACGGCCATCTGTCCCTTGTACTTGCTGGTCGTGAAGTTCTCGATCCGGCTGATGAGTCGGACGAAGAGGTCCGTGTCGTAGTTGTTGTTCTTGCCTTCGAGGAGCGCCGTGATGCGCTCGAGGCCCGCGCCCGTGTCGACGCTCGGCTTCGGGAGCCGCGTCATCTTCCCCGAGGTATCGCGGTCGAACTGCATGAAGACGAGGTTCCAGATCTCCATGACGCGGTCGCCGCGTCCGTTCGGGCGGTCGTCGCCCGGCACGGACGGCCCCTGGTCATAGTGGATCTCCGAGCAGGGGCCGCAGGGGCCCGTGTCGCCCATGGACCAGAAGTTGTCCTTCTCGCCGAAGCGCGCGACACGCGTCTTCGGCAGGTACCGCTCCCAGAGCGCAGCAGCTTCGTCGTCGTCCGTGAAGACGGTCGCCCAGAGGCGCGACGGGTCGAGGCCGTAGTACTTCTTCGACGTCACGAGCTCCCACGCGAAATCGATCGCCTCCTTCTTGAAGTAATCGCCGAAGGAGAAGTTGCCGAGCATCTCGAAGAACGTGTGGTGGCGCGCCGTGTAGCCCACGTTGTCGAGGTCGTTGTGCTTGCCGCCCGCCCTCACGCACTTCTGCGACGTCGTCGCGCGCGAATACGCACGCTTCTCGCGTCCCAGGAAGCAGTCCTTGAACTGGTTCATGCCCGCGTTCGTGAAGAGGAGCGTCGGGTCCTCGGCGGGCACGAGCGAGGACGACGCCACGCGCGCATGGCCCTTCTCCTCGAAGAAAGAGAGAAACGTCTCGCGGACCTTGCGGGAGGTCCAGCCGTCGGGAGCGTGCGTCGCCATAGTTCGGAGAATAGGGGATTTTCTTAGAAGGTGAAGAGGGGCTCCCCTCGCCTCGCGGGCAAGGTCGCGCCGCCCCCGGCCCCCCTACCCCGGCTGGTTCGAAAAATCGAACGGAGAGGACGTGTCGTGCGGCTTCAGCGCTTCCGCAGTCTCCAGAGCGCCCTCCATCATCTCGGTCGCGACGTCCGACGTGGACTGGATGCCCTGCACCTTGAGCTTGAATTCGTTCGGGTTGCTCGAGCGGCGGATCGCCTCTTCAAGCGTGATGAGGCCCGTCTTGTAGAGCTGATAGAGCGACTGGTCGAAGGTCTGCATCCCGTACTGCGAGGTCCCCGCCTTGATCGCGTCGTGGATGAACTTCGTCTTCTCCTTGTTCTCGATGCAGTCGCGGATGTAGTTCGTCGCGATGAGCACCTCGACGGCGGGGACGCGGCCGAGCCCGTCGGCGCGCGGAAGGAGGCGCATCGAGCAGACGGCCTTGATGACGGCCGCGAGCTGCAGGCGGATCTGCTTCTGCTGGTGCGGCGGGAACACCGAGATGATGCGGTTGACGGTCTCGGTCGCGTCCATCGTGTGGAGGGTGGACATGACGAGGTGACCTGTCTCGGCGGCCACGAGCGCCGTCTCGACGGTCTCGAAGTCGCGCATCTCACCCACGAGGATGACGTCCGGGTCCTGCCGGAGGGCCGCGCGAATCGCCGATGCGAACGACTTCGTGTCCACCTCCAGCTCGCGCTGGTTGATGATCGACTTCTTGTCACGGTGGAGGAACTCGACGGGGTCCTCGATCGTCATGATGTGCTCGGCCCGTGTCGAATTGATGTAGTCGATCATGGCCGCGAGCGACGTGGATTTCCCCGAGCCCGTCGTCCCGGTGACGAGGACGAGTCCGCGCGTCTCTTCGCAGATCTTCTCGAGGATCGGCGGCAGGAGGAGGTCGCGGACCGTGAGGATGCGGGCCGGGATGACGCGGCAGACCATTCCGACCGTGCCGCGCTGCTGGAAGATGTTGCAGCGGAAGCGCCCGAGCCCCGGCACCGAATAGGCGATGTCGATCTCGAAGTTGTTCTTGAATTTTTCCTTCTGGCGCGAGGACATGATCGAGAACGCCATGGCGATCGTGTCTTCCTGCATGAGGCGCTTGAGATCCACGAGGGGGATCAGCTCGCCGTCGACGCGGATGATCGGGTGGGCGCCCACTTTCAGGTGGAGATCGGACGCCTTTCGCTCCACCGCGATCTTGAGCAGGTCGTTGATGTGCATGAGCGCCCTCCGAGCCCCTCGGGATTCCTTCGAAGAATAGGCGCTTCAGGCACTTCCAGTCAACGCGTGCGGCGACATCGAGACGCGTTCTCGTTGTATATTTCCGGCTCCTTCAGGGAGGACGACGATGGCCGACAGGAAGTCCCCGAATCCGCCCGACGGAACGAGCGGCGTCACGCGCCGCGGCCTGATCAAGGGAATCGCGAGCGCCGTGACGGCCGCCTCCGCCGGCGCCACGGCGCTCCTCGTCGAGACGCGTCAGGAGCTCGAAGCGGCGAACGTCTCCGGCCTCATGGCCGTGAGCCTCACGCTCAACGGGACCGCCAGGACGGGCGGGTTCGAGCCGCGCACGACGCTCGCCGAGGCGCTGCGCGACACCTGGGGCCTGACGGGCACGAAAGTGGGGTGCGACCGCGGCGCCTGCGGATCCTGCACCGTGCTTCTCGACGGCATACCGGTGAACTCCTGCCTCACGCTCGTTCACGACGCGGACGGGAAGAAGGTCACGACGATCGAAGGCCTCGGCAGCCCGGAGGCCATGTCGCCGCTCCAGAAGGCCTTCGTCGAGGCGGATGCTCTCCAGTGCGGTTTCTGCACGCCGGGAATGATCGTCTCGTGCTCAGCGCTCCTCGCGAAGAACCCGAAGCCGACCGAGCACGACGTGAGGGATGCCGTGAGCGGCAACCTCTGCCGGTGCGGCACGTATCTGGGCGTCTTCGCGGCCTGCCATGCGGCGGGAAATCCGGAGGTGACGCGTGGCTGAAGAGAAGAACTCCCAGGAGAAGATTTCTACGAAGGTGCCCGACGCGGCAGGAACTGCGGTGGACGTCCCGCTAGGCCTCGCCGGCCATACTCTTTCTAAGAAAATTCTCCTTCCCCCGGGCGACCCCGTTCCGTACGACAAGGTCGACCGTCCGCTGACGGGGAAGCACCACCCGCGCCTGGACGGCCCCCAGAAGGTG
>JBGQDL010000054.1:0-21559 GCA_041495865.1 Thermoanaerobaculia bacterium | reverse complement strand
TTCAAGCCGTGCGCGGTGATCTCTCGTCCCGCGACGCGGCGGAGTCGATCCACCTGATCGCCGAGGCTGAGCGCCGCGCGTACGCCGACCGAAACCGCTTCCTCGGAGACCCCGACTGTGTGGAGATGCCGCTCGCGCGCCTCCTCGCGCCCGTGCGGCTCGCCGCGCTCGGGTTCTCGATCGACCCGGCTCGCGCGACACCCTCCTCGGCGATCGCGGGCGGCGAGTGGCCCGGCGAGCGGGACCAGACGACGCACCTCTCCACGGCAACGGCCGACGGCGAGGCTGTGGCGCTCACATACACGCTCAACGACACGTTCGGAAACGGCGCGATCGTGCCGGGCACCGGCGTCCTCCTCAACAACGAGATGGACGACTTCTCGACGGTGCCGGGGACCGCGAACATGTTCGGTCTCGTGCAGGGGGAGGCGAACGCGGTGCGCGCCGGGGGGAGGCCGCTCTCGTCGATGGCGCCGTCCATCGTCCTCGAGGACGGCCGGCCGCGCTTCGTCCTCGGCTCTCCGGGCGGCGGCACGATTCCGACGACGATCCTCCAGGTCCTTTTGAACGCCGGCCCCCGCGGGCAGCCGCTCGCCGAGGCCGTCGCCGCGCGCCGGTTCCATCACCAGCACCTGCCGGACCGGATCGAGGTGGAGAACGGGGCATTTCCCGAAGGCGTGAAAGCGGCCCTTCGCGAAAGAGGCCATGTGGTCGAGGAGAGACCTCCGATGTCCACGCGCGGCACCCTCGGACAGGTCCACGCGATCGCCTTCGAGAGGAACGGAACGCTCACGGGGGTCGCGGACCCCCGCGGCTACGGGGCGGCGGCCGGGCCATGACCGACCGCGGATCGCCTCCCCCGTCTGGTGGCGAGGCGCGCCGGATGGTATCGTCCTTCTTCCTCGGGGCGTAGCGCAGCCTGGTAGCGCACACGGTTCGGGACCGTGGGGTCGGAGGTTCGAATCCTCTCGCCCCGACCATCTCCTCGCACCTCGGCTCCGCTTCCCGCGCGGGGCCTTTTTCATTTCGCGAGCCCGAGGACCTAAGATCGAGCGCCATGTCGCGTCAGGAAGTCGCCGGCACGCGCGGCGGAGGCACCGCCCGGCGCCGGGCTCCGTCGGCGCACGTCGAGACGAAGCGCAGGGCCAAGCGCACGCGGATCCTCGAGAGCGCGGTGCGCAGCTTCGCGGAAAAGGGGTTCTACGGCACCTCCATGGACGACATCGCGGAAGAGCTGCTGCTCACGCGCGGCAGCCTCTACTACTACTTCCGCGACAAGGAAGAAATTCTCGCCCTTTGCCACGCGACGGCGCTCGAAGCCATGCTCGACGTGACGGCGCGCGTGCGCGCGTCGGCGCTGCCGCCCGATCAGGCGCTCCGCCGGATCGTCATCGAGCACGCTCGCGTCATGGTGGACAAGTTCCATGGGACCGCGCTGGCGCTCGAGTTCGACGCGCTCGACGCTCCGCGACGCGCCGCGATCGTGAGCGTCCGCGACGCGTACGAGAGAAGCCTGCGTGACGTGATCGCCGAAGGCGTGCGGCGGAAGGTCTTCCGGCCGGTCGACCCGAAGCTGGCGGCCTTCGCCATCCTCGGCGCGATCAACTGGATGGCCCGCTGGTATCGCGCGGGCGGGGGAGCGTCCGCGGACGAGATCGGGGAGGCGTTCGCCTCGCTGTTCCTCGACGGCCTGCGGGCTGGGAGCCCGTCTACGTAATCGAATGGGTCTCTGGCGCGAGGAAGGGACGACGGGGGTGGGGCCCCGTCGTCGGGAAACCCGGGCAGGGTTTCCCTGCGAAATGGACGATGCTAGCGCGCCCTTCTCCGGTCGGGCGGAGCCCGCGGCGCGCTAGCTAACGGTCGAGGATCTCGAGGACGCCGAGCAGGATCTCCGCCCCGTCCGGCACGCTCGGAGTCCTGAGAAGGACCGCGTAGGTACCCGCGGGCGGGACTCCCGGCGGCAGGCGAAGCGACAGATCACCCTCGTCGATCTCCCTCGGAGGGAAAGCACCGGACTCCCATGCCACCCTCTTTCCATCGGCAAGAGCGACGGCCCATGTCGCATTTCCGTGGCCGAGGAGCGAACGGGGAAAGCTGAGAAGGACCTCCCCGCCCGGCAGACGCCTGAGGCGAGTGGGAGTCGGGCTCCCGGGGCGACTCTCGCCGAAGAGGACCGTCTGCCCGGGCGGTACGACGCCGGCCGGGGCGACGGGATCGGCGGTTCGCGCGGGGCGCGCCCCCAGCTCGAGCCGTGCGCGCGTGAGATCGCTCTTGAGGCGCAGCGCCGAGAGAAGGGCCGCTACGAGGAGGAGCGCCAGGAGCCCGAACGCGACGCCCACTCCGGAGCGGCCCGGAAAGAGCCGCCCGTCGCCGGCAGGCGCGGTCGGGCGCCGCGGGAAGAGCCCGGCCGCCCCGACCTTCAGCCGGAGCCGGCTCGTGGTCTCGACCCGCTCCCGGTAGTACGGCGTTCCGAGAAGCGATTCCTCGAACAGGCGCCTCTCGCCGTCGCTCAGCCGTCCGAGGACGTAGTCGGAGACGAGAGCGTCTTCTTCGGCCTCGATGCGGTCCAGCAGGGTGTCGTCGCGAAAATACGCGGTCTCGAAGCGGCCGCGTGCCGCGTCGGGCATGCGCCGCAGCAGGTAGTCGCGGATCTCCGTGGGGCCGGGGGACGACGCGCTCACGAAAAGGAGTCCGGGCCCGGCGGCGGAGTCTCCGCCTCCGAGGCCTTTTCACGTTCCATGCGCTTCTTCAGCTCGCGCTTCGCGCGATAGACCCGCATGTCGATCGCATCGGTGGAGATGCCTTCCTCGCGCGCGATCGTGCGCGACGGCACCTCCTCCACGAACCGTTTGAGGAGGAGGCTCTTCATGCGCTCGGGCAGGAGCTCGAGGGCCCTGCGAAAGCGAAGGGCCTGACTCGAGGCCAGCGCGTCGGTCAGGGGATCCTCGCCTCCGGCAAGCTCCACGGCGCCCGAGAGGCCGTCGTGCGCGTGGGATTTCGCCACGCGCCGGCAGTACTCGAAGAAAACGTTCTTCGCGACGCCGAGCGAGAACGCCTCGGGCGAATCCAGCAGCTCCCCTCGCGAGAGCCGTTGAAGCACGCGGAGGAGCGTCTCCTGCGCGAGATCCCGCGCGTCGTCTTCCGTGCGTACGCCGCGCGACAGGAAGAAGCGACGCAGCTTCTCCGGGAGGCGACCGAGCTCGGCTTCGAACGGGTCGATGAAGCGCGAGGGGCTCAACACGGCCCCGGCCGGCGGGAGACGTCGCGCCGCATGTGGTCATTCTAGCTCCGCCTGCCCCCGGCCTCAGTGCCACGGGTCACGAAAGAAAAGACTTGACGCGCGGCGATAATGAATGAATATTCGCTGCTGTGAATAGTCATGCGACGGGGCTGAAGCGGCGCGACGAGATCCTCAAGGTCATTCGCGACGGCGCCGTCCACTCGCAGGAGGAGCTCCAGCACCGCCTCGCGCGGCGCGGAATCGACGTCGCGCAGCCCACGCTCTCGCGGGATCTGAAGGATCTTGGCCTCGCGAAGACGGCGGCCGGGTACGTGGTTCCCGGCGCGGAGGCGGCGGCGACGGACGGCGAGGTGAAGGCCCGCAGCGAGGAGCGTCTCGAGCGCGCGCTGCGCGAGTGGGTCGTTCTCGTTGCGGCCGCGGGAAACCTCGTCATCCTCAAGACGCCTCCGGCCGCGGCGCATCCCGTCGCGCGCGCCGTCGACGAGGCCGCGCTCGACGGGGTCGTCGGCACGATCGCGGGGGACGACACGATTTTCCTCGCGGCGGCGTCGGGCTCCGTCGCGCAGCGGCTCGCGCGGCGCCTGGAGTCGGGTCTCGTCCCGGAACGCCTTCGCCGGGGCCGCGGTTGACGAAGGCCGCGATCGTCGGGGCGACGGGGTACTCGGGAGCGGAGCTGTGCGCGCTCCTCGCGCGCCATGAAAACGTCGATATCGTTTCCGTGTTCTCTTCCGGACAAAAAGACTCTCGCGCGGTCCCGTTCGCGCGGCTTCATCCGCTCCTCGGAGGCTCGAGCGGACCGGACGCCGAGCCGTTCTCCCTCGAACGCCTCGCAGAGTCGCGACCCGATGTCGTCTTCCTCGCCACGCCGAACGAGACGTCGGCCGCCCTCGCGCCGAAGATCCTGGAGTCGGGCGCGGTGGTCATCGACATCTCGGGGGCGTTCCGCCTCCGCGAGGCGGCGGACTACCCGAAGTGGTACGGGTTCGAGCACCCCGCGCCGGGGCTCCTCTCCGAAGCGGTCTACGGCCTCGCCGAGTGGTGCGGCGAGGAACTCGTCGGTGCGAGGCTCGTCGCGAACCCGGGCTGCTATCCGACGTCGGTCCTCCTCGCGTTGAAGCCCGTTCTCTCTCTCCTCGCGGCGGGCGAGCCGATCATCTGCGACAGCGTGAGCGGCGCTTCGGGAGCGGGGAAGAAGAGCGACGTCGCGTACTCGTTTTCCGAGCTGGAAGGCAACTTCAAGGCGTACGGCGTCGGTGTCCACCGGCACGAGCCGGAGATGCGGCAGGGCCTCGGCATGTCGCAAGACGCGCCGTTCGTCTTCGTGCCGCACCTCCTGCCGACGGTGCGCGGCATTCTCTCGACGCTCCACGTCTCGTTCGCGGAACCCCAGACTCCCGAGACGCTGACCGCCGCCTACGCGCAGCCCTATGCGGCGACGCCCTTCGTGCGCGTCCGGCCCGCGGGGGAGCTGCCCGAACTGCGCGATGTCGTCGGCACCCCGCGCGCGGAGATCGGCTTCGCGCTCCTTCCGGGCGGGCGGCGCGGCGTCCTCGTCTCGGCCCTCGACAACCTCCTCAAGGGTGCCGCCTCGCAGGCCGTGCAGAACATGAACCGGGTGTTCGGCCTGCCGGAGGCGGAGGGGCTCGCGTGAGCGCGTCCCATACCGGGCGGCCCGTCGTCGTCAAGCTGGGCGGGAGCCTCCTCGAGGAGCCCGCGCTCCGCGCGCGTGCTCTCGCCGCCATCGCGGCGCGCTGGACCGCGGGCCGGCGCATCGTCGTCGTGCACGGCGGCGGCAAGCGGATCGACGCCTCGCTGCAGGCCCTCAAGATCCCGAAGAAGACCTATCGCGGCCTTCGCATCACGGACCCGGAGACGCTCGACGTCGTCGTCTCGATCCTCTCCGGCCTCGTGAACAAATCTCTCGTGGCCGAGTTCCGCTCGCTCGGCATCACGGCGGCGGGGCTCTCGGGCGCGGATGGCGAGACGCTGTGGGCCGAGTTCCATCCCCGCCTCGACGGCGTGGATTTCGGATTCGTCGGGCGGGTGGCGTTCTCGAATCCGAAGCTCATCAGCGCAATCCTCGACGCCGACATGCTGCCGATCGTGGCGTCCGTCGCGCTCGGACGCGAGGGCACGCTGCTCAACGTCAACGCCGACTCGGCCGCCTCTGCGCTCGCGGTGGCGCTCCGGGCCGAGCGGCTCGTCTTCCTCACGGACGTCGAGGGCCTCCTCGACGCCGAAGGGAAGCTCGTGCGGGAGCTCGACCCCGATTCCGCGTGGGCCCTGCTGTCGTCCGGCGCCGTGGGCGGCGGAATGCGCCCGAAGCTCGTCGCCTGCCTCGAGGCCGTGAAGGCGGGCGTGTCCCAGGTCGTCATCGCCGGACCGAACGACCACGCCTCGGCTTTGTCCGAGGGCATCGGAGGAACCCGACTTGCATCAGCCGCCGCATGAGAATCCGTCTCTCGTCGAGAACCGCGACGCCGAGAACGTCCTCGGCACTTACAAGCGCACGCCCTTCCATCCCCGCGCGGGCAAGGGCGCGAGGCTCGTCGACGCGGACGGGAAGGTCTACTGGGACCTCCTCGCCGGCATCGCGGTGAACGCCCTCGGCCACCGGCATCCGCGCCTCGTGAAGGCGCTGCGCGAAGAGGCGAGCCGCCTTCTCCACGTGTCGAACCTCTTCTACCATCCGGCGCAGGGCCTTCTCGCCGAGCGCCTCACGCATCTCTCCGGAATGCCGCGGGTCTTCTTCTGCAACAGCGGCACCGAAGCGATCGAGGCCGCGGTGAAGTTCACGCGCCTCGCCACGCCCGGGCGAAGCCGGATGATCTCGCTCGAGGGCAGCTTCCACGGGCGCACGATGGGAGCGCTCGCGCTGACGGGCAACGAGGCGTACCGCAAGCCGTTCGAGCCGCTCGTGGGCGAGACCGTCTTCCTTCCCGCGAACGACATCCCGGCCCTCGAGCGCGCCGTCACGGCGGACACGGCCGGGATCTTCCTGGAGCCGATTCTCGGCGAAGGCGGCATCGTGCCGCTCACGCCCGAGTACGTGCGGGCCTCGCGTGCCGCGGCCGATCGCGTGGGCGCCGCCCTCGTCTTCGACGAGGTGCAGTCCGGCCTCGGGCGGACGGGCCACTTCTTCGTCTTCCAGGAGCTAGGCGTCGTGCCCGACCTCGTGGCGCTCGCCAAGCCCCTGGGCGGCGGCCTGCCGCTCGGGGCCGTCCTCGTGGGCGAACGAATCGCGCCGCTCGTGAAGCCCGGTCACCACGGCACCACGTTCGGCGGGAATCCGGTCGCGTGCCGTCTCGGCCTCGAGACGCTGTCCGAGATCGCCGAGGGCGGCCTCCTCGAGAAGATCCGCGAGACGGGGGAGTGGTTCGGGAAGAAGCTCCGGAGCGCGAAGAAGCGCAGCAAGGGCGAGATCGTGGACGTGCGCGGCCGCGGCCTCATGTGGGGCGTGGAGCTGAACCGCGACGCGGCCGAGGTGCAGAAGGCGCTTCTCGAACGGGGATTCGTCGTCGGGACCTCGCGCGCGAAGGTCCTGCGCCTCCTGCCCCCGTACGTCGTTCCCCGGCCGGCCCTGTCCGGATTCGTCAAGGCGCTCGAGGGGATCCTCCGTGAGGCGCCGAAGGAGAAAGTCCCATGAGGCCGAAGATCAGGAAGGTCGCGCTCGCCTACTCGGGCGGGCTCGACACGTCCATCATCATTCCCTGGCTCAAGGAGAACTACGCCTGCGAGGTCGTGGCGGTGGCGGTCGACGTCGGCCAGGCCGAGGAGACCTCCGGCCTCGAGGAGAAAGCGAGGAAGACCGGCGCGTCCGAGTTCTTCCTCATCGACGCCAAGGACGAGTTCGCGAAGGACTACCTCTTTCCGGTCCTCAAGGCCGGCGCCCGGTACGAGCACGACTACCTGCTGGGGACGGCCACAGCGCGCCCCCTGATCGCCAAGAAGCAGGTCGAGGTCGCCCTCGCCACCGGCTGCGACGCCTTCGCGCACGGCTGCACCGGGAAAGGCAACGACCAGGTGCGGTTCGAGCTGGCGTACATGGCGCTCGCGCCGGAGCTCGCGATCATCGCGCCGTGGCGCGAGTGGGACATCACGTCGCGGGAGGACGCCATCGACTACGCCGCGGCACGGGGCATACCCGTTTCCGCCACGAAGAAGGATTCGTACTCGCGCGACCGCAACCTCTGGCACCTCTCGCACGAGGGCGGCCCGCTGGAAGAGCCCGGCTTCGAGCCCGAGCCCTCGATGTTCAAGCTCACGGTCGACCCCGAAAAGGCGCCCGACACGCCCGAGCGCGTGACGATCTCCTTCGCGGCGGGCCTGCCGGTGGCGGTGAACGGCCAGCGGCTCGCGCCGGTTCCGCTCATCCAGAAGCTCAACGAGATCGCCGGCCGGCACGGCGTGGGGCGCGTGGACATCGTCGAGAACCGCCTCGTGGGCATCAAGTCCCGCGGCGTCTACGAGACGCCGGGCGGCACCCTGCTCGTCCAGGCGCTCCGGGCCCTCGAGACGCTCACGCTCGACCGGGACAGCGTGCACGAGAAGGAGAAGCTGGCCGCCCGCTACGCCGAGCTCGTCTACTTCGGGCAGTGGTTCTCGCCGCTGCGCGAGGCGCTCGACGCCTTCATGAACGCGCTCATGCCGACCGTGACGGGCGACGTCACGTTGAAGCTCTTCAAGGGCGCCTCGTCCGTCGTGGGCCGCACGTCGCCGCACGCGCTCTACTCGACGCGCCTGGCCTCGTTCGACATGCGCGGTTACACGCCCGCCGACGCGGCCGGCTTCATTCGTCTCTTCGGTCTGCCCACGAAGGGGCGCCTGCGCCTGAAGGCCGGGACGACGTATCAGGCCGTCGTCTCCGGGGAAGGGTGAGCCGTTGGCCCGCCGACAGCTCTGGGGAGGCCGATTCTCCGAGCCTCCCGCGCAGGCCCTCCGGGCCTTCAACGACTCGTTCGGGTTCGATCGCGCTCTCCTTCACGAGGACGTGCGCGGCTCGATCGCGTGGGCCGAGGCGATTGGCGCTGCCGGCGTGCTGTCGCCTAAAGACGTCAAGAAGCTCGTCGACGGCCTCCAGGAGATCGTCACCGAGGTGGGGAAGACGGGCGTGCCTCCCGACGCGGACGACGAGGATGTGCACTCCTTCGTCGAGGCCCGCCTCGCGGCGAAGCTGGGGCCGCTCGCGGGCAGGCTCCACACGGGCCGGTCGCGGAACGACCAGGTCGCGACCGACTTCCGCCTCTACGTGAAGGAGGCGCTCGCCGAGGGAGCCGCGGCCGCCCGGGCCCTCGCGCTCGTGCTCGCGCGCCGCGCGGAGGCCGAGGCCGCGACTCCGATGCCGGGCTACACGCATCTGAAGCGCGCCGAGCCCGTCACCTTCGGCCACTGGTGTCTCGCCTACGTGGAGATGCTGCGGCGCGACGCGGGCCGCTTCGACAACGCCGCTTCGCGCGCCGACGAGTGTCCGCTCGGCTCGGGCGCGCTCTCGGGCACGCCGCTTCCGATCGATCGTGAGGCTCTCGCGCGGAGGCTGGGCTTCCTCAGGCCCACGGCGAACTCGCTCGACGCGGTCTCCGACCGCGACGCCGCCGCCGAATTCCTGTTCGCGGCCGCGCTTCTCCTCGTCCACCTCTCGCGACTCGGAGAAGACCTCATCGCGTTCACGTCCGACGAGTTCGGGTTCGCGGCGCTCCCCGACGCTCTCGCGACCGGCTCCTCGCGGATGCCGCAGAAGAAGAACCCCGACGTCCTCGAGCTCGCGCGCGGGCACGCGGGGCGCGCGATCGGCGAGCTGGCCGGCCTCCTCGCTCTTCTCAAGGGGCTGCCTCTCGCTTACGACAAGGATCTGCAGCTCGACAAGGAGCCGGTCTTCCGCGTGCGCGGCGTCCTCGCCGCCGCGTTGCCGGCGCTGACGGCCCTCGTCGAGGGGCTTCACCTCCACCGCGAGCGGATGGCCCGGGCGGCCTCGGACGACCGTCTGCTCGCCACCGAGCTCGCGGACGCGCTCGCGAAGCGGGGCATGCCGTTCCGCGAGGCGCACGAGATCGTCGGGCGCCGCATCGCGGAGGCCGAGGCGCTCGGCAGGTCGCTCACCGACCTCGGGCCCACGGCCGAGATCACGGCCCAGGACCTGCAGGCTCTCGACGTGAGGCTCGCGCTCGCGAAGCGGGACACCACGGGCGGCACCGCGCCGCGACAGGTGGCCCGCGCCGCGAAAGCCGCCGTCCGCCGTCTCGCCGGGAGCGCGACATGAGGCTCCCGAGGGGCTTCCTTGCCTCGGGTGTTCGCGCGGGCATCCGCAAGAAGCGTCCGGACCTCGCGCTCTTCGTGGCCGAGAAGGGCGCGAATGCCGCGGCCCTGTTCACGAAGAACCGCTTCCAGGCCGCTCCCGTCGTCCTCGGCAGGCGCGACCTCGTGAGGAGCCGGGGCCGCGTCCGCGCGGTCGTCGTGAACGCGGGCTGCGCGAACGCCGTCACCGGAAAGCCCGGCCTCGACGCGGCGCGCCGCGTGCGCGACCGCGCGGCGTCGCTCTTCGGGTTCCCGAAGGAAGAGGTCATCGTCTCGTCCACGGGTGTCATCGGCGTGCTCCTGCCGGACGCGAAGATCCGTGCCGCGCTGCCCGACGCGAAGCACCGTCTCTCGGCCTCGGGGCTCGAGGCGGCCTCGCACGCGATCCTCACGACCGACGTCGGCCCGAAGGTCGCACAGGCCTCGTTCATCCGGGCCGGCCGCCGGGGCCGCGTCGTGGGAGTCGCCAAGGGCGCGGGCATGATCCACCCGAACATGTCGACGATGCTCGCCTTCGTCATGACCGACGTGCCCGCGACGGCCGGGTATCTCAAGGCGGCGCTTCGCGAAGCGGCCGACGCGAGCTTCCACCTCGTGTCCGTGGACGGCGACACCTCCACGAACGACACCGTTCTGCTGATGGCCTCCGGCGCGCTCGGGGGAGAGGAGCTTTCGGCGAAGGGCGACGGGCCGGAGTTCCGAAAGGCGCTCGTCGAGGTCTGCCGCGCGCTCGCCTGGATGATGGTGCGCGACGGGGAAGGGGCGACGCGCGTGCTCGACCTCCGCGTCATCGGCGCGCGCACCGAGGCCGAGGCCAGGGCGGCGGCGCACGCCGTCGCGACCTCGCCGCTCGTGAAGACGGCGCTGAACGGCGGCGATCCGAACTGGGGGCGCATCCTCGCGGCCGTGGGCCGGAGCGGGGCCCGATTCTCGGAGAAGCGCGTTTCGCTCCGCCTCGGTCCGCTGACCCTCGTGAGGAACGGCGTCCCGGCGGCCTACCGCGAGGAGGATGCCGTGCGCCTCTTCCGCAAGGAGCTCGTGCAGGTTGTCGTGGACCTCGGCGCCGGGACGGCCACGGCGTCGAAGCTGTCCTCGGACCTCGGGCACGACTACGTCTCGCTGAACGCCGACTACCGGAGCTAGCGCGCCGCGGGCTCCGCCCGCGACCAGAGAGGGGCGCGCTAGCAGCTGCGAGAAATGGGGGAAACACGGTCGTGTTTCCCCCCGCCCCCCTTCACCGCTCGAGAAACGCCGATCTACTTCTTCTTCGGCTTGGGCTTGGAAGCGGCTGCGGGAGCGGGAGCGGCGGCTGGGGCGGCCGAGGGGCCGAGAGCGCCCATCGCGTCGGTGGCCTTCGCCTTGACGGCGGTTCCCTTGGCGACGGCGTCGTTCAGGTTCCCCGCCTTGAACGCATCGGAAGCCTCGCCCCACGACTTCGTGAGGTCGGCGAGGCTCGCCTTGGCGCCTTCGAGCTTCGCGGCATCCATGTCCTTGGGCAGCTTCTTCATCGCGCTCAAGGCATCGACCTTCGCCTTGACCTGCTCGACCATGCCCGGAACGGAAGCGGTCAGCGCGGTCCATGACTTCGTGAGCTCGTCCTTCCTGGCGGCGACGGCGGCGGCGACGTCCTTGGCCTTCGCGGGAATGGCCTGCGCCATCTCCATCGCGGCCTTGTAGTCGCCCTTGTCGAACGCCTCGCGGGCGGCGGTGAGGGAAGCCAGGAGGGCCTTCGCCTGGTCGGGCACGTACTTGCCGGCGTCGGCCTTGACGCCGTCCACGGCCGCCTGGGCGGCGGTGAGGGCCGCTTCCGCCGGCCCCCTCTGGCTGCAGGCGACGAGCGCCATGCAGCACAGCGCCGCGGCGGTGATCCTGAGAGCGTTCTTCATTTCGATTCCTCCTGTTTACTCCCGTTTCCCGGTCGGGAGATTCTCTCGAATCGAGCGGGTTTTCAAATGGAGCACGCGCGTCACTTCGCGCGCTTCCGCCGGGCTTCCTGCGCGGCGCCGATGAGCTCACGCAGCCGCTCGGCGTCCTTTTTCCAGAGGCCGTGGATCACGATCGGCGGCGAGCCGCCGGCCGTATCGAGGACCACGTCCGCGAAGACGACGCCCGCCTGCACCTTCACGGACGCGATGAGATCGGTCGAGATCGAATCTTCCGTATGGCCGAAAAAACGCGGCTTGTAACGCGCGACACGTTCGGGAAAGACCGCGACCTGTACGGGGAAGAGCAGATTCCCGGTGGTCAGGCGCGATGCGCTGACAGGCTCCGGGTTGGCGCTGAATGACCGGTTGAAGAGGTAGAGGATTCCGGCGAAGAAAAGGAACACGACAACCAGGGCGAGAAGCGCCGCTCGCAGGACGCGGCGGCCGGCGGCCATCGCCGGGCGAGGGGCGTTTTGTTCGGACACGCGGGGGGAGTTTAGGACACTCTTGTTTCGGGAGTTCAGCCCCGGGGATTGAAGGCCGCCCAGAGATTTCTCTGATATGCGGCGGCTGCTGATGCAGCCGCCGATAGAAGACGCTCCGAGTTTCCCTTGACGAATCCGCAATTTACGCCTATCTTGCGCGTGATGCGGCTGATTGAAGCTGTAACCAGACTCGCGGCGCATAGGTCCCCCTTTCTTTCTAAGAAAATTAGGCATTATTGATAGAGAGCCTTATTTCATATGGCATTGACTCTCACTCCCAAGCAGAAGGCGATCCTCGACTTCATTCGCGCCTACCGGCAGAAGAGGGGTCTTTCGCCCACTCAGCGCGAGATCTGCGAGGAGTTCGGCTACTCCTCCTTCGGCACGCTTCAGAAGCACATCAGGCTGCTGCTCGAGAAGGGTGTCCTCGTGCGCGATTGGAACAAGCGGCGCTCGCTCGTTCTGGCCGAGGAGGACAGGCGGGCCGGGGCCGTGGAGATCCCTCTTGCCGGGCGAATCGCCGCCGGTCAGCCCATCGAGGCCGAGCCCGAAGGCGAGACCGTCGCGGTTCCCGAAGTGCTCACGCGCAAGGGCCAGAACTACGTCCTGCGCGTGAGCGGGAGCTCGATGATCGACGACGGAATCCAGGACGGCGACTTCGTGGTCGTCAACCGGCGGGAGAAGGCGTCGAACGGCGAGATGGTGGCCGCCCTTCTGAACGGCGAAGCCACGCTCAAGCGCTTCTACCGCGAAGCGGACGGCCGCATCCGCCTGCAGCCCGCGAACGAACGCATGTCGCCGATCTGGGTCGCGGAGGGCGACCTCAAGGTTCAGGGCGTGGTCGTCGGGTTGATGAGGAAATACTAGTTTCCGGCGTGAGGTTTCGCCGTCTCTCGCTTCAGTCCGGCCTTCATGTCGCCTGCCTCGACGCGGGCGCGTCCCGCCCTTCGGGCGCGCCGCCCCTCGTCCTCCTGCATGGCATCGGAGCGGACCGCGGCGAGTGGGCGCTCACGCTGCCGCTCTTCGCGCGCGCGCGACGCGTCCTCGCGATGGATCTTCTCGGGCACGGCCGGAGCGACAAGCCCGCCGGAGAGGGCGTCGAGTACCGAATACGTCTCCTCGCGAACGCCGTCGTCGACGCGATCGAGGCGCTGCCTGACCGGCCCGAGCGCGTGGATCTTCTCGGCCACTCGCTCGGCGGCGCCGTCGCGCTCGACCTCGTGCGCCGCTTCCCGCGCCTCGTGAGGCGCCTCGTTCTCGTCGACGCGGCGGGGCAGCCGGTCGAGGAGACGATCGACGTGCTTGCGGCCTCCCTCGCGTTCGTCCCGGGCAGCTTCGGGGACGCGCGGCGCCTCCTGGCCACGAGCGTGAACTCGCGCCTTCTCGGGCATCCGCTCGTCGCCCTCGCGGCGGTGCTCTACAAGGGACGCCGGAAGAACCGGCCGCAGCTGATGAAGCTCGTCGCGTCGATGGCGGCGGGGGAGGACGCCTTGAAGCCCCGCGATCTCTCGCGGATCTCGAACGAGACGCTCGTCCTCTGGGGAGACCGCGACCGCATCTTCCCGCTCGCGGCGGGCCGCCGTCTCGCGCGCGGCCTGCCGAACGCCCGCCTCGAGATCCTGCCCCGCTGCGGGCACGTGCCGCCCACCGAGCGGCCGGTCGCCTTGGCGCGGCGCGTGATCGCATTCCTCGATGCCTGAAGCGACGAGCGAGCCGGCGTGCGGCGTCGTCGCGACCCGGCGTGCCCTGCTCCTTCGCGCTTGAACTCGCTTCGCTCAGACAGCAAGCGCGTGCGTCGCAGGGCACGCCGGCTCGCTCCTCCTTTATCCTTCGGAGTCGATGCGCAACACCTGCTTCACAGTCTCGATGCCGCGGCCCGAGACGCACCTCTACGAGATCACGATGGAGGTCGACCCCCGCGGCGCGAAGACGCTCGACCTCGTCCTGCCCGTGTGGACGCCCGGCTCGTACCTCGTCCGGGAGTTCGCCCGCCACGTAAGAGATTTTTCTGCGAAGGAGAAGGGTGGCCGGCGCCCCATCCCCGCCGAAAAGGTGGCGAAAAACACCTGGCGTCTCGACCTTTCCACGAAATCTCCCGGCCTTCTCTCGATCTCCTATCGCGTTTACGCCCACGAGCTGACCGTTCGGACCTCCCATCTCGACGCGTCTCACGGCTACGGCAACGGCGCGAACCTGTTCTTCTACGTGGACGGCCGGAAGGACGAGCCACAGGAGCTGCGTTTCGCCTTGCCGCGCGGCTGGAGAGCCTCGATCGCGCTGCCGGTGCGCGGCGGCACATTCCGCGCGGCCGACTACGACGAGCTCGTGGATTCGCCCTTCGAGTGCGGAGCGCACCGCACGTTCTCGTTCTTCGTGCGCGGCGTGCCGCATACGCTCGCGCTCTGGGGCAGCGGAAACGAGGATGCAGCCCGACTTGTCGGAGATCTGAAGAAACTCGTCCGGGAGGCCTCGGCCTTGTTCGGCGGCCTGCCTTACGAGCGATACCTGTTCATCGTTCACCTGTCGGCCGGGGCGCGCGGCGGGCTCGAGCACCTCTCCTCGCAGTCGGTGGCGCTCGATCCGCACGCGTTCCGGCCCGAGAAGTCCTATCGCGAAGCCCTGCTCTTCTTCGCGCACGAGCTGTTCCACGCCTGGAACGTCAAGCGGATCCGGCCCGAGGCTTTCGGCCCGTTCGATTACGGGCGTGAGGTCCACACGAAGGATCTCTGGGCCCTCGAAGGCTTCACCTCCTACTACGAAGTCCTCCTTGCCGCGCGGGCGGGGCTCCTCACCCAGGCGCAGGCGTTCGACGAGTGGACGGCGAAGTGGAAGGAGCATCTCGAGACGCCGGGCCGGACCGTCCAGAGCCCCGAGATGGCCTCGTTCGACACGTGGATCCGCTTCTACCGCCCCGACGAGAACTCGGTGAACGTCTCGGAGAGCTATTACCGACGGGGCGCCCTCCTGGGCCTCGCGCTCGACCTCACGCTCCGCCGCGCGACACGCGGGCGGCGCGGGCTCGACGACGTCTTCCGGCGGCTGTTCCGGACGTACGCAGTGAAGGGCCGCGGATACCCGCCGGGGGCGGTCGAGGACGCGGCCGCGCACGTCGCGGGAGCCCGGCCCGTCGTGCGGGGCTTCTTCGACCGCTATGTGAGGGGCACCGGGACCCCCGATCTCGCGCGGCTGCTCAGGGCGGCGGGGCTGCGGATGCGCGAGGTGCCCGAAGCCGAGGAGGGCGTGACCGACGCCACGCGCCCGCGCCTCCGGGCGCACTTCGGCTGGAAGACGAAATCCGAGAACGGGCGGCTCGTCGTGGCGGAAGTTCTTGCCGGAGGGCCGGCCCAGCGAGGCGGCGTCAACGCGGGCGACGTGCTCGTCGCCGTCGAGGGGCTTCGGGCGACCGAGGAGTCGGTCGCCCGCTTCGAAAAGGAACGCAAGCCGGGCACCACCGCCCACGTGACCGTATTCCGGCGGGACCTTCTCGAGAGGCACCGCGTCAGGCTGGGTGACCGGCGTGCGTCCGTCTTCAGGATCGATGCGTTGCCGGGGGCGAACGCCGGCGCCCGACGCTTGAAGAAACGCTGGCTGGAGACGAGCGTCAGCGCTTGAAGAAGCCGGCCTGAGGCGCGCCGACCGGCGCGTTGGATCCCGAGCCTGTTCCGAGGAGCTTCTGGTTCAGGTCCCGGATGCGTTCGTTGAGCTGGGCCACCTTCGCGGCCATCTCCTGGCGCTGGCGCTCCGCGTCCGCGCGGACCCTCTGAACCTCGTTCTCGGCCTCGGTGCCCTGCTGGGCCTTGGCCTGGATCATCCGATCGCGCTCGGCGAGATCGGCCTCGAGGGACGAGATGACCTCGTCTTTCTCGACCAGGCGCTGGCGCCACTTGTCTTCCTGCTCCTCGTAAAGGCGCTTCACGTCCATGAGCTCGGTGATGGCGGAGAAGTCGTTCGCGGATGGGGACATGATTCCTCCTCGGCCGCGCTCCTCGATTTTCGGGAAGAGCTTCCGGAGCTTGAGTGAGAGGTCTTCGGGATCGGTCGACAGCTTCATCGCGGCGTTGACGTCGATCGCGCCGTTCACGAGCAGCGCGACGAGCGACTGGTTCATCGATTGCATCTTGAAGAAGGCGACCGAGGTCTCGATCTCCTCGAGGATCTCCTTCGTCTCGCCCGTCTCGATCTGCTTGGCGATCTTCGGCGAGTTGATGAGGACCTCGACGACGGGCACGAGGCCCTTGCCGTCCAGGCGGTCGATGAGCGCCATGGAGACGATCGCCCGAAGGACGAGCGCGAGCTGGCGGCGCACCTGGTTCTGCTGCGCCGGCGGGCACGAGTCCATGATGCGGTCGATCGTCTGCGCCGCGTTGTTCGTGTGGAGGGTCGAATAGACGAGGTGGCCCGTTTCGGCGGCCGTGATCGCGGTCGACATCGTCTCCCAGTCGCGCATCTCGCCGACCATGATGACGTCGGGATCCTGCCGCATCACGTTGCGAAGGGCCTCCGGGAAGGAGATGGTGTCCGTTCCCATCTCGCGCTGCGAGACAGAAGCCATGTTGTCCTGGAAGAGGTACTCGATCGGGTCCTCGATCGTGACGATGTGGACGGGGTGGCGCTCGGTGATGAGCTTGACCATCGCCGCGAGCGTCGTCGACTTGCCCGAACCGGTCGGGCCCGTCACGAGCACGAGGCCGGCGGGCAGATCGGCGAAGGTATCGAGCACGTCGGGCAGGTTCAACGCCGAGATCTGCGGGATCTGGAACGGAATGCGGCGGAAGACCGCGGTCCACGTGCCGCGCTGCAGGTAGATGTTGCCGCGGAAGCGCGCGACGCCCGTGATGCCGTAGCCGATGTCGACGGCGTAGTTCTGCTGCAGCTTGTCCCGCTGGTACGGCGTCAGGATGGGGAGGACCATGTCCTCGATTTCCTTCGGCGAGAGCGGATCCGTCTTCAGAGGGACGAGTCGTCCGTTGACGCGCAGGAGCGGGGGACGGCCGGGTTTCAGATGGAGGTCCGAGGCCTCCTTCTTCGTGACGAACTTCAAAAGCTCGGTCAGGTCCATCTGGATGTCGACTCTCGGGGCATTTTACGTCAACAGCGCGCGCGGCGTCGTGAGAGGCGGGCGGCGCGCCAACCAGGCGCGCGCGCCGCGCGCGCCGCGCGCATCGCCGCAGGCGAGCGCGAGGTCGAGCGCGCAGAGCGCCCGGCCCAGCTCCGGTCCTTCGGCGAGACCGAGAAGAGAAGAGATCTCTGCTAGAGAAAGAGGGCGGACCGGTCTGAGGATGCGGCGGAGCGCGGCAGGTTTGCGCACCACTTTCTGCGCAGCGCGGGCGAGGTCCCTCGCGGGCTTGCCGCCGGCCGCCATGAGGAAGCCGATGGATTCTTCCTCGAAAGGGGAAGAAAGGCGGAGCAGCCCCGCCACGTCGCGGCGCGTCGGCGCGCGCCTCGGCCCATGCAGCGGGAGCGCGAAGAGGCGGCTCGCGAGTCGCAGCTCTTCCCGGCTGACTTTCCACCTTCTAAGCAAATCCAGCGCTTTCCCTTTGCCCTGAGGCAGCATGAGAAGGACCCGCGCGACTCTCGCGTCCGGTCTCTCCAGGCGCCCGGCGAGGGAGATTCCGCGCCGCGTGCGCGGCGCGGTGCTTCGAAGGAGGAACTGAAGGACGCCGAGGCGCTCGAGAAACCATAGGGCTCGTGTTATGGCTGCCGCGGGCGTGCCGAAGAGCTTGTCCCATTCGACGAGCCGTCTCTCCGCGGGCACCATTCGAAGAAATCTCGCGGCTTCCTGGAGCTCCGGCACCGCTCGTCGGGCGATGTGAAATTCCGGCAGCTCCGCGAGAAACCGCGCCGCCCTGAGAACCCGGAGTGGATCCTCGCGGAAGACTCCGGGGCGGGGCGGAGCGAGCCGTCTTGCCTTCAGATCCGCGAGCGCGCCGGGCGCGCTCGCGAACGTGCCGCCGGGCAGCGAGAAGGAAAGCGCGTTCACGGTGAAGTCCCGCCGGAGGAGATCGACAGCGGCGTCGCCCGTCTCTTCCCAGACGTCGATCTCATGAGAGCGAAACGGCACCTTGAGGATGCGCCTCGGGGCTGCTCCAATCGACACGACGCGCGTGCCGGCCCGCGCCGCCAGCTCTTTCGCGAACGCTTCCGCGCTGCCCTGAGGGACGACGAGGTCGAGATCGCCTCCCGTCCTGCCGAGGAACGCGTCGCGTACGGCTCCTCCGACGACCCGGACGCGCTCGTCCGGCCGCGCTACGGCCGCGACGAGAGCCGCGTCGGCGCGGCGCACCAGGACGCGGAAGGCGCGCCGGATCGCGGGATCCGTCTTCAGCGGGAGGCCCCGTCGGGCCCTGGCGCCGCGGGCCACACGACACACTTCACGTTCGAGCCGTCCGCATCCGGATAGGCGGTCAGTTCGACCTTCATGGCGTCGGCGAGCCGCCGCGCGACGGACAGGCCGAACTCGCCGCCGCTGCGCGCCGACCCGACGTCGTCGAAGAGGTGGGCCGTTTTCCCCGGGGGCAGCGTCGGCCCGCGGTCCACGATCCGGATCACGCTGCGTCCGCCCTCCTGCGAAGCGGAGAGCAGAATCGGCTCGTCCGATCGGGGTGTGGTCCTCAGGGAGTGGTCCACGAGGTTCGTGACGAGCCGCTCGATCTTTTCGCGGTCGCCGCTGACGCGAGGCAGGCCATTCGGCGCGTCCACGCGGAGCCTCAGGCCGTGCTTGTGTGCCGACGTCGAGAGCGTGCCGGAGAGGCCGCGGACGACCTCGGCGAGGTCCAGGTCGGTGAGCCGCAGTGTCGCGCGCGGTCGCCCCGTGACCGCGACGTCCAGCACGTCCGCGATGAGCCTCTCGAGACGCGAGAGCCCGTCCGCGGCGGTCTTCAGGAGCTGGATCGGCCGCTCGGGGATCTCGGCCGCGAGGTCGGTCAGGACGACCTCGAGGTAGCTTTGCACGATTGCCAGGGGAGTCCTCAGCTCGTGCGCGGCAGCGGTCCAGAAGCGCGCACGCATGATCTCGGCCTCGCGCACGCTCTCCTCCAGCGTCTCGAGTCGCCGTGACGTCTCAGCCAGATCGTCGGCGAGCTCCTTCTGTTGCGCGGCGCGCGCGTTCTCCTGTCGCCGGTCCCGCAGGGTGAGCGTCGACCAGCCCGGCTGCCCCGCCGTCTCATCCGGCGCCGGCATCGAGATGACCTCGACGGGAGCCGTCTGGCCCGAGGCCATGAGCAGGCGCCTCTTCTCGCGTTTGAGGGGCGAGCTGTCCGGGAGAGGCGCTCCGTCGAACGTGTCCTCCGGGTTGGGCGGCCGGAGCAGCTCGTGATAGTTCAGCCCGACGAGCTCGGCCTCGAGGCGACCCGTGAGCGCGCAGAAGGGCGGATTCACGACGAGAATCTCGCCGGTGGATCCCACCAGCGCCGTCGAATCGGGGACCCCTTTCAGGACGCGCTGGACAATTTGCAGACTCGTGCGGTCGGGGTTCCTCTCCGGGTGCTCGCGGGGGCGCCTCGCGTCGTGCGCGGCCGCGAGCAGGCGCGCCGCGGCACCGAGGAGCGCCACGTCCACGAGACCGAACGGCACGCGCTCGCGGGTCGCGTGGAGGTAGAGATCGCTTCCTTCGACGGGGAGCTGGCGGCAGAGCAGCGACCGGATCGGCGCTCCTTCGAGAAAGCCCCTCGTGTCTCCCATGAGAGGATCGTCGCTGATCTCTTCCACGAGGACCGGGCCCGAGCGTGACGCGGCGGCGCGCAGCTCCGGATAGCGCGCGATCTCCACCTCGCGCCCGACGACGCCCGCGCCGAGGCTCGAGCCCTGGAGCGTCGCCGCGGGTGACCCGGCCTTCCACCTGAAGAGGCTCACGCGCGATGCGTCGAGGGAGAGCGAGAGCGCGCGGAGGGTGCGCTCCACGAATTCTTGGCCGTCGGCCGCGAACTGCTCCCACAGTTCCAGAAGGGCGGAGAGCTGGACGCGCGAGAGGAGGATCGCCGGGGCCGGGTCGTCGGAGCCTTTTCCGAGCGCCGCCGTCGCCCGGTTCCACGAGCTGCGGGCGATCGTCTCGACAGCGAGCGGTCGGTGCGGGGTGTCGTCGCCGGCGAGGACGAACACCGACGGGGGCATGACCGACTGGGGCAGGAGGGAGAGGAGCTTCGCCGCGTCGGCCGCCGTACCAGGCGGGACGACGAGGAGGACGTCCGGCTGGGAAGCGTGCAGGAGCGAGCCGACCTCCTCGAAGGAGCGCGCCACGAGAACCTCGGTGCCCGCCTTCTCGAGCGGACTCCGAATGGCCTCCGGCACCTCACCGCCCGGGCGAAAGAGGAGGAAGGGCTTCATGCTCGCGGTCCTTGCCGAGACGGTACGGGCGGGCCCCGCGGGCGTCAAGCGGGCCGCTATACTTTCGCGATCTATAAAGGGCCGGTTTCTCAGGTTTCCCCGTCAGTCGTCACAGTTCGCCAGACCTCATCAAAACCCCTGTAAATAGGGCCTCCGGCCGCTGTCGGCGATTCTCAGCGTTCATCCGCGTTCATCGCGGTCTTTCGCCTTTTTCGCAATCGGTGAACGATCGGTGAACGACATTGAGACGGCGTCTCAACGTGAAAAAGGGGCCCTGGAATACGTTTTCGGGAAACTGAATTTCTTACCCCTGTGCAAAGGGCACACGCGGCGCTACCTTTGAGCTAGACCTCCGGCGGCCTCTTGCCGGAAAACCTGCACGACGCGCGCCGCGTCCCGAGGTGTCCGGATGAAAACGCCCGCTCCTGTACCTCAACTTCGGGTCCATCGGAAGCACACAGGTGAGCATCCCGGTTCGCCACACAATGACTTATGGGATCGGCGCGAACGTTCCCGTCAGCGTTACGCTGCAATCGGTTCCACCAAGGAAGCCGCCCCGAAACCGCGAAGCTCCGACAAGGACTATTAGCCCCGTTGTCGCACCTAGTGGAAGGCCCGTCAGTGCAAACGCACCTGATGGCGACGTGGAACTCGCAGTGGTCAGTCCAAATGTCACATCCGAATCGCCGGCGAGAGCCAGACTGTGATCAAAGTGCAGCGTAATCGGCATTGAAAGGCTTCCGCTGGCTTTGTTGAACATCCCTGTTCCGCCGCCCGTCTTTGTTATGGTGATTGTATTGGACCCAATTGGCGTGCTGAATGGGCCGACCACAATCGTGGGAAATGGGCCAAGGCGGGCGGTTCCATTGGCAACGAACAATATGGTTAGAGTGAGCGGACTGAGAAAGGGACCAGGAAAGCGCGTATCGGCTGTCGAAAAGGAGACTGTTCCGGTGAATGCCGACTCGCTTGTCGCCAGAATCTCTGCAAGAAAATCGCTCCAGCCGGCCCAATCAGCGTTAGGGTCGGTGGTGAGTTTCCAAGTGGTGAAGAGTCCCCCTTGTGCGGTGCTCGCCCACAGTTCCAAGCGACCGTCAGAAAGCGAGGCGACTGCCACTGAGGTAACGGCACCGGGAAGCGGTCCTACCTCTGCAAGAAAATCGCTCCAGCCGGCCCAATCGGCGTTAGGGTCGGTCGTGAGTTTCCAAGTGGTGACGAGTCCCCCTTGTGCGGTGCTCGCCCACAGTTCCAAGCGACCGTCAGAAAGCGAGGCGACTGCCACTGAGGTAACGGCA
>JBGQDL010000053.1:0-22056 GCA_041495865.1 Thermoanaerobaculia bacterium | reverse complement strand
TCTCTTTCCCCCAGCGCGTCGCGGCACGCCTCACGGGGAGCCGCTGGTTCTGGGCGCTCTTCGTGGCGGCCGCGTTTACGCTGCCGCTCGTGCGCTCGGTCCGCCGGGCGCTGCCGCCCGCGCCGCCCGTGCTCGGCTCGTTCCCGGCGTTCGCCCTCGTGGACCAGGCCGGCAATCCCGTGCGCGAGACCGACCTCCTGAGGCATCTCGTCGTCGCCGAGTTCACGACGGCGGCCGCCCTCGCCGAGGGCGGCTCGCCCCTCGCGAAGCTCCAGCGACGCGTGCGCAACACCGGCGAGGCGGTTCATCTCGTGAGCTTCGTCGACACGTCGTCCTCGCCCTCCGGCGGCCCGACCCTCGCCGCCCTCGCGAGAGGCGCCGGAGCCGGCGCGTGGCGCTGGACGCTCGCGGGCGGAGACGTCAAACGTCTGGAGGCCGCCACCCTGAAGGCGCTTCGCGCGCCGGAGGGCGGGACGCTCGCGGGCCGGCTGATCCTCCTCGACGCGCGCGGCCGCGTGCGCCGACTTGGAGCGCCGACCCCCACCGAGATCGACCTGATGATGCGCGACACCGGACTGCTCGTGAACATGGAAGGACTGTGAATGAGCGCTCGTTCTGAAGCCACGTACACCCCGGGTGAGGCCCCCCACGCGGAGCCCACGTTCGGAGCCGCGACGACCGGCAAGGTCGGGATGTGGATCTTCCTCGTCACGGACGCAATGACGTTCGGCGGGCTCCTGCTCGCCTACGGCATCCTGCGCGCCGGCAACAAGGAGTGGCCCGCGCCCACGACCGTCCTCGGGATCCCGTTCACCGCCGTCATGACGTTCGTCCTCATCGTCAGCTCCCTGACGATGGTCCTCGGACTCGACGCCGCGAAGAGGAAGGATCGCCTCGGGGCGGTGAAGTGGCTGGTCGCGACCGCCGGGGGAGGCGTCTTCTTTCTCTGCGGCCAGGTCTACGAATATCGGCATCTCATCCACGAGGGCTTCACGCTGCCCTCGGGCAACTTCCCGGCGACCTTCTATGTCATCACGAGCTTCCACGGCGGCCACGTCTTCACGGGCGTCTGTTACCTTCTGATCACGGCGTTCGGCGTGTGGCGCGGGAAGCACCTCGAGAACGACGCGAACTTCGTCGAGATCACGGGGCTCTTCTGGCACTTCGTGGACCTCATCTGGATCCTCGTCTTCACGCTCGTCTATCTCATCCCCTGAAGAGGGCCGCATGACCGAACACGCCATGACACGTCCCGTGGCCGAGTCCAACGCGCCGCACGCCGACCATCGCCGGGACTACTTCCGCATCTTCTGGGTGCTCCTCGTCCTGACGATCATCGAGGTCGCCGTCTCGTACACGAAGATCGACAAGCGGATCATCTCGGCCGTCATGATCGCGCTCGCGCTGTCGAAAGCCTCGTTCGTGGGTCTCTACTACATGCATCTGAAGTACGAGAAGCGCTCGCTCCTGTGGCTCGCGTTCCTGCCCCTGCCTCTCGCGGGCTCCTATGCGGTCTTCCTCCTGCTCGACGCGTTCAACCTCCTTCGGGGCGTACCGGTCCCCTGGGCGCACCACTGAGGCGCGGATGAGGACGACCGTCCGCGCCGCGTTCTTCGCCGCCGCCGTGCTCCTCTCGCGCGGGGCGATGGCGTGTCCCTCGTGCGCGGCGTCGTCTTCACCGAAGGACCCGAACATCTGGCCCCTCGTCGGCCTCTTCATGCTCGTGCCCTGGCTCCTCGCCGCCGCCGTGGCGATCCTCGTGAGGCGCGAATCGAAGTCGTTCTTCGGAGCCCGGCGCGACGCGCGCGCGCCTCTCGCCGGCGTGCTCGGCTTTTCCCGCCCGCGCAAACCCCGACCCGCCTGAGCGGCTCAGCCGGCAGCTGCTCGCGGCGCCGCGTTACCATGCGCCGGTGCAGCCCGTCGACGACCGAGGCCGGGCGGTCGAGAAGCTCCTCGCCGGCCGCTACGAGGTTCTCGGTTTTCTCGGCCGCGGCGGGTTCGCTTCCGTGTACCAGGTGAGGAGCACGAGCCTCCAGCGATTCGAGGCCCTCAAGGTGCTGCTCGATTCACACGGCGAAGACTCCGAATTCGCGCAGCGTTTCCGTCGGGAAGCGCGCGTCGCGGCGTCGCTCGAGCACCCCAGCATCCTGAAGATCTACGATTTCGGGCACGTGGACGGCACGCTCTGGTACTCGATGCAATTCGTGGACGGGCCTACGCTCAAAGAGGAGCTCGCGGCTCGCGGCTCGCTCGACGAAGAAACGGCCGCGCAGATCGCCGTTCCGCTTCTCGACGCTCTCGACTACAGCCATGCGCGCGGGGTCATCCACCGCGACATCAAGCCCGACAATGTTCTCCTCGACAAGCGCAGCCGACCGTTCCTGATGGACTTCGGTATCGCGAAGACGGGCGACAATCTTGTCAAGACGCGGACGGGTTTCATCCTCGGCTCGCCCGCCTATCTCTCGCCCGAGCAGCTCCGCGGCCAGCGGCTCGACGGGCGCACAGACGTGTACTCGCTCGGCGTCATGCTGTACCAGATGCTCGCGGGAATCGTCCCCTACCCCTCGGAGTCCATGTCGGATCTCGAGCGGCGCCTCACCGAGGACGCTCCCCTGCTCTCCGGTCGGTGCCCGGGCGTTCAAGGCGAGCTCGAACGCATCGTTCACCGCTCTCTCGCGCGCCATCGCGGGGCGCGCTACGCGGATGCAGCAGAGATGCGCGACGATCTCGCGACGTTCCTCGCCGACGTGCATCTCAAGACCAAGCGCGTGCGCTCAGCCTCGGGCGAGCATCCTTCGCTCGAGAGGCCGGCCGCGGATCCGGCTCCTCCGGCTTCCGCCCCGTCGCGGCACCCGGCGTGGCTCTGGCCAGCCGCCGGCACAGTCGCCCTCGCGGCCCTCGCGGGCGCTTTACTCCTGGCCCGCGGGTGCGGCCCGAAAGCCTCGTCCGGATCGACATCATCCTCCCCGGGCGGGCCGTCCGTCCGGCAGCGTCCACGAGCGTTCGCTCACGCCCTCACGACGGCGAGCCTACGAGAACGGGCCTGTTCGCCTTCATCGCCCGTCGTGTAGACTCGGCCGCCGTCGATTTTTTCGATGTGAAAGCGGGGCTCACCGTGATCAGGGAATTCAAGGAATTCATCAGCAAGGGCAACGTGCTCGACATGGCCGTAGGCGTCATCATCGGCGCCGCCTTCGGCAAGATCGTCGCGTCGTTCACGAACGACGTCCTCATGCCACCCGTCGGTCTCCTCCTCGGAAAAGTCGATTTCTCCAATCTGTTCATCAATCTCTCCGGCAAGCCGGCTGACACGCTCGCGGCCGCGAAGGCGGCCGGGATCCCGACCATCAATTACGGGCTCTTCCTAAACACGATCATCGACTTTCTCATCGTGGGCTTCGTGATCTTCCTCGTCGTGAAGCAGGCGAACCGCCTGAAGAAGGACGTGCCCGCCCCGGCCCCCGCGCCCACGAAGGATCAGCTGCTCCTCACCGAGATCCGCGACCTGCTTCGGAAGTGAGTCGGGACTCGGGGAAATACACTCGTCGGAAGGCAAAAGGACCCATGAAATCCAAGAGAATCGCTCTGGTTTTCGTTCTCGCCCTCTTCGCGGCCGCGCGCGCCCTCGCACAGGAGACGGCGCCGCCGCCGTGCGCCTGCCCCTGCCCCTGCCCCGAGCCGCCTCCCCCGCCGCTGCAGGGCTCGCTGAGCGCCGGCCTCGCGCTCACGTCCGGCAACACCGACACGAGTAGCTTCAACCTGGGGTTCAACCTCGTCTACGACCCGAAGACGCACAGCCTCTTCAGGGCGGACGCCTTCTACCTGCGCTCCGCGAACAACGGGGCGGCCACGACCGACAAGGCCGCCGCGAATCTTCGGTTCGAGTACGGGGTCACCGACCGCACCTACGCGTTCGCGCAGGTCGGCTTCCAGCGCGACCGGTTCAAGAACGTCCTGTACCTCATCACGCCGATGGCGGGCGGCGGGTACTTCTTCATCAAGCAGAAGAACCTCGAGCTCACGGCGGACGCCTCGGTCGGCGGCGCTTTCGAGTCGGACAGCGGCATCGACGCGACCAATTCCGGAGCGTTCTCCATCGGGCAGGGCTTCGCCTGGAAGATCTCGCCGACCGCCACGTTCACGGAGAAGGCGACCGGCCTCTGGAAGATGAACCACTGGTCCGACTCGTTCTACCATTTCGAGCTCGGCCTCGCGGCGTCGATCACGAAGACGTCCGAGCTGAAGATCTTGTATCTCGTCGACACGAAGAACAGGCCCAATCCGGACACGCTCAAGAAAACCGACACGGCGCTCATCGCGGCCTTCGTCTACAAGTTCTGACCGCCCTCGACCGCCATTTCCCCTCATGACGAAAAGAGGGCCGCGCGAGGCGGCCCTCTCGTTTTCGGGGATCGTTTGGGACTACTTCTTGACCTTGTATTCCCGCATCATGTCGTTGTCCTCGTGATCGAGGATGTGGCAGTGCCACATGTAGGCACCCTGCGTGGGATCGAACGGGTAGAGATTGACGCCCGGCCGTGAATCGCCAACGTGCGTCGACGTCGGCGCCCACCGGAGCAGGATCCTCATCACCTGACCTGGAACCGACTTCGCGGTGTCCTTGTACCCGGACTCTTCCGGCGCCGGCGGAGTGGCATCGCCGAGCAAATAGGGGCCGACGTCCGGGTTGCCGCCCACGAGCGGGACGTTCTTCTGGCCGTTCGGGAGGTTGATCGTGTCGCCTTTATCGTACTTGAGAGGCGGGCCGAAGCCGGGGCAGGGGTTCAGAGGATCGGCGTTGTCGCATTGAGCCGGCAGAGGGAAGCCGAACGCCTCGGCCCACGCGCCGGGGACCGACGTGCTGTCGCCATTGTCGATCCCGATGTAGCCGTTGACAATACCCGACCCTTGCGTCCCGTCGACGTCGAACGACTCGCGGTTCAGAATCTGGTACTGCACCAGGTGCGTGTGGATCGGGTGGGCATCCGCCGTCATGTTGACGATCTCCCAGAGCTCGGTCGTCCCGATACGAGGCTGCTCCGAGATGGCGTCCGGGAAGTCGCGGAGGATGTTTGGCGCGTTCATGGCATCGAAGTTGGTATTGTTGAGCAGGACCTCGAGCGGCCCTCCGGGCCCTGAATGCTCCTTTAAAGCCAATCGCCTGACCTTGTCGATCTTCACGCCGGGCGCGATGTGCCCCCTGCCGTCCGTCAGCCGGGGGAGCGCGATCGGGCGCCTGCATTCCGTCTTCGGATTGCAGCTCGAGTCGGATACCGACTTCGAGCTGACGCGAAACTGCATGATCCTCGCCATGCCCGGCTGATCCACCCCCGGCACCAGGCCGTCCGGGAACGGGACGGGCGCGTCGTTCGTGACCGCGATGGTCTCACCGCGCAGATTCGAGAAGTCCACGATCACGTAAGCGCGCTCGGCCGGCGCGAGGAACACCCTGTCGACCCTGACCGGCACTTCGAGGTAGTTGTCGTCGGCACCGACCTGGTAGACGGGAGCGCTGCCGAAGTTCAGCCGGAACACGCGTGCGTTCGAGCCGTCCAGGAGGCGGAAGAGGTAACGCCGCGGCTCCACCTCGAGGAACGGCCACGGCGCGCCGTTCACGACCGCCACGTCACCGATGAACTCGGGATTCCAGAAGGGATGCACGTCCGGGTTCGTGGGCGGTCCGTTCAGGTTGCTCGTGTTGACATCCGCGCCGCTGCCGTCGGGAAAGAAGAGCTGGCTGTGCGTGTCGAACTGGCGATCCTGCAGGGCCATCTCGATCTCGTACGGACCGCTCGGGAGGTTCTTCGGCTCTTTCGACGCATCACGGAGGAAGTAGAAGGCTTCCAGGCCGCTGTAGACGTTCGTGCGCGTCGCGCCGAGGGCGTGGTCGTGGAACCACAGGGTCCCCGGCTCCTGGGTGTTGTTGTACTGGTAGATCGCCTCACCGGCGCCCGGATGGCCCACCGAGCTGTAATCCGGGCCCTTCCTGCCGTCCGCGGTGAACCATGCCAGCGGACCCCCGTCGAACGCCGCCGGCACCTCGGCGCCATGGAGGTGCGGCACGGTGGGCGGCCGTCCCACGAACGGCTTGCAGCACGCGTTTCTCGCGTTCTCCGGCTTGGTGCAGTCAATGGGGCCGCACGCGAGATTGAGAGGGTCGGCCCACATGAGCGTCTGGTCCACGGTCAGAAGCCCCTGGACGAGCCCGTCCACGAAGTTCATCCCCCTGCCACGCACATCGAAGGCCGGTAGTTCGTTCTCGTACTTCACGAGCGTCGGATTGAACCTGGTCGCCTCCAGCGTCACCCCGGGCCAATTTGCGGGCCCGAGGACTTTCCTCGTGACCGAGTCCGACGTCTCGTAAGCCCACACCTTCGTGTCCTGGAAGACGATATGCGGGCACGGGTTTCCAAGGCTATCCTTGGAGGGATACTTCACTCTCAAGGGGTCGGGGAGGACCGTCTGGCCGACCTCCTTCATCTTGACGGTGAGCATGGGATGCTTGAGCGCGTCGACTCTCGGCAGGTCGCCTGCCGGTCCGAACACCGGCATCTCGACCTTGAACTGCGGGACGCAGTCCCCCGGCAGCGCCGTCTGAGTCACGAGGGTGCTCGCGCGGGCGCTTCCAGCGGCCCCCAGGAGAACGACTCCGAGAAAGGTGAGACCTATTTTAGCCAACTTTTTTCCTTTCGGCATAACCCTATCCTTTACAAGAAAATGTCACCACCTACGGCACCACTCAGTAGGCATAAGCGAAATCTTCGAAAGCTCAAGGACGACTTTCTCCTCTTTCGAAACTCCTCCTGCGCGGGATGTCGACAGCCATGGAGCTTGGCCCTCAAGTCGCCCGGAATCCGAATGTCCCCCTACCGAACAGATAACCTATGGTTCGGGACCCGCCGCCGTTTCCATGATGCAGAAGAATCATGAGGTCGGCCGATATCTCAACTCGTTCTCCAGAAGGCGCTTACGTCACACCCAATAATCCGGCGATAATGGTGAGAGGGTCGCCCATGGACAAACGTGCACGTTCGCTGCTCGTGTTTCTGCTGACTTCGCCTTCTCTTTCCGCGTTGGCCCAGTCCCAGATCGCCGACGCGCTCGCACAGCGAACGTGCGCGGAAGTCAAAGACGTCGCGCTCCCCGTTCAGGATCGGCCCACCCCCGAAGAGGAAAAGACACTGGCGCGCTGTGTCTCGGCAGACCTCTACTTTGGCTTCGGGCGGCCGGCTGATCCGGCGAAAGCCCGCAAGTGCGCGTATGTGGAAATGAAGAAGGGCGACGAGCACCTCGCCTTCGGCGGTAGGACCATTTTGATGATGGTCTACGCCAACGGAAAGGGTGCGGCCCGTAACTTCGATGTCGCGCTCAAGCTGGCATGCGAGATCGGCGGCGCGCCAGTAGACATTGCCGGCCGCGTTCGGCGGCTTCAACACCTCAAAGAGGAAAACTGGACCGGCGCCACGTTCAGCACCTGTGACTACAGCGCCGGGAAGTACATGTACGAGCAGTGCGCCATCCTGCAAGACAGGTTCGACAAGGTGGAACGCGACAAGAGGCTGAATGGCATTGTGGCCAAATGGAGCGCGGGTGACAGGAAGGCTTTCCACGTCCTTCAGGCGGAGGCGCAGAAGTTCTTCAGGGCTCACGCGGGCCTGGAGATCGACCTGAGCGGAACCCTAGAAGTGCACGAGATGGCTTTTCTGGAGAGGGACCTGATCTCCACGATCGAGCGGTTCGAGCGGGGTGAACTGCCCAAATTCTCATCCGATGTCTTCCGCGCGACGGATGCGGCGATGAATGCCGCATACGGCCGGACGCAGACCGCGACGGACTCCCATTGGGGAACCGTGACGCGGGAAAGTATCCAAAAAGGTCAACTGGCTTGGATCCCCTACAGGGACGCCTGGGTCAGGTTCGGCAGGAAGAAATATTCGGGCGTCACGGCGGAGAGCTGGAAGACCTGGCTGACGCAACAACGCTCCGGCATGCTGGACAGGTTTCTTCATGAGCCTCGCCCCGCGATCGCGGATCAGCCGCGCACGTGAGAGACTGGCGCTTCCATCGTGAAACACGTCAAAGGAATCCTGTTCGTCGACTACGTTCGCATGCTGCGCGCCCACAAAGACGCGCTTCTCGAGGCCTATCTGCAGGCCGGCGATCTCGAGTATCTGAACCAGCGCATCGATCCCGCCGGCTGGTATCCGATGGACGTCTACGAGCGGATGGGACTCGCGATCCTCGCCGAGATCGCCCGGAACGATCTCGAGCTGGTTCGAAACTGGGGCCGCCAAACCATCGATGAGCTGGCCCTTGCGCAACCGGAGCTCTTTGCGGGCGGCGACGCCCGCGAGACGTTCATGCGATTTCAGGTTCTCAGGCAGAGCCTTTTCGACTATCCGGCGGCGCGGATCACCGCGATTCATGACGGCGAAGCGCGGCTCGAGATCAACTACGGAATGAGCCCGAAAGCGGAAGAGGCGGCCGCCCATCTGTCGATGGGCTTTCTCGAGCGTCTTCTCGAGATCTCGAGGGCCGGTCATGCCGAGGTCCATCTCCGGACGCGCTCATGGGAAGGTGACGACACGACCGTGATTCTCGTTCGCTGGCAGCAACCGTCCCGCTGAACGCCGCCGGCGAACGGCGACCTGTCCTGACGGATCGGCGCGGAGCGTCCTACTCCGCGCCCTTGTCCAGGCGGAGAGTCCGCACGTCGCTCCACCCGGCCAGCCGGCCCTGCGGATCGCGCGCCTCGATCCAGTACAGCACCACGCACTCGTGCCCGCGCCCTTGGCCGCCTGGGGAGCCATCAGAGCCGTCTCTCGAGCCGGCACCTTTCGCACCCTCGAGATCACCGCTGCCTTGTCCACAGTAGAGGGTCCGGTCGGCTGCCAGGGCTTCCGCGGGGAGATCGACCTCCTCGATGGAGCTCGCCGTTCGCTCGTCGACCGGCACCTCGGCCGCGTTGATCTCCTCGGCGACGACCAGGCGATGCCGGCACCCCTCCTTCGCCCGGAAGCGCACTCTGAGGCCGGACTCCTCCGCGCCCTCCGGGGGCGATTCGATGACGAGGCGCGGCATCCGCACGAGCTGCGCATCGGGAGACTCGGCGAGGAGGACGGGCACGAGTTCGCTCCGGGCCTCGTCCCATCGATAGACGTCGCCGAGGTCCGGGCGAGAGACGAGAGGAAGCAGGTCGCGCTCGCTTCCCGGAAGGAGCGGCAGCAGCTCGAGCCTCGGAGAGTGAAAGGGGGGCCGGACCGCGTCGGCGAGGCCGTAATGGAAGACCTGCGCGATGTTTGCGCCGCGCTCACTGGCCACGAAGCGGGGCACGTTGGCGATCAGGAGCCTGGTCCTCGAGCCCGACTCGTTCCGCGCTCTTCCGAGGTCCGAAAGCTTCCCGGAGATCGTTCGCGTCATGTCCGCCGCCCGACGGTGCTCACCGATGTTCACACGGAGGAGCGACGCGTAGCCGATCAGCATCGCGCCGGCGACGCACCAGGAGAACGTCCGGCGCCTCTCGCTCCATGGGAAGGGAGACACGAGGGTCCCCGCGAGCGAGAACGCGGCGAGGTACCAATACCGCCCGTTTGCGGGCACGACCGTGAGAAAGCCGAACGGAGCCTGGAAGACGACGATTCCGAGGAGCGAGAGGAGAGGCAGAGCCGCGGAGCCGAGGCCCCGCCCAAGGACTCGAACCAGGAGAGCGATCCCGACGCCGGCACCGAGCGCGAGCGAGGCCGCGAGACGCACGCCTCTCGGCCCGGTCGTGGTGATGCTCGGAAAGACGAGCGTCGTGAGCGCCCTCGAGCCGTCGCGAAGGAATCCGGCGAGATCGAACGACGTCAGCCGTGCGCTGAACTCCGAATACCCTCCGATATAGACGCCAAAGATGGCGTGTCTGAGCGCGAAGTAGGACGCGAGGATGGCGATCAGGAGAGCCCAGGGTCCCGCCAGGTCCCCGCCGAACGTCGGCCTGCCGGAGACGGAGGAAACGGGGGAAGACGCGAAGATCCGGCTGCGGAGGCCGCGGTCACGCGGCCGGCGTCCCGAAAGGACGGCGATCATGTCGTAGGCGAAAAGCAGCACCGGCGCGACGACCGCCTGCTCGTAGCACCCAAGGGCGAGGACGAAAAAGAGGAACGAGAGGATCATGTCGCGTCTCGAGCCGCTCTGTCTGGCGCGGATGTAGAGGAGAAGCGTGACGAAAACGAAAAGCCCGCCGACCAGCGTGGCGAAGCTCGCCAGGAAGATCACGGCGTTGGGATGGAGCGGGTAGACGAGGAAAAGCGCACAGCCGGCGAGGGCGGCGTGCGTCGCGTCGGATGGTGGATCCGGGCGAGGCCGGGCGCCGTCGGCGCTCGGGCCGCGGCGCGATTCGGGGCCGGAAGGACGTCGAAAGAAGGCGACGGGGGAACCGAGCCGCTTGAAGAGAGCGAAGACCAGGAGAGCGTTGACGCAATGAAGCGAGACGTGGACGATGTTGTACAAGGCGGCCGACGTCCCGAACAGAGCCGCCTCTCCCGCGAAGAACGCGGTGCTGACGGGCCGGTAGAACTTCACGACGGAGATGCCGAGCCAGGGGCCCTTGAACATCGCGATCAGCTTGCCGGGGACGTCCCCCTGGGAAAGAGTCCGGAGGATCAGGAAGTCCTCGCTGACGAAGCTGCGCGAGAGAGCCGGTCCGTAAAGGAGCGCCGCCAGCGCGGCCACGAGAAGGAACGCCGTACCGCTCGCCGGCGCGCGGAGCGTCTCCCGGAGAGAACGCATCAGTGAAAGCACCCGAGAGAACGGCGGGTGAAAAACGGCGGCGGCGAGGCGGGCACGCCTCTTCAGCCTAGCACGCGTCCCCTCGACCACATGATCGAAATCAGGGCGAGAATTGCCGCGCAGCCGGCCATGGCCTTCGGCCTTTCTCTACTTGACCGCTCCGCCGATCGTCTGTTTCGAAGTCCGCATGTCAGGGCATCATTCCCATGCCGCCTCCGCCGTTCATCATGGATCCCATCACGACGTAGCCGTCGTTCGT
This sequence comes from Thermoanaerobaculia bacterium, assembly GCA_041495865.1. Lineage (GTDB taxonomy): Bacteria > Acidobacteriota > Thermoanaerobaculia > UBA5066 > UBA5066 > Fen-183. The sequence goes on along the minus strand of JBGQDL010000053.1, from coordinate 11,024 downwards.
CGTGTTGTCGTTGACGACCGCGTAGGCCATGACCGTCCCTGCCGAGCCCTGGTTCAGCCGAACCCGGACCTGCAAGCCCGTGTCTCCGGAGCCGAAGCGCGAGTGAATGTTCGCGAGCACGTCGTTGAACTGATGGGACGAATACCCGGCGATCTGGAACGGGAGGCTCGCGACGCCCGTGCCTGCCGGCGCCGAACCGTCGGAGTCCATGACCTCCACGACTCCGCTCACCGTTACGGAGTTCGTGTTGACGACGCTCACGTTGACGCGATTCTCGGGCCCGGGAAGCAGGCCGAGCATGTACATGGCGAAATCGTCCATGCCGAAGGCGCCGCCCATCATCGGCATCGAACGGAGCGACATCGTGGACGGCATCCCCATGAAGGAGAGGCCGAAGGCCCCGCCGCCCCCGTTGTTGTACACGCGCACGACGGCAGAAACCGGGGCTCCGGCGACGATCCGGATGTTCCCCGCGCCCTTCGGAACGCCGAACGTCGCCGAGAGGACGTCGGGCAGGTAGACGACGGGCTGGGTCAGCGTGATCGGAACGGTCACGGCAGGCGTCGCGCTCGCCGCGTCCGCGGCGTGGAAGGAGAGCGTGGCCGCGACCGGAACGGTGCGACAGCGGATCCAGAGGTCCGTCTGGAAAAACGCGCCGTTCTTGCCGTCGACCCGAACAGCGGCGGGAACGACGATCTCGGACGACATTCCGTCGAAAGGACCGTACTGCATGCCACCGGTCTGTGCGGCGGCCGGAAGGACCGTTCCGAGGAGAAGGAGCAAGGAGATGCGTCTCGCAGAGCGCGTAAGAAGAGCCACTGGTTTACCTCATGTATAGTTATATAATAGATTAGCTATTAATTGAAATTCGGCCGCGTCTCCCCCGGAGAGGATGACACCCCCCGGCCGGGCCCGTCCCTGGGCCATCTGCATCACGACCTCGTTCGCGCGGGGCCGCGCGCGTCGAACGCCGGTTCGTACGAGTTCCGATCGAGACGACCCGGCGGCCGACGCTCACGCCTTGGGTTTCTTCTCCTCTGCCTTGCCTTCGTGAGCATGGTCCATCTTCATCATCGGACACTCCATCGTGCCCTTCGTGCCGTGCATGTGGTGCATCATGTGCGACATCATCGCGGGCTGCATTTCCATCATCATGGAGTGGGAAGCCTTGCGCTGGGCCACGAGCTCGTTGATGACAGCCGCCATCGGTTTCTCGAGGGCGTCGACGTCTTTTGACGCCTTGGCGGCGTTCATCTCCGCCACGAGCTTATCCAGGGCCCCGTCCATGGCCTGGAGCTTGTCCTGCATCTCCTGCTTCTTCGCCATCATGCCCTGGCACTCGGTCTTCATGTCAGCGTGGTGCTTGGCCGCCGCAGCGCTGTCCTTGTGGTGGCCGGTCATCGGGGCCGTCTGAGGGCTCTTTGCGGCCGGGGAGGGCGCAGGAGGCGAAGGCGTTTGCGCGCCGGCGCTCGTGGCGAGCGCAAGAGCGGTGGCGGCGAAGATGCCAGGAACGAGGATCCTAAAATGGTGAGTTTTCATCGTCATATCTTCTTTCTGGCGGCCTTTTGGCACCGCGTGTTCAGGCATCAAGGAGCAATTCTCCTGCCGTCTTCGGCGGGCTGAAGAACACGAGCGCGTTTGCCGGCGGAGGATCGTCCTCGCGCGCCCAGCGGCATGGAAACGCTTCCGTTCGGTTTGATAGGAGGGCGTTCAGGGACGCGGGCCGCTCCGAGGCCGCCGCGGGGACGGCTCATGGGCGGGAGTTTCGCAGGATCAAGGCGAGTAGAACCGGGATCACGACCCATTGCGCGAGCGGGGCCAGTCCAACTCCGAAGAAGCGGGGCATGGAGTCGGCATACTGCCATGAGAGTGCTACCTGCGTGTTGAACCATTCACTCCAGACCGTGTACGCGAAGCCGAGAGCGACGAAGAGGACCATGGGCCCTCGGCGGCCCGCGCTGAGCCATTGTCTCGACCGGAAGACGAGCGACGTGACCCCGAACGCAAAGAGAAGAATCAGCGCATCGCCCGCAGCGCAATGCAGTCGGGTGCGGAAGAGGTAGCCGAGTTCCCGGCGGTGATCGGCATAAAACGGCGACTGGAGGAACTCCCAGGCCGCGTTCAGGCCGAAGCCAAGGACCGCGACAGGAAGTTCCGGGAGCCTGCGCGACAATTCGGAAAACACGGCCGGGCGGTCCGCCGGGGGCAGCGCTGAAAGAGTCACGTCGTCACATTATTCTCCCGAGCCCAGGTTCCCGCCGCCATCTCCCCTCCACCACATTACGATCCGCGAGACCGAAGGGGTAAGGAAGACTCACCGAGGCTCCCGAGAATGACAGATTCCCTCCGCGAGCTGATTCAGAGTTGGCGCGCCGACGCCGGAGCGACCTACACGGCGTGGTTCCTGTGGGAGGGAGCGCCTCAAGAACTTCCTGTCCATCCGGAGAGGCCTACGGACCGTCGTGGCTCAGATCGAGGCCGGAACGTTCGGCAACGTCTACAAGGGATCGTCGCTCGAAACGGTCGTTCGTTCCATGGCGGAGCAGCGCCAGATCTTCAAGGGCGCCGACCATGCCTTCCTGTGGAAACCGAAGCTTCGCATCCCCGACATCTACGAGAGCCCGGAGAACCAGCTTGCCTTCGGGCGCTTCCTCGATACCTGCTCGTGTTGCTCGACGGCGGAACGGCTCATCGAGGCAATCAAGAGACTGGACGAGCAGAAGATCAAAGGCCTCGGGCCTGCTGTGGCGAACCTCCTCTACTTCTTTCATCCAACGCTCGCGCCTCCCTTCAACACGGCCATCGTAAAGGGCTACAACGCCATGACGGGAGCGCGAGTCAAGCTCGGCAGATGGGACGACTACCTCGCGATGCGGCAGGGGATTCTCCGTTTGAACACCGAGTATCGAGACCTGCTCTCGAATGACCTCGGCGCCGTGGCGGGGCTGCTCTTCGACATCGGCATCGAGCGGTACGCAGCGCCGCCGCCTCCGGGCGACCTCGCGGCCCACGCGTCTTGGAAGGCCGACCTCGAGCACGTGCGTGCCGAGAGCGAGGCGCACCGTCGCCGGGAAAAGGAGACGGTCGACGGGGAGTACACCCACGTGCAGGTGCAGGCCTGGCTCCGCGACCTTGGCAGAGCCATGGGCTTTGACGTGTGGGTCGCCGCAAACGATCGAAGTCGGGCCTTTGGAAGCGGCGTGCTCGGAGACGGCTGCCTAGCCTCTTTGCCTAGCTCGATCACGAATGCGCCCGGAGCGGACGCGGTGCGCCTCATCGACGTCCTCTGGGTGGACCGACAGACGTCGAGGGTTGCCGCCGCATTCGAGGTGGAGCACAGCACGTCGATCTATTCCGGAATCCTCCGCCTCCTCGATCTCGCGCTGTCCAATACCTCCGCCGCGGCCCAGGGGCTATTCCTCGTCGCGCCCGACGAGCGAGAAGACGAAGTGCGGAAGCAGCTTGCTCGCGCCTTCCTTCGCCCCGTGGGGGAACTGAACGTGCGGTACCTCGCCTACGGGGAGCTGGAGCGCAACCGGGCGGCGATGGCCCGCTTCGGGGAAGGCCTGAGGGCGATCGACGCGATCGCGAAGAGGCTCTCGTGAATCCGCACGCGATCAAGAAGATTCTCTGCGATCCGGGCAACCACTGGATATCGGGGCCGTGAGGGGCTCCGCCTTCTAGCGAGTGTCGCGTGAACGCCGGACGAGAAGCAGGGCGAAAACCACGAGGACTACGATCAGGGCGGGAACGAGCCAGTAAGAGCCCATTCCGCCCATCCCCAACCACCCTCCGTCGTGCATTTAGGTCCTCTTTTCTCCCTGAGCAGCTCCCCCAGCAGGCAGCGCGTAACGGCCTGGCTCCTTGTCGAACTTCGTTTTGCAAGAAGCGGAGCAGAACACGTAGTTCTTTCCCGCATGCGTGCTTTTCAGCGGGCCTTTGTCGTCGACAGTCATGCCGCAAACAGGGTCTTTAGCCATTTCCGGGGCCTCCTCGGGCGAGCGGTGTCTTCAGGCACCTCCCGACAGTCACGCAATTCCACTGCCACCTGAATTACAAGGCCGTGCGCCGGAGTCTCAGGGCGTTCGCGATGACGGAGACCGAGCTCAGGCTCATCGCGGCGCTCGCGATGATCGGAGAGAGAAGGAGCCCGAAGAACGGGTACAGAACGCCGGCCGCCAGCGGGACCCCGAGCGAGTTGTACACGAACGCGAAGAAGAGGTTCTGCCGGATGTTCCGGATCGTCGCGCGGCTGAGGTGTCGCGCGCGCAGGAGGCCCGAGAGGTCGCCACCGACGAGCGTGATCCCCGCGCTCTGGATGGCCACGTCGGTCCCCGTCCCCATCGCGATGCCCACGTCGGCCGCGGCCAGCGCGGGCGAGTCGTTGATGCCGTCGCCCGCCATCGCGACGATCCGGCCCTCGCTCTTCAGCCGCGTCACGGTCTCGGCTTTCCCGGCCGGAAGCACGCCCGCGGCGACCTCGTCGATCCCGAGCTCCTTCGCCACGGCTTCCGCAGTCGCCCTCGCGTCGCCCGTGAGCATCACGACACGAATCCCGAGATCGTGCATCCCGGCGATCGCGGCGCGCGTGGAACGCCTGATCGGATCCGCCGCGGCGAGGAACCCGGCCGGCTTGCCGTCGACCGAGACGAAGAGAACCGTCTGGGCGCGCGCGCGCGCGCGGTCGGCTTCGGCGAGAAGCTCGGGAGAGAAAGGAGAAGAAAGAGAAGAGAGACTTGCTTCGAATAGGGAAAGAGAGCCAACCGCAACCTGATGCCCCTCGATGAGCGCCTGCGCGCCCTTGCCCGGGATCGCGCGAAACCCACTCGGGTGCGCCAGCGGGAGATGACGTTCCTCCGCCGCCGAGACGACCGCCGCGGCGAGCGGATGCTCACTCCCCCTTTCTAAGCAGGCGGCGATCCGAACAAGCTCATCCTCACTCCAACCCTGCACGGGTCTTACCAAGGAAACCTTCGGCTTCCCCTCAGTGAGCGTGCCCGTCTTGTCCACGACGAGCGTGTCCACCTTTTCGAGCCGTTCGAGCGCGGCCGCATCCTTGAAGAGAACCCCCGCCGCCGCGCCGCGGCCCATCGCGACCATGACGGACATCGGCGTCGCGAGGCCGAGCGCGCACGGGCAGGCGATGATGAGGACGGCGACGGCGTTCACGAGCGCGTGAACCAGGCGCGGCTCGGGTCCGGCGAGCGCCCAGATCGCGAAGGTGGCGAGCGCGACGAGAATCACGACGGGAACGAAGACGGCGGCGACCTTGTCCGCGAGGCGCTGGATCGGCGCCCGGCTCCGCTGGGCCTCGGACACCATCCGCACGATCTGCGCGAGGACGGTGTCGCCGCCCACCTTCAGCGCCTCGATGACGAGCGCGCCGTTTCCGTTCACGGTCGCGCCGGTCACGGCGTCGCCGGCCCTCTTGGCGACCGGAACCGGCTCGCCGGTAATCATGGATTCGTCGACCGCGCTCGTCCCCTCGACGACGCGGCCGTCGACGGGAACGCGCTCGCCCGGGCGCACGCGCACCCGGTCTCCTCTCTTCAGGCGCTCGATCGGAACGTCCTCGTCGGCACCGTCCGCGTTCACGAGCCGCGCGGTCTTCGGCGCCAGACCGAGGAGCGCCCGGATCGCACCGCCCGTCTTTTCGCGGGCGCGGAGCTCGAGGACCTGCCCGGCGAGAACGAGCGTCGTGATGACCGCGGCCGCCTCGAAGTAAACGTCGTGGGTCGGAGGATGGACCGAAGAGATCGAAGAAGAAGATTTGCTTAGAAAGGAGATGAGAAAGTCACTTGCTTTCGCTGCGCTATAAAGGTACGCCGCCCCGGTCCCGAGCGCGATGAGGGTGAACATGTTCAGGTTGCGCGTCTTCACCGAGGCCCATCCCCTCTCGAAGAACGGCTTCCCGCACCAGAGGACGACAGGTGTCGCGAGAATCAACTGCACGAGAAGGCCCGTTCGCGGGGAGATGGCCGTCGAAAGGCCCGGAGCCACCATCGCGCCCATTTCGAGGAAAACCAGCGGTAGGCTGAGAACGACTGCGACTCGCAGCCGGCGCTTCATGTCGACGAGCTCGGGATTCGGCGCGTCCTCCAGCGAGAGTGTCCTCGGTTCGAGCGCCATGCCGCAGATCGGGCACGAGCCGGGACTGGGCCGCACGATCTCGGGGTGCATCGGGCACGTGTACTCGACGCTCTTTCCGGCTGGCGCCGTGGGTGCCGCCGATTCCATCGGCTCGTGACCGCCGCCCGACAGATATCTTCCGGGCTCCCGTCGGAATCTCTCCAGGCAGCCCGCGCTGCAGAAGAAGTAGTCCTTGCCCTCATGAGCGGTCGAATGCTTCGTCCCGGCCGGGTCGACGCTCATGCCGCAGACGAGGTCTGTCACGGTCTCGCGCGGCGGTGAAGAGGGCAGCGTTGGGAGCGTCATCGAGCCCACCATTCTCCGTCTCGGGACATCGCCGGATGCTACGCCGCGGTCCCGACGAAAGCGTCGAAGGCCGTGCTTAGAATCACGGCGTGGGACGACTCAGGCTCCGGCACGGGCTCGCCTTGGTCGGCCTGCTGTTCGTCGTGACCTTCGGCGTCGGTCTCCTCGCCGAGCAGGCGTTCGAGAAGCTGCTCGGCCTGTTGCTCGGGACGAGTACGCCAGCCGGGGCCGTCCTGCTGCGCCCCGGTATCGACCGCTTATGGCTCCTGCAGACGCTCCGGGCCGTGGTCGCCGCGCTCTGGATCTTGCCGCCGACGGTCCTGATGGGGGCGACGTTTCCCGCGATCGCCGACCACCTACCTTCGCGGGCTCGCGCGCCTCGGCTGCGTGGCGCTCGCCGCGGCCGTCCTCGTGCTTTCCGGGACCCGCCGGCCCTGGGACCCTCTCAGACTGGCGTCCGGCGAGCACGTCTACTTCGGGCCCCACTACGTGGGACCTACGAGCCGGCTCCTCTTCCTCCACGAGGACGCCGCCGGCGGGATCACGTCCGTGGTGGAGGAGCCGCCCCGCCAGCCGGGCGAGCGCCCGACGCGCACCCTCCTGACGAACGGCAAGTTCCAGGGAAACGATGCCGGTGAGGTGCCGGCGCAGATCGGCTTCGCCCTCACGCCCATCCTGCACGCCCCGCGCCTCGAGGACGCCCACGTCATCGGACTCGGGACCGGTACGTCGGCGCGCGTCGTCGAGGCCGCCGGCTTCCACCGCGTCGACATCGCCGAGATCGCCCCCGGGATCGTCGAGGCGGCGACGCGCTGCTTCGGCCACATCAACGGCCATGTGCTCTCACGCCCGTCGACCCGCCTGCTCCTGGAGGACGGCCGCAACGTCCTCCTCCTCCGCGAGCGCCGGTACGACCTCATCAGCATGGAGCTCAGCAGCGTCTGGTTCGCGGGATCGACGAACCTCTTCAGCCGCGAGTTCTACGAGCTCGCCGCGACCCGGCTCAAGGAAGGCGGCGTCTTCCAACAGTGGATCCAGCTCCACCACATCGGGATCGGTGAGCTCCGCTCGGCGATGGCCACGATCCGCGCGGCCTTCCCCGAGGTCAGCCTCTGGGTGGTGGGCGGCCAGGGCATCTTCGTCGCGTCGTCGGGGCCGCAGGTGATCCGCGGCGTCGCCCTGGGCGCCTTGGAGACCTTGGGGCCTCGTCTCGGGTGGCCGCCGGACGGGCTGGCGGAAAGGTACCGTCTCCTGCTGGCGTCCCGCCTCCTGTCGCCGGCGGACGTGACCCGGGCCGTGGCGACGCTTCACGAGCCGCTCAACACCGACGCAAACAGGCTGTTCGAGTACACAACTCCGCGCTACAACCTCGACCGCCGTCCTCTCCACCGGATGAACGTGCAGGCCCTGGCTCTCCTCTCGAGCCCGCCGCGGTTCGACGTGGAGCCGGACGTGCCGGCGCGCTTCGCGGGCCTGCACACGACGGTCGACCGCGCGCTCCAGAAGCGGGTCCTGGAGGGCCGCTGAGCCCGCGATCAGCTCTTCTCGAACTGGTTCGCCTCAGAAGTGGCGAACGAAGGCGTCTGCGCTCCCGGCAGCTCGCGCTCCTTCCAGAGCATGTAGACGGCCGGGTAGACGAGAAGCTCCAGCGCGAACGAGGTCACGAGGCCGCCCACCATGGGCGCCGCGATGCGCTTCATCAGGTCGGCGCCCGCGCCCGTCGACCACATGATCGGAATCAGGCCGAAAAACGCCGCGCAGACGGTCATTGCCTTCGGCCTCACTCTCTTGACCGCTCCGTGGATGATCGATTCGATCAGGTCGGCGCGGTTCCGGAGCAAACCCTTCTCCTTCGCCTCCGCGTGGGCGAGGTCGAGAAACAGGAGCATGAAGATGCCGGTCTCGGCGTCGAGTCCCATGAGCGCGATCATCCCGACCCACACGGCGATCGACAGGTTGTAGCCGAGGAGGTACAGGAACCACACGGCGCCGATGATCGAGAAAGGCACGGCGAGGAGGACGATCATTGTCTTCATGGCCGACTTCGTATTCATGTACATGAGAAGCCAGATGAGGACGAGCGTCACGGGGATGACGACCTTCAGGCGCTCCTTGACGCGAATCATGTTCTCGTACTGGCCGCTCCATTGGAGCGAATAGCCCGGCGGCACCTTGACCTTCTCGGCGACGGCCTTCTTCGCTTTTTCGACGTAGCCGCCGACGTCCTCCTTGGATGTGTCGAAGTCCACGTACACGTAGCCGGACAAGAGGCCGTTCTCGTTCCGGATCATTGCCGGCCCTCGCACCTGATGGATCGCGGCGAGCTGGCCGAGCGGCACCTGGGCGCCGGACATCGTCGGGACCAGGACGCGGGCGAGCAGGTCGAGATCCTCCCGCAGCTCGCGCGAGTAACGCACGTTGACCGAGTAGCGTTCCCGGCCCTTGATGATCGTCGTGACCGTCTCGCCTCCGATCGCCGTCATGATGACGGCGTTCGCGTCGTCCACCGTGAGGCCATAGCGGGCGAGCGCGTCGCGGTCCAGGTCGAAATCCACGAAGTAACCGCCCGCCACGCGTTCGGCGAAGGCGGAGCGCGTGCCCGGAACGGTCATCACGACGGCCTCGACCTCCACGCCGATCCGTTCGATCTCCTTGAGGTCCGCGCCGAAGACCTTGATGCCGATGGGCGTCTTGATCCCCGTGGAGAGCATGTCGATGCGGTTCTTGATGGGCATCGTCCATGCGTTCGTCGTCCCGGGGATCTTCAGCGTGCGGTCCATCTCGTCCACGAGCTCCTCGTGGGAGATGTGGTCGTCCCACACGTGGCGGAAGAATCCAGCCAGCCACTCCGGCGCCCAGGATGAGTACCAGCGCTCCTTCTTCCGCCATTCCGCCTCGGGCTTGAGGATGACGGTCGTCTCCATCATCGAGAACGGCGCCGGATCGGTCGAGGAATCCGCCCGGCCCGCCTTGCCGAAGACCCGCTCGACTTCCGGGAACGTCTTCAGGACGCGGTCCTGCACCTGCAGCAGGTGCTCGGCCTCGGTCACCGAGATCCCCGGCAGGGTCGTTGGCATGTAGAGAATCGAGCCTTCGTAGAGCGGCGGCATGAACTCGGAGCCGAGCTTCAGAAAGACCGGGACCGTGGAGAGCATCACGAGGAGGGCGATCGCGATCGTCGTTTTCGGATGGCGGAGCACGGCGCGGCAGGGCCGCTCGTAGAGCCGGTGAAGGACGACGCTGATCGGATGCTTCTCCTCGGCGTAGTACTTCCCCACCGCGACCTGGTTGACGATCCAGGCGAGCCACTTCGGGCGGAAGGAGAAGCCGTCCATGCGCGCGAACATCATCCGGATCGCCGGATCGAGGGTGATGGCGAGGAACGCCGCGATCGCCATCGCGAGGTTCTTCGAGAACGCGAGCGGCCTGAAGAGGCGCCCCTCCTGGTCCACGAGCGTGAAGACGGGCAGGAACGCGACGGCGATGACGAGGAGCGAGAAAAACACGGAGGGGCCGACCTCCATGAGCGCCGCGAGCCGGACCTTGTGGAAGTCTCCGGGCCGGCCGCCGTCGTTCCACTGCTGCAGCTTGTGATACGCGTTCTCGACCTCCACGATGGCTCCGTCCACGAGGATTCCGATGGAGATCGCGATGCCGCCCAGCGACATGATGTTGATGTTCAGGCCCATCGCGTTGAACGGAATGAACGCGAGAACGACGGAGATCGGGATCGTCACGATCGGGACGATCGCGCTCGGAACGTGCCAGAGGAACACGAGGATGACGATCGAGACGACGATGATCTCCTCGATCAGCTTGCTCCGGAGCGTGTCGACGGAGCGCTTGATCAGGTCCGACCGGTCGTACGTCGGGACGATCTTCACGCCCGGCGGAAGCGACGGCTCGATCTCCTTCAATCGGGCTTTCACGCGCTCGATGACGCTGAGCGCGTTTTCGCCGCTGCGCATCACGACGATGCCGCCCACGGCGTCTCCCTTGCCGTCGAGATCGGCGATCCCCCTCTTGATCTCGGGACCGAGCGACACGCGCCCGATGTCCGCGACCGTCAGCGGCGTGCCCTTCTCGTTCGTCTTGACGACGATCTTGCCGATGTCCAGGGCCGACTTGAGATAGCCGCGGCCCCGGACCATGTATTCGCGCCCCGAGAACTCGATGAGGCGCCCGCCGATCTCGTTGTTGCTCTTGCGGATCGCCTCGACGACGGACTCGAGAGGCAGGCCGTATGCCGCGAGCGTGTTCGGGTCCAGCGTCACCTGGTACTGCTTCTGGGAGCCGCCCACGCTGGCGACCTCCGCGACGCCGGCCACGGATTGCACCGCATACCTCAGGAACCAGTCCTGATACGAGCGGATGTCGTCGGTCGCGTTCTTTCCGCTTTCGTCGACCAGGGCGTACTGGTAGATCCAGCCGACGCTCGTCGCGTCGGGCCCGAGCTCGGTCTTCACTCCCGCGGGCAGGCGCGACTGGATCTTCGACAGGTACTCGAGGACGCGCGAGCGGGCCCAGTAGATGTCGGTGCCGTCCTCGAAGATGACGTAGACGTACGAGAAGCCGAAGTCCGAAAAGCC
>JBGQDL010000052.1:0-22129 GCA_041495865.1 Thermoanaerobaculia bacterium | reverse complement strand
CTCGACCTCGGCCGTGACGACGAGCGCGTGGCGGTCGGCGAGCTTGCGCTTCAGCGCCGAGGTCTCGAGCGCGGCCTCGCGCGGGCGCGCCTCGCGGCCTTCCGTCACGACGATGCGCGGCGCGGGCGCGGGAGCGGTTCGCGCCTTGCCCGAGACCTCGCGCGCCATCGCGGCGACGTGCTCCGGCGCGGTGCCGCAGCAGCCCCCCACGAGCGCGGCGCCGGCGCGCACGAAGTCGCGCGCGCTCTGGCGGAAGTAGTCGGGCGTCGCCGGATAGACGGTGCGGCCGGAGACGACCCACGGATATCCCGCGTTGGGCCGCGCGGAAATCGGGACGGACACCGAACCGGCGACGCGCGAGAAGTTCTCGAACGTCTCCTGGGGCCCGACCGTGCAGTTCATCCCGACGACGTCGGCGCCCGCGGCGACGAGCGCGGCGAGCGCGCCTTCCGCGTCCTCGCCGAAGCTCGTCTTGCCGTCCGCGAGGAACGTCATCGAGGCCACGATCGGAATCCCGGCCGACAGGGCGCGCGCGGCGCGCAGCGCCTCGACGGCCTCGAGCGTCGAGGAGAACGTCTCGAAGGACAGGAGGTCGACGCCCTCCTCGAGGAGGATCCGGATCTGCTCCGTGAAGAGCTCGCGCACGTGGAGGCGCGTGAGCGGCCCGTAGGGCTTCACGAGCTGTCCGAGCGGTCCGACGGAGCCCGCCACGTAGACGTATTCCCCGTCGGCCGCGGCGCGGGCGAGGCGCACGGCCTCACGGTTGATCTTCTCGAGCGAATCCGACCAGTCGAACTTGGAGAGCTTGGCGCGGTTCGCGTCCCACGTGTTCGTGGTGAGCACCTGCGCGCCGGCCGCCACGTAGTCGTCGTGGATCTCGCGCACGAGCTCCGGCGCGGAGACCGAGTTCGGCGAGCGCGGCCCCTCCGCCGGGGCGCCGCGCGAGACGAGCAGCGTCCCCATCGCCCCGTCGGCGAGGAGGACTTCGGCCTTCAGCCGTTCCCGGATGTCTCTCTTCATGAAAAAACGCCCCTTCGAGGACGAAGGGGCGTCGGAGACTCCGCGCCGTGTTCGGCCTCGATCTCATCTTCCTCCGGCCGCACCGCGCGTCCTGGAGCGGGATTTGGCACCTGGCATCCGGCGCCCGCCGTCGGGGCGCGCCGGACCGGTTGCCGCGGCATCGCAGGGCCCGTCCCTCCGCCGCTCTGGATGAAACCCGGTCAAAGAGCCGCCGGAAGAGTACGGCCCGCCTCCCGCGGCCGTCAAGAGCCGTCTCGGTTAGACTTGGCCCCTGACCAGATGAGGATCCTCGTCGTCGGTTCCGGGGGTCGCGAGCACGCGCTCGTATGGAAGCTCGCGCAGGCGCCGGGTGTCACGGACGTGTTCGCGGCGCCGGGAAATCCCGGCATGGCGTCTCTGGCGACGTGTCTTCCCATCGGCGTCGAGAACGTCGTCGAGATGGCGGACTTCGCCGAGTCGATGAAGATCGACCTGACCGTCGTCGGGCCCGAGCTCCCGCTCACGCTCGGCCTCGTGGACGAGCTCTCGCGCCGGGGGCTGACGGCCTTCGGACCGAACCGCCTCGCGGCCGAGCTCGAAGGCTCTAAGGTCTTCTCGAAGCTCTTCATGAAGAAGTACGGCATCCCGACTCCGGACGCCGTGGTCTGCCAGACGCGCGGCGAGGCGGAGCGGGCGCTCAAGTCGTACGGGCTGCCGTGCGTCTTCAAGGCGGACGGCCTGGCGGCCGGAAAGGGCGTCGTCGTGGCGCACGAGCCCGATGAGGCCGAGCGCGCGCTGAAGCTCTACTTCGAGGATCGCGTCTTTGGCTCGGCGGCCGACCGCGTCCTCGTCGAGCGGTTCATCGCGGGCGACGAGGTGAGCTTCATGGTCCTGTGCGACGGCGAGCGCGCGTTGCCGCTCGCCACCGCGATGGACTACAAGCGGATCTTCGACGGGGACCGTGGTCCGAACACGGGCGGGATGGGCGCGCACAGCCCGTCGGTTCTGCTCGACGCCGCCAGCGCGTCCGACGTCCTCGCCTTCGTCGTGCAGCCGACGCTGAAGGGCATGGCGGAAGAAGGACGACCTTTCCGTGGCGTGCTCTTCGTGGGCCTCATCCTCGATGAGGGGGCGAACCCCTTTGTCCTCGAGTACAACGTGCGGTTCGGCGATCCCGAGACACAGGCGGTCCTCCTGCGCCTCGACGGGGATCTCCTTCCGTTTCTCATGAGCTCGGCCCGCGGCCGCTTCGACGAAGGGGCGCAGCTCGCCTGGCGGCGCGAGGCGGCGGCCGCTCTCGTGATGACCGCCGAGGGCTACCCGGGGCCGTTCGAGCGCGGCCGCGCGATCGTCGGAATCGAAGACGCCGAGGCGATGGACGGCGTCTTCGTGTTCCACGCGGGGACGGCGCGAGGAGCGGACGGCCGCCTCGTGACGTCGGGAGGCCGGGTTCTCAACGTGTGCGCGCGCGGGCGCGGCCTCTCACAGGCCCTCGCGACCGCGAAGGAAGCGGCGGGCAAGATCCGCTTCGACGGCGCCCACTATCGCCGCGACATCGGGCGCAAGGCGCTCGAGGTCCTCATGGAGCGATCCGGCTCCATGCTGCGATAAGACCCCTATTCGCGGAAATCCGAGAGGACGGGCCCGGGTCCCGGCGCGTCGAGGAGCGCGAACGCCGCACGGAGAATCCGGGTCTGGAGCGCCGGATCGCCCGGTTTTCCGAGGGGATAGCCGAGCGCGTAGGGCACGGAAAGGGCGCGCGGAGTCCCGACCTTCCGCGTGACCTCCTCGAGCATCGTGACGGACGTCGTCGCGATGCCACGCCTCTCGAGCTCGCCCGCGATCAGACCCACGGTCTGATGGCACATGGGTCAGAGCGGGACGAGGAGCGCCACGTCGACGCGGTCCGCCTCGAGGAGCGACGCGGCGGCGGGCGCCGTGACCTTCACGAGCCGCCCGGGCGCCGTGATCGAGCCCATGAACGAAAGAGCGCGCCCGTTCAGCTCTCCGATCTCGCCGCGGGCGGCCATCTCGCGCAGCCTCTCGAGCGGGAAGCCGAGGTTGCAGTCCGCGCGAAACCCGGTCTGGTCGAACGCGTCGGACTTGTGCGCGATGTCCAGCGCCGAGAGGTCGGCGTCCGCCGGGATCTCGCGGAACGAGGCGTCGCCGCCCTTCACCCCGCCGTCGAACGGAGCCTGGGACGGAAGGTACACGCCGCCCGTCGTCACGAGCGCGACGCGCGCCTTGGCGAGCGGCGTTACCGGGCGCGCGAAGGGCACCGGATCCAGCGTGCGGTAGCGGTACGTCGCCATGAAGAGGCGGTTCCTGAGCGACAGCTCCGAGAGGCTCGCCACGGTGGCAGTATGCCGAAATATGATCTGTCTCATGCACGCCCTCGCCGTCCCCGCTCTTCTGGCCCAGCTCATCTCCTCGCATGGCGGCCCGCCCGTTCCGGCCGCGCCGGCCGTGACGCCCGCGCCCGCCTTTCCGGTCACGTCCGGCGGCGGCCTCGCGTGGGCCGTGCCGAAGTCGTGGGAGCCCGGGCCGTCGTCGGCCATGCGCCTCGCGACGTATTACCTTCCCGCCTCGGCGGGCGATGCGGACCGGCCGGAGCTCGCCGTGTTCTGGTTCGGTCCCGGGCAGGGCGGGAGCATCGACGCGAACGTGGCGCGCTGGTTCTCGCAGTTCGCGGCCGCGCCCGGCGACCCGAAGCCCACGCGCAGCCTCACGCGCGTCGGCTCGCTGCCCGTCACCCTCGTGACGGCGGTGGGGAGCTATTCCTCCGGCACGGGCATGGGAGCGGCATCGGCCCCGAAGAGCGGCTACGCGCTGCGCGGCGCGATGGTCGAAGGGCCGAACGGAGCCGTCTTTTTCAAGCTCACTGGCCCACGCCGGAGCATCGCCGCGGCCGGGAAGGATTTCGACGCGCTCGTCGCGAGCCTCAAGCCCTGAGAACCAGGCATTCAAGAGTCGTCGAAAGGGAGGCTGGAGCAGATCCTGATGCACAGAGAGATGAAGGAAGCCGTCGTCCAGGGAGACGCGGCCCGGGCGAGGAGGCTGGCCGAAGGGGTCGTCGACGCTGGGGGCGACCTCGTCGCGGCGATCGAGCAGGGGTTTGCAGCCGGGATCAGAAAGGTGGGCGATCTCTGGGAAGAAGGGGAGTACTTCCTTCCAGAGCTGGTCCAGGGTGCGGAGGCGATGAAAGCCGCCATGGGGGTCCTCCAGCCCGCGCTTCGGAAAAGCGGCGGGCAGGCCTCGAAGGGCCGGGTCGTCATCGGAACGGTCCAGGGCGACCTGCACGACATCGGAAAGACTCTCGTCGCGACGCTCCTTTCGGCGGGGGGATTCGAGGTGGACGACCTCGGAAGCGACGTGTCCGTCGACCGCTTCCTCGCACGGGCGAAGGAGAACGGCGCCGATATCATCGCGGCCTCGGCGCTCCTGACGACCACCATGCCGGTCCAGAAAGCCATCGCCGATGGCATTTCATCCCTGGGGCTCGCACCGAGGCCGCGGCTTCTCGTCGGCGGCGCGCCGACGACGGCGGCCTGGGCGGCGCAGATCGGCGCGGCTTGGGCGGAGAACGCCCTTCGCGCCGTCTCGGTCGCCGAGTCGCTGGTGGGAGCCTCCCGGCGCGCCTGACGCGTGAACGCCTTCGCCGAGCGCCTGCACCGCCGAGAAAGGACCCTCCTGGACGGGGGCCTTGGAAGCCTGCTCATCGCGCGAGGGCTCGCCAGAGGTGAGGCGCCCGAGTCGTGGGTCCTTTCGCGCCCCGACGACGTCCGCCGTGCGCACAGCGATTACGTCGGCGCCGGGAGCGACGCCGTTCACGCGGCGACCTTCGGGGCGAACGCGATCCGGCTCGCACGGTATTCTCTCGCCGACCGGTGCGAGGAGCTCAACGCGGAAGCAGTCCGGCTGGCCCGGGAGTCCGGCGCACGCTTCGTCCTGGCGGACGTCGGTCCCACGGGCGAGTATCTCCCTCCGGTCGGGACGGGCGACCGACGTTTCTGGAAGGAAGCTTTCGTTCGGCAGGGGAGGGCGCTGGCCGCCGCCGTGCCGGACGCCCTCCACGTCGAGACGATGACGGACCTGCGCGAAGCCCTGATCGCGCTCGAAGTCTTGAAGGAAAGCGTTCCGTCCCTTCCCGTGATGGTGTCGCTGACCTTCGAGCGGAAGAAGCGCGGCTTCTTCACGATCATGGGGGACGCTCTGGCGAGATCGCTCCGATCGCTCGCCGAAGCGGGTGCCGATGCCGTCGGCGCCAACTGCACGCTCGCCAGCGCCGACATGCGGCTCTTGGCCGAGGAGGCCCGCGCCGCGGTGGGTCTGCCGCTCGTCATCCAGCCCAATGCCGGGGCGCCCGAGGTGCAGTGCGGCACCGTCTTCTACTCGCAGGCGCCAGAGGCCTTCGCCGAGGAGATGGCTCAGGTCGCCTCTCTCGGCGTCGAGCTGGTCGGCGGATGCTGCGGAACGGATCCGCGCTTCATCCAGGCGCTCTCAGACCGTCTCGACTCGAAGGGGTCCCGGCGATGACCCGCCTCCCGACGCACGATGCGATCTCCTCTGCCGCCTTGTCGTCGGCAGGGCCCCCCGTGATCGTCTCGCGGCTTCGCCTTTCCATTCGGGAGAGGGACGTCCTCCACTTCCTCGGCTATCCGAAGGGACGGCGCCCTGCGACGCGGCTCGAGCCCCTTTTGAAAGACGTCCTTCGCGAGGCGCGCTCTCTCGCGGCCGCGCGCGGCGGGTTCCGGAGACTGCCGGTATCCTCGGCCTGCGAGGTCGGCCTCCCGGCGGAGCGCGCCGAGGGCCTCGTCCTCGGCCTCGTCACCGCGGGCGACGGGATCGAGCGACGCGTGACGGAGCTTCTCGGTCGAGGAGAAGATTCACGTGCCCTCCTGCTGGATGCCGCCGGAAGCGCGGCCGCCGAGGAAGCCGCGAACAGGCTGAGCGCGCGGGTCGTCGGGGGCAGGACAAACGGGGACCTCGACGTCGGCTGCCGGGTCAGCCCGGGGTACGGCCGCTGGCCCCTGTCCGCCCAGGAAGCCCTCTTCTCGTTCCTCCCTCACGAGGCGCTCGGCGTCTCCCTGAGCTCGTCCATGATGATGGCTCCGCGCAAGTCGATCTCCTTCGCCCTCTGGATCGGCGCTGAGCGGGCGCCGCGGTCCGGGCTCTCCGGATGCGACACGTGCGGCCTCCCGCACTGCCTTTACCGGCGGCCCGCCGCGGGGAGGGCATCGCGTTCTGCCGGCAAGGTTACGAGCTGATGGCAACGCCAATGAGACCCACCCTGTCGCTCCTTTCGTCCGTTGACGTCGAGAGCCTCTTGCAAGATGCCTTCGACGTCCTTTCGGAGACGGGGGTCCTGGTCGAGAACCATGACGCGCGGGCTCTTCTCCGGGACGGGGGAGCGTTGGAAGCGAGCGACCGCTTCAGGATTCCGGAGACGATGGCTCGCGAGGCGCTGGCGACGATTCCGCCGCGCATCGAGCTTTTCGATCGGGACGGCGCTCCCGCGATGGACCTCGGCGGAGATCGCGTCCATTTCGATCCAGGCTCCGCGGCAATCCATCTCTTCGACGCCCCCACCGGGCGGCGCCGCGCGATCGGGACCGGCGACGTCGTCCGGTTCGCCCGCCTCGTCGACGGCCTGCCGAACTACGCCGCCCAGTCGACGGCGCTGACACCGGGTGACGTCCCGGGCGAGGTGGCGGACCGGTACAGGCTCTATCTGATCCTCCGGAGCGCCCGAAAGCCGGTCGTCACCGGCACCTTCCGGAAGGACGGCTTCGCGCCCATGCGCGAGCTGCTCCTCGCAGTGCGCGGGAGCGACGCGGAGCTGAGACGGCGTCCCCTCGCCATCTTCGACTGCTGCCCGAGCCCTCCGCTGAAGTGGAGCGACCTGACCTGCCAGGCGCTCGTCGACTGCGCCCGCTCGGGGATCCCCGCCGAGCTGGTCTCCATGCCGCTGGCCGGAGCCACCTCGCCGGTCACTCTCCGCGAGGCGGCCGTCCAGCAGTGCGCCGAGAACCTGAGCGGAGTCGTCATCCACCAGCGGGCAGGCCCAGGCTCGCCGCTGATCTGGGGCGGCTCGCCCGCAGCGATGGACATGCGCCACGGCACGACCCCCATGGGCGCAGTGGAGACGATGATGATCAGCCTTGCCTCGTCGCAGGCCGGCAAGCGGCTCGGCCTTCCCACGCACGCCTACATGGGCCTTTCGGACTCGAAGTGCCCCGACTATCAGGCGGGGCTCGAAAGCGGGGTGGGGGCGCTCCTCGCGGCACTGGCCGGCATCAACGTCGTCTCGGGCCCCGGAATGCTCGATTTCGAGATCTGCCAGTCGTTCGAGAAGCTCCTTCTCGACCACGATGCCTGCGGCATGGCGCTCCGGCTCGTCCGCGGGATCGACCGCCTCGAGGATGGCGCCGCCGGCCTGATCCGGCAGGTCGTGGAATCGGCCGAGTTCCTCTCGCATCCCCACACCCGGAAGCACTGGCGGGAGGAGCTCACGGTCCCGTCGGCGCTCGTGGCCCGCGACACGTACGGAGACTGGGAGGCCCGGGGCGCCCCCTGGGCGCACGAGGAAGCCGCGAAGGAGGTCGAGCGCCGACTCTCGAAGTGCCCGCCCCACCCCCCGGCGGAGGGCGTGACTCGCGCCCTCGACGACATCATGCGGCGAGAGATCCGGGCCGCCGGCCTTTTGGAGCTCCCCGCCACAGACTGAGGGTCGGACGGAGCCTCAGCGGATCCCGTACGTCGCGAGGAAGTGCGTCGGGCCCGCCTTTCGCGTCACTCCGTGGTCGGGGTTCGCCGCGAGGTGCTCGAGCACCTTGAAGGCCGTCTCGGTCTCCTCGGGCGAGCCCAGGGCGGCCGCGATGCGCTCGGCGGTCCTGAAGGCGCCCTTCTGGATTTCCAGATTCGCGAGGACCTTTGCCTGCAGCGCGAGCACGAGGGCGGCGGCCTTCTTCCCGGCCTCGACGCCGGGCTGGTGATACGCGTTGATGCCGGCGAGCTGCGCGTAAAGGCCGACGGTCCGCTCGTAGAGCGCGATGAGGATCCCGACGGAGCGTGCGGAGACGTCGGAAATCGTGAGCGTGATCGAGCCGCGCCCGTTGTCGTAAAGCGCCTTCCGGGTTCCGAGAAGGAAACCGTGCAGGTAGTCGCCCGACGTGACACCGGGCTCCACCGCGAGCGACGTCTCGCCCTTCTCGCGGTCGCGCGCGACCTCCACGAACGTCACGAAGAAATTCGGCACGCCCTCGCGGAGTTGCTGCACGTACGCGTGCTGGTCCGTCGAGCCTTTGTTGCCGTACACGGCGATGCCCTGATGGACGACGTTGCCGGCGAGGTCCCTCTCCTTGCCGAGCGACTCCATCACGAGCTGCTGGAGGTATCGCGAGAAGAGGAGGAGCCGGTCGCGGTAAGGAAGGACGACCATGTCCTTCCGGCCCGTCCCGCCCGTCTCGCGGTACCACGCGATGGCCAGCATCGCCGCCGGGTTCCTCGCGACTTCCGGGAGCCGCGTCGCCTCGTCGCAGGCGGAGGCGCCGGCGAGCAGGCCGTCCACGTCGAGGCCCTGTAGCGCCGCGGGCAGGAGGCCGACGGCCGACAGCTCCGACGTGCGCCCTCCCACCCAGTCCCACATCGGGAACCGCGCCAGCCAGCCGCCCTTCGCCGCGACGCCGTCCAGCTCGCTGCCCGCGCCCGTCACGGCGGCCGCGTGCCGGGAGAACGTGAGCCCGGCCGCGCGGTAGGCCCCGGCGGCCTCGAGCATTCCGTTGCGCGTCTCCACCGTGCCGCCGGACTTCGAGATGACGACCGCCAGCGTGCCGGCGAGGCCGGCCGGCGTCGCGGCGATGCGGGCCAGCTCGCGCGCGATGCCGTCGGAGTCCGTGTTGTCGAGGAAGAACGGGCGGAGGGGATCGGACGGCGAGCCGAGCGCGTCCGCCACGAACTGCGGCCCGAGGGCCGAGCCGCCGATGCCCACCACGAGGACGTTCGCGAACCGCGGGCTCTTTTCGGGCGCGAGGCGCCGGGAATGGACATCCGCCGCGAACGCTTTCACGCGCGCGAGCGTCGTCTCGATCGCGGTCCGCGTCTCCTTGTCCGGCGCGCGCTCTGGCGCGCGCAGCCAGTAGTGGCCCACGCGCCGGTTCTCGTCGGGGTTCGCGATGGCGCCCGCCTCGAGCGCCTCCATCGCGGCAAAAGCCGCGGGGAACGCGGTCGTGAGGAGCGGGTCGCGGTGGAGCGCGTCGTCGGGCAGCGACGTCTTCGAAAGGTCGACGAGGAGCGAGAGCGACGGGACGTGAAGGGAGAGGGCCTGATAGCGCTGCCACGGATGGAGACTCATGCCTCGAAGACTATCCTTCCCGGCGAGGCGGAGGTGAAGATGGCCGCTCGGACGCGCGGTGCGCTCACACTCGGAATCGATCTCGGCGGGACGAAGATCCTCGCGGGCGTCGTGAACGGTTCCGGAAAGATTCTCGGGCGGGGCAAGCTCAAGACCCCCTTCGAGAGCGATGCGGCAATGCTCACGGAGGCGCTCGTCGAGGCTTCCGACCTGGCGCTGAAGGAGGCCGGCGCCTCGCGCGAGCGCGTGAGTGCGCTGGCCGTGGCGGCCCCCGGCGCCGTGGACGCGGAGAAGGGCGTGATGATTCGCGCAGGAAACCTCGCGGTGAAGAACTGGGACATCGTCAAGGCGCTGGGAGGGGCGTTCCCGAAAGCCCGCCGGCGCCTGGGGCACGACGTCCGTCTCGCGGCTCTCGCCGAGGCGCGGCTCGGCGCCGGGCGCGGCGCGTCTACGATGGTCGCCGTGTGGGTCGGCACAGGCGTGGGCGGCGCCGTCATCATCGACGGGAAGATCCACACGGGCCGGAACCG
The DNA here is from genome assembly GCA_041495865.1 of Thermoanaerobaculia bacterium. Lineage (GTDB taxonomy): Bacteria > Acidobacteriota > Thermoanaerobaculia > UBA5066 > UBA5066 > Fen-183. The sequence continues at coordinate 12,247 of JBGQDL010000052.1, read as the reverse complement.
CAACGCGGGCGAGATCGGCCAGATCCAGATCGATTTCCGGCGCGCCGAGCCCGGCAAGCCCAACGGAACGCTGGAAGGCATCGCGGCCAAGGTCGGGATCACGCGCTACCTCCAGAAGCGGATCGAGCAGGGCGAGAAGACTGTCCTCGAGGAGGCGGTCATGAAGAAGGACCGCCGCCTGAAGACCTCGGAGCTGAAAGAGGCCTTCGAGAGAGGCGACGCGCTGACTATCCGGGCCGTCAGGCGCTCGGCCAAGGCCGTCGGAATGGCGATGGCGAACGTCTTCAACGTCTTCTCGCCCGACCTCTTCGTGCTCGGCGGCGGCGTGGCGGTGGACGTCGGCGCCTCGTATCTCGCGGACGTCAGGAAGTGGGCCGACGCGTTCACCTTTACGCAGGAGCTCGGGAAGCTGCGGATCGAGCCGGCCGCGCTCGGGGACGACGCGGGCCTGCTCGGGGCCGCACTGTACGCGAGGGAATAGCCTCTGGCACAATCGCCGGGGCATGAGTTGTACCGGCTGCTCCCTCGGAACGTCCACGAACCCCGGCGGCAACTACGTCGGGGTCCGCGTGGCCGACGCGATGGACGGGCGCACGGCCCTCGTGTTCACGGGGGAGGTCGCGGTCAAGCCGGGCGAGCGCATCATCATGGAGGCCGAGAACGGCCCCGAGTTCGCCGAAGTCACGACGACGACCCCCGTTCTAGCGAAGGCGTGCTCGTCGAAGAAGGCGAAGCGCTTCCTGCGGCTCGCGTCCGACTCGGAATACGCCGACTACATCGAGCGGGTCGAGCTGCAGGACGCGGCGCGCCTGTTCGCGGATGCGGCGGTTCGCGAGCTGAAGCTGGACGTCCACGTGGTCAAGTGCGCGGTCGGTTTCGACCGGAGGCGGATGACGGTGCTCTACACGTCCGAGAAGAAGCCCGAGACGCGCGAGCTGGCACGCCGGATCGCCGACCTCTTCGAGATCCGCGTCGAGATGAAGACGATCGGCGTGAGAGACGAGACGAAGCTGACCGGCGGAATCGGCTCGTGCGGCCTGACGCTGTGCTGTTCGACCTGGCTCAAGAGCTTCCACCCCGTGGCGATCAAGATGGCCAAGATGCAGGGCCTCACTCCGAACCCCTCGAAGCTCACCGGCCAGTGCGGCCGCCTCAAGTGCTGCGTCGCGTACGAGCTCGAAGGCGGGATCGAAGCCGCACGCCGCATGGGCCACGGGGGCGACCGCGACCGGGCACGCACCGCCCCTCCCGCCGCCTGACCGGAGGCGTTCGGGCGGCCTCGCTTTTCCGCCGGCCCGCGGAATAGACTCCCGCTCAGCTTCGTTCTCCGCTCGATGAACACCGCCAGAGGAGTCCTCGACATGGCCCCGGTGAAAAAGCCGCCCACCCCAGCAGAGCCCTCGACCCCCGAAGATGGTCCCAGGGCCGAGTTGGGGCCGCGGAAGCTCATCCGGCCCTCGCTGGCCCGCGTTCTGCGCGATCAGGGCGTCTCGCGCGGCCCCTCGTCGCGAAAGATGGTGCCCCCGGAGCAGACGAACGCGGAGGCGTACTACTACCTCAAGCAGATGCAGAGCAAGACGCCGATCGTCGTCCGCCTCGTGGACGGCGAGGAGCTGCGCGGCTGGATCGAGTGGTACGACAAGGACGTCATCAAACTGAACCGCGAGCACGCGCCGAACCTCGTCATCCCGAAGCGTTCCATCAAGTACCTGTTCAAGGAAGAGGAGGAGCGCATGCACAAGAGAAGGCGCCTCCCCCTCGGTCCGCCGCCCGCACCCGACGAGACGTCTTCCTGACGCGCCGCCCGGCCGGCGCTAGACTCCGGCCATGAACAGGTCCGCGCTCACCAAGGACGCCCTGACCGCCTTCGCCCGCGAGAGCCGCCCCCGCTTCGAGGGGCTGCTCCGCGACTTCGTCGAATGCCCGACGGTCTCCGTCGACCCCACGAAGAAGGCGGCGATCAAAGACGGCGTGAAGCTGGCCACCGACACGATCCGCGCCTTTGGCGGGAGCTCTTCCGTTCACGAGTCGGGAGGTAATCCGATCGTCAGCGGGAAGTGGGGCGACGATCCGTCGCGGCCCACGGTCACCGTCTACAACCACCTCGACGTCCAGCCCGCCTCGAAGGAGACCGAACCATGGGAGACCGAGCCGTTCGTCTTCACGGTGGCCGGCGACCGCTATTTCGGCCGCGGCACGACGGACGACAAGGGCCCCGCGCTCTCGGCGCTCTTCGGCGCGAAGGCCGCCGTGGACGCGGGCGTGCCCGTGAACGTGAAGGTCCTGTGGGAGTTCGAGGAAGAGATCGGCTCGCCGAGCTTCGCGAAGGGCGTCGCGGGCGCGGTCGACGCTCTCGCGACGGATTCGGTGATCGTCTCGGACACGATCTGGATCGCGCGCGGAAAGCCGGCGTCCCCGGCGGGGCTCCGCGGCTTGCAGGGCCTGCTCTTCACGCTGGAGACGGGCACGACCGACCAGCATTCCGGCGTGACGGGCGGCGCGGCCCGCAACCCGATCGCCGAGCTCATGCAGCTCGTCAGCGACTGCTTCGACGCGAAGACGGGCCGCGTGAAGATCCCCGGCTTCTACGAGGACGTGGTCGCGCCGTCGAAGGCCGAGCTGGAGGACTTCCGGAGGTCCGGTTTCACGGTTTCCGGCTTCAAGAAAGACCACCTCTTCAAGTCCCTTCGCACGAACGACGCGCTCGACGTCATGAAGCGCATCTGGGCGACGCCCACGTTCGAGATCCACGGAGTCGTCGGCGGCTACACGGGCCCGGGCGTGAAGACCGTCATTCCGCCGCGCGCCGAGGTGAAGGTCTCGTGCCGGCTCGTTCCCAACCAGACGGGCGCGAAGATCACGAAGCTCGTCACGGCGTTCGTGAAGAGAAAGAACCCCGACGTGAAGGTCCACCTGGAAGGCCGCCTCGACCCGTACCGCGGCATCACGACGGGCCCGCTCGCCGACGCGGTGCGGAGCTCGGTGAAGTTCGCGTTCGGCAAGGAGCCCGTCTTCGTGCGCGAGGGAGGCTCGATCGGCGCCGTCGTCACGATGGAGAAGCTCCTCAAGGCGCCGATCTTCTTCCTCGGGCTCTCGCTGCCCGAGCACGGCTACCACGCGCCGAACGAGAACTACGACTGGGAGCAGGCCGAGGGCGGGATGATCGCCTTCGCGAAGTACTTCGAAACCGTCGGAGCGCTCGGCAAGGTGGGTGCGAAGGGCTACGCCGCGCGGAAGTGACCCGCGGCAGCTACCAGACCGTCTGCACCGGGTAGCGTGCGATCAGTTCGTCGGGTGTCAGGATCTGAAGTCCCCGGGCGAGAGCCTGTGCGACGAGGAGACGGTCGAAGGGATCCCGGTGCAGCTCAGGGAGCCGCCCCGCGGCCAGCGCGTCTGCCTCTGAGACGGGCAATTCCTCGATGCCGTGCCGCTCGCGTTCCTTCGGCACGAGGAGAGCGGGTGGGTTCGCGAGTTTCAGGCGCCCGGCGGAATATTTGAGCGCGATCTCCCATGCCGAAGCCGCGCTCAGAAAGAACTCGTTGTCCTCTGTCCGAAAGCTGCGGCGCGCCGTGGCGGAAAGCTCACGCGACCCCGCGATGAGCCAGAGGAACGTGCAGGTATCGAGGAGGAACCTCAACGATTGCCGTAAAAAGCGTCGAGCATCTCGTCCGGCAGAGGCTCGAAGAAGGACTTGGGAATGTGAACCTTCCCCTTGGCGAGGCCGATCGGGCGCTTCTTCCGCCTCGCCTGCGCGACGGCGCGGAGTTCGGCGATCGGAACATTGCGGCGGCAGATGACGACAGACGTGACGCGACCCGCCTCGAGGTCCTCGAGGTGGCGGGAAAGATGTGTCTTGGCTTCGTGGACGTTCACCTTCGTCATGGTTCTAGAGTGGACTTGGAAGTGAACTAAGTCAAGCTCGCGAGCCGGCTCCGCTCGCTTCGTGCTTCATCGGAGCAACCGCATCGGTGGATTTTTCTTCGAAGGGTAATGAGGGCGAACGGCCTGCAACCGGCGAAGCCGATGGTGCCGGCCCGACCTGCGCGAGGGCGTATTCACTTTCTAAGAAGAAAAACAGCGGCGCGGCAAGAGAAAGCGCCGCACGAAGCGGTCGGGTCCCGGTCAATCGGGTTTCTTCACGACCTTTCCCTGTGAGACGACCGCGACCGTCTTCTCCATCGTCCTGATGTCGGTGAGGGGGTCGCCGGCGACCGCGACGAGATCGGCGAAACAGCCGGGCGCGAGGCAGCCGAGCGTACCGGCCTGCCCGAGGAGGTCGGCCGCGACGACGGTCGCCGAACGCAGCGCGTCCCACGGCGTCATGCCCCACGCGACCATGAAGGAGAACTCCTCGGCCTGATTCCGCTTGTCCCAGTCGAACCCGCCCGCGTCCGTCCCGAACGCAATCGGCACGCCGGCCTTGTAGGCGCGCCTGAAGGAGTCCTGCGACGCCGCCCAGAGCTGGTCCCAGATCGGGTTCGTCTTCGACCGCGGGCCCTTCACGAAGTCGGCGACCGTGATGGTCGGGCAGTAGGGGACCTTCCGTGCCGCCATCGTCTTCACGCTCTCCTCGTCGAGCACGTCGCCATGCTCGATCGAATCCACCCCCGCCGCGAGGGCGACGCGATGGCCCGAGGGCGTCATGGAATGCGCGGCCACCTTCCGGCGCAGGTTGTGCGCCTCGTCCACGATGGCCTTCATCTCCTCGGGCGTGAAGTTCGCGATCGCGGCCCAGCCGCCGCCCGGCGTCCGGTAGTAGCTGCGGTCCGCGTAGACCTTGATCCAATCGACGCCGTTCTGGACCTGGAAGCGCACGGCCTTGCGGCAGTCGTCCGGCCCGTCGCACTTCAGGACGCCGTCGGGCATCCTGCGCTCCCACGAGTAGCCGAGGAGCGGATAGCCGCCCGTGACGCTCATCGCGGGGCCGGACGTGAAGACGCGGGGCCCCGGGAGGATGCCGCGGGAGAACGCGCGCCCGAGGTCCACGTCCGCGAAGCCCGCGCCCTCCGTCCCGAGGTCGCGCACGGTCGTGAAGCCGTGGTCGAGCGCGATGCGCGCGGCCGCTGCCGCGCGCAGGGCCCGGTAGGGGCTCGACTCGAGGAGCACCTGCTCGTCGTATTCGGCGGACGTCGCGTCGCCCTGCAGCAGAAGGTGCGTGTGCGCGTCGATGAGGCCCGGCAGGCACGCGAACGCGGAGAGATCGAGCGTTTTCGCGTCCGCCGGCGCCGGCGCGGCGGTGACCTTCCCGCCGTCGAGGAGGAGCACGGCGCCCGTCCTGACCGTGCGCGTGGAGGGGTCGAGGAGGCGGCCGCAGCGCACGACGAGGGGCTCGGCCGCGGCGCGCGGCGCGCGGACGAGGACGGCGAAGACGACGGCGAAGAAGGCGAGCGGGACGCAGAAGGATCGCTTCATGGACGGGGCCTCCGCTTCGATGAGAGGATCGGGATTATGAGCCGGGTGGGCGCGCTTCGGGAGGTCCGGGCGGAAATGGAGCGGGTGCGGGCGGAGATCGCCGCGGCCGTAGCGGGAAAATCCGACGTCGAGCTCCTCGCCGCTCCCGCGGACGGGGGGTGGAGCGCGGCCGAGGTCCTCGACCACATCCGAACCGCGGAGAGCTCCCTCGTGAAGGCGCTCGGGAAGCTCGAGCGCGGCGAGCCGACGCGCGTCCCGGCGCGCGCCTGGTACTACCGCCTTCCCATGACGCCTGTCTTCTGGCCGATCCGGCTGCCGGCTCCGAAGCTCGTGCGGCCTCGCCCGCGCGCGGAGATCCGGCCGACCGACGTTTGCGAGGGCCTCGCGGCGTCGCGCCGCGACCTCTTCGCCCTCGCCGACCGCCTGGGAGAGGAGCGCTTCGCAACGCTCGTCTTTCCGCACTTCCTCCTCGGCCGCTTCTCGGGCGTCTCGTGGTTTCGCTTCATCGCGAAGCACGAGCGCAGGCACCTGAGGCAGCTTCGGCGCGCCCTGTCCGCTCCGAAGGTCGTGCGCCGCGCCGGGCGCCGGTGACTCTCAACGCGCGCCGCGGCCCGTCAGGACCGTGGGGATCGTGCGCAGCAGGATCTTCGCGTCGAGTCCGAGGCTCCAGTTGTCGATGTACGCAAGGTCGAGGTTCGCCCACTCGTTGAACCGCGCGATCTCGCTCCGGCCCGACACCTGCCACAGCCCCGTGACGCCGGGCTTCATCGAAAGGCGGCGGCGCTGCCATCTCTCGTAGCGCGCGACCTCCTCCGGGAGCGGCGGCCGCGGTCCCACGAGCGACATCTCGCCGCGCAGGACGTTCCAGAGCTGCGGCACCTCGTCGAACGAGAAGCGCCGGATGAGGCGGCCGAAAGTCGTGAGCCGCGGGTCGTTCGCCGCCTTGAAGACGGGCCCTTCGTGCTCGTTGAGGTGCGCGACGCCGGGCAAGAGCTCCTCGGCCCCCTCGATCATCGTCCGGAGCTTGACGAGCGTGAACGGGCGGCCGTTCAGCCCGCAGCGCGTCTGCCGGAACAGGACGGGGCCCTTCGACGTGAGCTTGATGATGAGCGCCGCGAGCGTGACGGGCGCGAGGGAGACGACGCCGATGAGCACGGACAGGAAGATGTCGACGACGCGCTTGAAAAGGAGCGCGACGCCCTCGCCCGGCGTGGTCGAGAACGTGAGAAGCGGCGTCCCTTCGAGCTCCTCGAGCTCCACGCGGGCGAGGACGTGCGGAAAGAAATCGAGAACGAGCCGCGTCTTGACGCCCATCTCCTCGCAGAGGAGGAAGACGTCCTCCAGCTTCGGCAGGTCGCTCCGGTCGACGGCGAGCACGACTTCGTCAACGGTGAGCTCCGTGAGGATCTTCGGAAAGTCCTGAAGCGAGCCGAGAAGGGGCACGCCGTTCGCGGTCGTCGTCTGGCCGTTCTCGGCGGCCCGCTCGCGCACGAGGCCGAGGAGCTTCAGCCCCCACCACGGATGGTCGCGGATGAGGCGGGCCATGGAGGCCGCCCGCGGCGTGTCGCCCACGAGGACGACCGTGCGGAAGTTGAAGCCGAGGGAGCGCACGCGCCGGGCGACGAGGCGCACCGTGAGGCGCTCGATGACGAGAAACAGGACGTTCACGACGAGGAAGATGGCGAGAAACGGGCGCGAGATGAAGTCCCATCGGGTTCCGAACACGACGAGGGCGAGGAGGATGCTTCCGAGGATCGACGTGCGCGTCATGAGCGCGACCTCGTCCTTCAGGCGCAGCGTGCGGTGGCTGCGATAGGCGCCCTCGACGAACAGGAGGCCGGAAAAGATGAGGATGGTGGGCCCCACGAGAACGAGGTACCAGTTGAAGTCGTAGAGCGGCGTGAGGCTGTTGAAGAGATGCGGCAGGAGCTCGCTCCGGAGCGCGTAAGCCACCGGCAGCGTCGCGAGCGTGACGCTGAGGTCGGCCGCGTAGAGGAGCGCGGCAATCGATCGGGCCTGCTGCTTGAGCATCGGGGACGGGAGGCTCCCCGCCGCCCGAATCGTAGCAAGAGTGCGTTTTCCTGGCGTCAGGAACCCGCGAGGAGGGTCTCGTAGGCGTCCGTGACGGCGTCCCAGAGGTACCGGGACCGGGCGCGCGCGTATGCCGCCCGTGAGGAGCGCTCCCGGGCGGCGGGGTCCGCGAGCAGCGCGGCCAGGCCCGCGGCGAGGCTCTCCGTTTGCCGCGCGTCCACGTAGAGCGCGGCGTCGCCGGCCGTCTCGCGGTTTTCGGGGGTGTCGTGGACGACGAGCGGCCGGCCGAAGCCCATCGCCTCGAGGAGCGCGGGGTGCGTGCCGCCCACCTCTGTCGCGTGCACGTAGAGCGCCGTGTTCGCGAGCAGCTCGCGGTACGCCTCCCCATAGAGAGCGCCGGGCAGAAGGACGCGCGGGTCGCCCGCGGCCTCGGCGCGAATCCGCGCGAGGAAGGCGTCCGCGTAGGGCGCCGCGCCCACGAGGACGAGCTTCGTCTCGCCCGAAACGCGGCGGAACGCCCGCACGACGGCGTCCGGATTGTTCTCCGGCTCGAACCGAGAGACGTAGAGAACATAGCCGCCCGGCACGAGGCCCAATCCCTCGAGTGCCGCGAGAGAGGCGGGGGGCGCGAGGTCGGAGCCATACGGAATGTAGGAGGATTCCGTTCCGTAGGTCTCCCGGTAGTAGGCCTGGATGGAGCGGGCGTCGGTCACGACGGCGTCCGGCATCACGCAGGAGAGACGTTCCGAGAGGACGTAGACCAGCTTCCCGAGGGCGTTCCACTTGCGCCGCTTCCGCTCCAGGCCGTCGACGTTCAGAACGATCCTCGTCGGGGCCCCGAGGAGGCGGGGCAGGCGGCAGAGAAGGGCGTTGGCGCCGTTGCAGACGAGGACCGCGTCGTAGCCCTGCGTCGCGGCATGAAGGCCCGAAAGGGCCGAGTGGACCACGGTGTCGAGGTACTTCCTGCGGAGCGTCGGAAGGTGGACGACGCGCGCGCCGCGATGGGCCGGGACGAGGGTGGCGACGCCGTGCGGCCGCGCATAGACGGTGACGTCGTGCCCCCGGGCGGCGAGCCGGGCGGATAGCTCTTCGGCGAGCGTCTCGAACCCTCCATACGCGGCGGGAATCCCGCGCGTCCCGAGCACCGCGAGCTTCATGCGCCGGGGCGGCGCGCCCCCTCCGTCCCGGACGTGAACCACGGAAGGAGCGCGCGGTCGCTCACGGTGCGCGCGGCGCGGATCGCGGCGCGCTTCGCGAGGAGGCGCGCGCGGTTCCGGGAGAGCCAGCGAAGGGCCGGCAGCGAGCTGCGTTCCACCGTGAGGCAGGCGCCCACGACGACGAGATCGCGCAGGAACGTGCGCCCGAACGTCGCGATGAGGTGGTCCTTCCCCGCATTGTTGATCCTCAGGAGGAAGCGGTTCTTGACGGAGTGGAGGTTCGCCGAGGGCGACATCTCGCGGCGCCGCTCTGGCAGGTTGCGGCGGCGATGCCACGCGCGGGCTTCGGGAACGCAGCGGGCGGCCCAGCCGCGGCCACGGAGCCGCCAGGCGAGATCCACGTCCTCGCGGTAAAGGAAGAAATCGTCGTCGAAAAAGCCCGTCGCGATCTTCACGTCCGAAAGCGCGGCCGTCCGGTAGAACGCGATGCAGCCGGAGACGCCGAAGACCTCCGCCCCGCGGTCGTAGCGGCCATCGTCCGGAAGTCCGGCCCCGATGTCGAAGTGCCGTCCGTTCCTGGTCATGCGGATGCCCACCGTGTCGAGCAGCGTCGTCGGCTCGAGCTCGGGGCCCCGCGCCCTGAGGACCTTCCCCGTGAAGGCGCCGGCGCGCGCGTGCTCCTTTCGCTCGGCCTCCCCGAGGAGGCGCTCGAGGAAATCGGGTGCGAGAACGACGTCGGAATTGAGAACCAGCACCCAGGGCGCTCCCGATTCCACGGCCATCCCGATGGCGAGGTTGTGGCCGCCCGTGTAGCCGAGGTTCTCGCGCGACGGCACGACCGTGAGAGGGACGGGCGTCACCTTCTCGAACGCCGCGAACGTCGCGCGGGTGCCGTCCTCCGAGGCGTTGTCCACCGCCACGATCGCGAACTCGCGGAAGGTCTGCGAAAAGAGGGACGGCAGCAGGCGCTCGACGTCACGCGACTCGTTGTGCGTGACGATCGAGACGAGCACGCGGGCCGCCCCGGGCCCCGTCACGGGGGGCGCCCCCCCGGCAGGAGTTCCGAGCGCCAGCCGAACCCCAGGAGCCCGAGGACGACGCGCGCGTGGGCAGCGGCGGCGTCGGAGCGCGGGTGGTCGGGCCGGACGAAGGGCAGGAGGGCGAGCCTGAGAAGAGCTCCCGCCAGCGCCGCGGCCCAGGCGGCGGCGCGGACGCCGGACGACGCATGGCGGGCCAGGTAGCGGAACAGGTTCCGCACGTAGACCGGGCGGAAATCGCGGTAGGGCAGGGCGTTCATCGTGACGCCGCCCACGTGTGTGGCGCGGCCCTCGGGAACGTACCGTATCCGCCGGCCCGATTCCAGGAAACGCGCGCAGAGATCCACGTCCTCGAACCACGCGGGGGTGAAGGCGGAATCGAATCCCCCGAGCTCCTCGAAGTCGTCGCGTCGGACGAGGAGGGCCGCGGCGGCCGGCTGCTCCACGTCGAAGGCCGCGCGGCGGTCCGCGTCGAGGTAGCGGTCGCGGCGGATTCCGGCGTTGTGAGGGAAGAGCCGGTCGACGAGGAGTGCTTCGCGGACGAGCGCCTGGACCGACGGGAGGCGGCGGAGCTGGAAGCGCTCCTGCCCGTGGCCCTCGAGCCGCGGCGCGACGGCGGCGACGAGGGGCTCGGCGTCGAGTGCGGCGAGGAGGGCCCCGAGCGTCCGTGTGCCGTCCACGAGGGCGGCGTCGGGGTTGAGAAAGAGGATCGTCTCGGAGGGTCCGCCTTCCCGCACGGCGAGGTTGCACGCGGGCCCGAAGCCGAGATTCGCGCCGGCCTCGATCACGCGGGCGCCGGCCGCCCGACCGACATTCGCCGAGGCGTCGGACGAGGCGTTGTCCACGACGACGACCGGCACCCCTTCCGGCACCGACGCGATGGCGTCGCGCAGGTGGGCGGCGGAGTTCCAGGACACGATGGCGACGAGGACACGCGGGACGGTCAAGCCGGACGATGATAGTGCGCTGCTTGAATACCGGCGGCCCACCCGACACAATCCACGGCTCCATGCTCGCGCGGGATTTTCTCAGAAAGGAATTTGAACGGCTGCCCGAACTGCTCCGGCAGCGCAATGTTCCGCCGGATGCGTTCGCGCGTTGGCGGGAAATCGACGAACAGCGGCGCCGGGTGATCACGCAGATGGAGGCGGAGCGCGCCGAACGCAATTCCCTTTCGGCGAAAATCGGCGCGAAGCGCAAGGCTGGCGAGGATTCAGCCGCCGAGGAACAGCACTCGAAAGAGATCGCGACCCGGATTCTTTCCTTCGAAGTGGAATTGAAGGCGTTGGACGAGCGGTTCGTCCCCATCGAAGAGACGCTTCCGAACATCCCGCAGAACGACGTGCCCGACGGAGAAGATGAGACCGCGAACGTCGTTCTGAAGACGTGGGGTGAGCCGACTCGCTTCGACTTTCCGCCCCTCGCGCACTGGGACCTCGGGCCGGCGCTCGGCATCCTCGACTTCGAAGCGGGGGCCCGGATCGCGGGCTCGCGTTTCACCGTGCTGAAAGGAGCCGCCTCGCGGCTGAACCGCGCGCTCATTCAGTTCATGCTGGATCTCCACACGGGCGAGCACGGCTACACGGAGATCTGGCCGCCGGTGATCGTGAACGTGCGCTCGCTCTTCAGCACGGGCCAGCTTCCCAAGTTCGAGGAAGACCTCTTCCGGATCCGCGAAACCGACCGGTACCTGAGCTCCACCTCGGAGGTACAGCTCACGAACCTGCATCGCGACGAGGTCCTCGCGGAGAAGTCTCTGCCGGTCTCCTACTGCGCCTACACGGCGTGCTTCCGCGCGGAGGCGGGTGCGGCGGGGAAGGACACGCGCGGCATGATCCGCCAGCACCAGTTCGACAAGGTGGAGCTCGTCAAGCTCACCCGGGCGGAAGACGCGAGCATCGCTCACGAGAAGCTCACGCGCGACGCGGAGACGGTGCTCGAGCGGCTGGAGCTCCCGTACCGCCGCGTTCTCCTGTGCCGGGGAGACCTCGGTTTTTCGGCCGCCAAGACGTACGACCTCGAGGTGTGGCTGCCGGGCCAGAACGGATACAAGGAGATCTCCTCCTGCTCGAAATTCGGCGACTTCCAGGCCCGCCGCGCCGCGATCCGCGTGAGGGTCGAGGGCACGGGCGGCAAGTCGAGGAACGAGCTCGTTCACACGCTCAACGGCTCGGGTCTCGCCGTGGGCCGGACGCTCGTCGCGATCCTCGAGAACTTCCAGAGAAAGGACGGATCGGTCGCGATCCCGAAGGTCCTCCATCCATATTGCGGGGGCCTCACGGAGATCCGGAGGCTCTGAACGGCACGGGATGGCGGAGGAGGAGGGATTCGAACCCCCGGAACCTTTCGGTTCAACGGTTTTCAAGACCGCCGCCTTAAGCCACTCGGCCACTCCTCCGTTCCGGGACGCCTGACGCGCGATTATCCTCTCTCCCTGCTAGACTTCGCGGCCCGGCGCTCCTACGGACAGGTGGGTGAGTGGCTTAAACCAGCGGTTTGCTAAACCGCCGTAGGCCCTAAAAGCTTACCGGGGGTTCGAATCCCCCCCTGTCCGCCATCTCCGCCGAAAGGGGGCCGGAAACCTCCGTCCCCGGAATCGCGTAAAAGGCG
>JBGQDL010000051.1:0-22266 GCA_041495865.1 Thermoanaerobaculia bacterium | reverse complement strand
GACGGCCTGCGAGTCCTGCGGGTGCTTCTCGACGAGCTCCTTGAAGTACTTGATCGCCTCGTCGTATTTCTGGGCGTTCATGTACGTCGTGACGAGGAACCTCGCGGCCTTGTCGTCCTCCGGCCGGGCGGCGAGGTACTTCTTGAAGTGCTCGATAGACCGGTTCAGCGCCTCGAGGTCCTTCGGGTGCGTCGAGCCGGGGTTATAGATGGCCATGTAGCCCATCGCGACGAACTTGTCGAGGCGAACCTCGGTCGGGTCGAGCGACTGCGCCGCTTCGTACTTCTTCAGGGCGTCCTCGTAGAGCTGCTCCTTGAAGTAGGCGTTCCCCTCGCGGATGAGCTGCTTGCTCCTGAACCTGTCGCAGCCCGCGACCCCGAGCGACAGCACGGCGAGGCCGGCGGCGGCGATCCGCCGAACCGCTCCCCGCCTGCCGGTGAGACTTCCCGTCATCGACCGTCCACTCCTTTCGGCCTCTCGCCGCCTCGCGTCCCTCTCCGGCCCCTCTTCGTTGGACCGCCCGCGAGCCCTTTTAGTTCCCATGCGGCCTCACGACCCCGCCCGACACGACGAGCTTGATCCCCTCCTCCACCGTGAGGCGGGGGTCGAGGATATCGCGTTCCCTAGCGAATAACAGGAATCCGCTGGTGGGGTTCAGCGCCGTCGGAACGTAGATCGAGAGCGTTCCGGTTTCGAGCGTGCCGATGCCGTTCCCTGTCACGAATCCCAACGCAAAGGTTCCCTTCTGAGGAAACTCGACAAGGACGACTCGCTGAAAGGCGCGACGACCGCCCGGCGACACGGCCTCGACGAGTTGCTTCGAGGCGGTATAGACCGTTTTGACGAGGGGGAGATTCTCAAGGAGGCGACCGAAAAGTTCAAGAAATTTCTTCCCGATGAAGTTCGTCGAGAGCAGGCCCGTGAGCCAGATGACGACGATCGTCAGGACGAGTCCGAGGCCCGGAATCACCCGGCCGACGAGGCGCTCGGCAAGGGGCTGGCTGGCGTCGTCGATCAGGTTGAAGACGAAGCGGACGACGGCCACGGTGACGACGACCGGCACCAGCACGAGAAGGCCGGCGGTGAGGTGGCGGCGGACGCGGAACGTCATGGGAGCGGGATTCTATCCGCGCCCCCCGTACAATCAGGCCATGTCGATGCGCACGACCTCCTCGCGACCCTTCCTCTTCTCCCTGCTGATCGCCTCGGTCTCCCTCTCGGGTCCCCGCGTGTCGGCGCAGACGCTTCCGGACCGGTCCACCGGCCCGTACGTGGCCCCGGGAGAGGTCGTCTCCGTGACGAACCTCGACGTCGTCGTGACCGATGGAAAGGGAAACCGCGTGACGGGACTGAAGAAGGAAGACTTCATCGTCATCGAGGACAAGCTCGAGCAGACCGTCACGAACTTCTCCGCGATCGAGCAGGGCCGCTTCGTCCTGCCGGCCGACGAGGCTCCGTCCGCGCCAGCCACCGCCCCGGCCCCTGCCCCCGTCCCGGGAGCGGCCCCGTCCGCCCAACCGGCGCCGAAGACGCGGGTCATCCTCTTCATCGACAACCTCCATATCGCGCCGTTCGACCGCAACCGGGTCCTGAGAAGCGTCGAGGCCTTCGTCCGCGACAACATCAAGGACAACATCGAGGGCATGATCGTCGTCTGGAACCGTTCCCTGAAGATCCGGAGGAAGTTCACGAACGACGGCCGCGACCTCTCGGACGTCCTCAAGCAGATCGAGGAAGAGAGCGCCCTCGGCCAGCAGATCCAGACCGACCGGCGTGACGTGATCCAGGCGATCGACGACTCGACCACCGCCGACGAGGCCGCGAGTCGGGTGCGGTCGTACTGCCTTTCGCTCGACAACGACCTGACCTTCACGATCGACGCGATGATCACGACGATCAACCAGCTCGCCGGCGTGGAGGGCCGCAAGATCTTCATCCACGTGTCCAACGGGCTTCCCCAGTCCCCGGGAGCCGAGCTCTGGCAGTACATCTCCGACAAGTACCGCGGCGCCGCGACGCAATCCATGTCGCACTTCGAGTTCGATCGGACGAGCAAGTATCTCGGCGTCGTCCAGGCGGCGAACGCGTCGGGCGTGTCGATCTACACGATCGACGCGCTGGGTCTCTCGGTCGATTCCAACGTGTCTGCCGAGAACCGCACGCAGTCCCAGCGCATCGACACGTTCCTCGAGCGAAACAACCTCCAGTCGATGCTCAGCCTCATGGCCGAGGAAACCGGCGGCGAGGCCGTCCTGAACAAGAACGACGTCCTTCCGGCGCTCAAGAACATCGAAAAGGACTACACGTCGTACTACTCGATCGGCTACCGGAGCGTGCGCTCCGGCCTCGATCGCCCGCACAAGGTCGAGGTCCGGCTGAAGAAGAAGGGCCTTACGGTGCGCGCGCGCCGCAGCTATCTCGAGAAGGGCGTCGAGACGAAGGTCCGTGAGGCGGTCACCTCGGCCCTCTTCTTCCCGCGCGACGACAATCCCCTCGCCGTGGGTCTGGAGGTCGGGAAGGCCGTGCCGGCCGACCGCGAGAACTTCGCGGTGCCGGTGATCATCCGGATCCCGTATGCACGACTCGCGATGCTCCCCGAGGGATCGAAGGTACGCGGCCGCGTGGTCTTCTACTTCGTCGTCATCGACTCGGCGGGAAAGCAGTCGGAGCTCACGACGCAGCCCGTCCCGATCGAGCTCGACGCGAAGAAATTCGACGCCCTCGCCCGGAAGGACTTCATCTACGACGTGAAGCTCATCATGATTCCGGGCGGCCAGAAGCTCTCGATCGCGGTTCGCGACGACATCACGAACACCACGAGTTACCTCCAGAAGTCCGTGTTCATCTCGGCCTTCGCCGGCGAGGAGGGCGCCCCGAGAAAGTGAGGCCGTGAAAGTTCCCGAGAAGCGCTTCGTCCTCTTCGCCCGGGAGCCCGTGCCCGGTCGCGTGAAGACGCGCCTCGCCCGCGAAGTCGGGGCGGCGACCGCGGCGTCCCTGTACGAGGCGTTCCTGTCGGACCTGGCGGCCTCCCTGACGGCGCCCGAGCAATGGGACTCGGTGCTCGCGTACGCCGAGCGCGAGCCGGGTCCGTGCGTTCTCGCGACCTTCGGCCCGCCCTGGGATCTCGCGCCGCAGGGGGAGGGCTCGCTGAGCGACCGGCTCCGACAGACCGTCGCGCGCGCGCGCCTGGAAGGGCAGGGCGACGTCGTCGTGGCCGCGAGCGACGCCCCCACCCTTTCGCCAGAGGACATTTCCGAGGCCTTTCGAGCCCTCGCGGGAGATTCCGACGTCGTGTTCGCTCCCGCGCACGACGGCGGGTTCTCGCTGGTCGGAATGCGCGGAAACGTCGAGGAGGCGGCGGTCTTCCCGGCCGGCGTGAGATGGTCTTCGGAGCACGCGCTGGCCGACTGCATGAGGTCCGCCGAGGCGAAGGGCCACCGGATGCGCCTGCTGTCGACGGTCCCCGACGTCGACGAGATCGCCGATCTGGGGAGGGTGGAGTCTCTCTTCGCGGCCGATCCGAAGCTCGCGCCAGCGACCCGCCGGGCGCTGTTCACGTTGCTCGGACGGGGCGCCGGGTGAAGGTCCTCACGTCGGAGGCGGCGCGCGCCCTCGACGCACGGACGATTGCGGCCGGGACGCCGGGGCTGGTCCTCATGAAGCGGGCTGCCGCGGCCCTCGTCCGGGAGATCGCGGGTGTCCTCGGGCGCCGGCCATCCCACGGCCCCCGGGTCGTCGTGTTGGCGGGCCCGGGCAACAACGGAGGGGACGGGTTCGAGGCGGCGCGCCTCCTCCAGATGACGCGCGTCGCGGGAAGCGTCGAGACGCTGCTCTTCGGAGCGCCTGAGCATCTCAGCGCCGACGCCAGAAGGACCCACCAGCGCCTCGAGAAGTCGGGCGGGGCGATTCGCGAGGTCACGAAGGAAGCCGACCTGGAGCCGCTGCGGGTGGCGACGCTCGTCGTGGACGCGCTCTTCGGCACGGGCCTCAAACGCCCCATCTCGCCGGACGGCCTTCCGGCGCGCGCCGTGCGCCTCGTCGCGGAAGGCCGGGCGTTCGTGGTCGCGGTCGACGTGCCGTCTGGTCTCTCGGCCGACGAGGGGCAGCCGTGGTCGCCCGCGGTTCGCGCCGCCCTCACGGTCACATTCGGCCATCCGAAGCCCTGTCATGTCCGTCTGCCGGCCGCGGCCCTGTGCGGCCGGATCGCCGTCGCCGGCATCGGATTCCTGCCTCTCGGACAGGAGAGCGGTGCCGTGGGCGATGCCGTCGCGGCACAGGACGTTGCGGCGCTCTTCCCGCCGCGCGAGGCGGCGGCGCACAAGGGCACGTTTGGCCGTCTCCTCGTGGTGGGCGGCTCCGAGGGGATGGCGGGCGCGCCCGCCCTCGCGGCGCGCGGCGCGCACCGGTCCGGGGCCGGCCTCGTGAGCGTCTTCGCGCCCGATTCCGTCCGCGCCGTCGTACATGCGCTCAGCCCGGAGACGACGACGGCGGGCGACGACGTCGACCTCGCGCGCTTCGACGCGCTCGCCGTCGGCCCGGGCCTCGGCGCGTCCGCGGCCGCGCGCGCTCTTCTTCAGCGCACGGCGGGGTCACGTCTCCCGGCGGTCTTCGACGCCGACGCGCTCAACCTCGCGGGCGGGGCTGCGTTCTTCGCGGCGCGGGTCGCGCCCACCGTGCTCACGCCGCACGCCGGAGAGGCCGGACGCCTTCTCGGCAGCGACGCGGCGCGCGTGAACGCGGATCGGGAGTCCGCGGCGCGGGAGATCGCTGCGCGCGCGAACGCAGTCGTGATCCTCAAGGGGTTCCGGCCGCTCGTCGCCGCCCCCTCCGGTCAGGTCGTTCCCGTGCTCGCGGGCAATCCCGCCTTGGCCTCGGGGGGCACCGGGGACGTCCTCACCGGCGTCGTCGGGGCGTGCCTCGCGCGGGGCCTCGACGCGTTCGACGCCGCCCGCGCGGCGGCATGGCTCCACGGCACGGCGGGCGATTTCGTGCGGGAGGCCAGGGGGGAGGAATCCCTCACGGCGTCCGACGTCGTGGAAGCCCTCCCGGAGGCGTTCCTCGAGGCGAGGGAGAGCGCGGGCGAGTGACGTCGCACGTCTCGGCGAGCGAGGAAGACACGCGGCGCCTCGGGGCGGACTTCGCGCTTCGTCTCTCTCCCGGCGACGTCGTGCTCCTCGAAGGGGAGCTCGGTGCCGGCAAGACCGCGTTCGTGAAGGGCCTCGCTTCCGGGCTCGGGCTGGACCCGGACGAGGTCTCGTCGCCCAGCTTCGCGCTCGTGCACGAGTACGGTCCTGCGGGGGAGCCGCCCGTTCTCGTGCACGGCGACCTCTATCGAGTCCTCGCGGGAGCGTCGATCGCGGATCTCGGCCTCGACGACCGGGAAGGCGCGATTCTCGCGGTGGAATGGCCGCGCCCGCCGCTCACGGAACGGCGGGCCTGGCGCGTCGCGTTTCGGATCGAGCCCGACGGGTTGCGCACGATCGAGATGACCGAGCCCGTCCGGGCTCAACGCCCTCTTACCTAGTGTCCGTCGAGGCAGCCGCGCTGCCCGGACAGGTTTGGGTATCCCGTCCCCGCCGTGAAGGCGGCGTTCGACCATTCGCCCTGGAGCTTCCAGGCGGTGCCGTTACTGAACGTCACTGAAGGCACGTTGAATGCCCAGGCGCACTTGTCGCCGTTCTCGGCGCCCTGCCGGTCGAACCATGCGCCCGGGCTGGCGGGATCGGTCATGGCTTCCGAGAGCTCGTGCGCGCTGACGTTCGCGAGCGCGGCGACGCCCTGGGAGTGGCCCGGGACGGTGCTGCCCGGATCGCAGCCGGGATCCCCGTCGAGGCTCCAGAAGAACGCGAACTGGACCGGGACGCCGCCGCACGTTCCCGCGCTGTGGTAGGCGCAATAGCCGGCGTTTCCTCGTGGGAGGTCCGTATAGACCGCGTAATAAGCGCTCCCGTCGTTCGGCCCGGTGAACCACTTGCAGGCTTCCGCGAGGATCGCGGCGGTCGAGTTCCCGCCGGAGGCCGTGGTCGTGTCGATCTGGTGCGTGAGGCTGAGCACGGTCGATCCGACATGATGGCCCGGTCCGATGGTGTCGGTGTACTCGGTATTTGTCAGCGCGTAGTGACTTTGATTAAATCCTGCGTAAAAGGAGTCGATGCCGGTGACCTTGTCTCCGGTGAAAGTCGCGCCCGACCATTTCGGGCCCCAGAAGATGCTCTTCACGGTGGCCGAGGTAAGGATCTTGCCCCCGTGGTACGTCATGTTCGCATTCCGCCGCGCGGCGAGCGCAGTCCGCGCCGCCGTCGCAGCCGCTTCCGCCGCTTCCCGGGTCAGATGGATGTGCACGGGAGCGTCGTCCGCGAGCCCGGCCTCCTGCCCGACGCGTTCGCCGGCGCTGCCGCCTTCGATCCTGTTTTCGCTCTCGGCCCGCGCGACGGGCGCGACAGTCACGGCGCAGGCCGTGACGATGGAGAGCATGACGAGCCGCTTCTTCATGGTGCCTCCTTAGGTTTTTTTCGGGTTTCGCGGTGAGACTGTATCTCAGTCCCTGGGACTGTCTCAACTGTCTTTCGCGGCCACGGATACGCCCGTAGGGAGGCCAAAAGAGGCGTCAGAACGCGAAGACGAGCCCTCCGGTGACTTCGCCGTTGTACGACCAGTTGCGCCGGTCGCGGCAAAAGCTGTCGCGGTCGCAGGACGACCCGTCGCGGTCCGACCGCAGATCGATCGCCCGGATTCGGCCGTCGATGCGCAGCCCGACTCGCGGCACGAAGAAGAACTTCCCTCCGGCCGAGAGGTTCGCCGTGAACCGCCCTATCGTGGACGCGTCGATGCCCGCCACCTCCCGTTTCAAGACGGCTGAGCCAGCCCCGATGCCGACGTAGCCGATGGCGCGCCGTCGCCCGAAGTTGAAGAGGCCGTTCGCCTCGTAGACGTTCTGGCGCAGGGTCCCGACCCTGAGGTTCCGCCCAACGCCGCCGCCGCCGATGGCGGCGCCGACATGCTGGAGCAGGTCGGTGCGCGAGGAGGTCCAGTCGACCTCGAATCCGAAGTGGCGGGTGACGTTGTAGGCGAGGCGAGCCCCGTACGCCAGGTCGTCGTCCTCATCGAGGAAAGAATTGTTGGTGCCTACGGCCAGCGGGCCGACGCCGGGCGCGGGGACTCCCTGCGGCAACGAGCCGTAGAGCCGACCGCCGAGGAAGGCGCCCGCGAACGGAGAGATCTCCCACGTGCCGGCGCGGTCCTGCGCGAAGGCGGGCGGAGCAAGTGTGAGAATGCCACAGACGAGCGCGGCGAAAAAGAGGGTACGGCGCATATAACCTCCTGGGGAATGGCTACTTATTCGGGCGCGCGCGCGTCCCAATGAAGAGACGCGCGTCGTGGTTTCCGGTTGACAAGCAACCTGCGTTCCGCGACCTACCTCGCCGGGAACAGGCCCGGCCAGATCGTCGTGACGACGAGGACCAGCGTCAGCCCGATCATCACGGCGCAGGTCCCCCAGGCGACCCAGTTCCACACGCGGCCGTTCACGTGCTCGCCCATGAGGTCCTCGCGGTTGATGAGAAGGCACATGAAGACGAGGACGAAGGGAAGCAGGAGCCCGTTCATGACCTGCGAGAGGAAGAGGACGGGGAAGAGCGGCACACCGGGGATCAGGATGATGCCGGCGCCGATCACGATCATGCCCGTGTAGAGCGTGTTGAACTGGGGCGCCTCGCTCCAGGTCTTGTTCACGCCGGCCTCGAAGCCGAGCCCCTCGCAGATGGAATAGGCCGTGGCGAGCGGCAGGATGGAGGCCGCGAACAGCGAAGCGTTCGCGAGCCCGAACGCGAAGAGCGTACCGGCCCATTTCCCCGCGAGCGGCTCCAGAGCGATCGCGGCCTGCTCGGCGCCTTCGATGCGAATCCCCTTCGGGAAGAGGGTCGCTCCGCAGGCGACGACGATGAAAAAGGCGACGACGGCCGCGAACAGGCATCCCACGATGACGTCCCAGCGCGAGAACTTGTACTCCTCGGGGCCGATACGCTTCTCCACGATCGACGCCTGGAGATAGAACTGCATCCACGGCGCGATCGTCGTGCCGACGAGGCCGATGATCATCAGGATCCACGCGGCGCTCGACTCGATCCTGGGCTCGAACGTCTGCTTGAGGACGTCCGTCCAGACGGGCTTCGCGAAGAGCGCCGACAGGATGTACGTCAGGTAGATCGTGCAGGCGATCAGGAAGACCTTCTCGACCGACTTGTAGTTGCCCTTGACCACGATCCACCAGACGACGAAGGCGCCGATCGGCACGGAGACCCAGCGCGGGATCCCGAAGAGCTCCATGGCCGCCGCCCAACCCGCGAACTCGGCCACGGTGTTCCCGATGTCGGTCACGAGAAGCGCGACGAGGAGGTAGAACGTGGACCTCAGGCCGTAGTTTTCCCGGATGAGCTCGCCGAGACCCTTGCCCGTGACGGCTCCGAGGCGCGCGGACATCTCCTGGACCACGATGAGGGCGAGCGTGATCGGCAAGAGCGTCCAGAGCAGCGAGTAGCCGAAGTGGGCGCCCGCGATGGAGTACGTCGCGATACCGCCTGCATCGTTGTCGACGTTCGCCGTGATGATTCCGGGCCCGAGAACCGCGAGAAAGAGCACCGCCCGGCGCTTCCAGTCGCGGGCCTCGGGGCGCGAGGAGGCGGCTCCGGCGGCCGGTGCGATCAGCGCAACCTCCGGCGGTGGCGCCGTGCCTGCGGCTGGAGGCGGTCGACCACGTCGTCGATCGTGATGATGCCGACGAGGACGCCTTCGGGGTCCGTCACGGGCAGGGCGAGGAGGTCGTACTTGGACATCGTCTCGGCGACCACGTCGGTGGAGACGTCGGGCGTGACGCTTCGGACGGGCGTCGCCATGGCGCTCTCGAGGAGCGTGTCGTCATCGGCGGCGAGGAGGTCGCGCACCGAGAGAGCGCCGAGGATCCGGTCCCGCTCGTCGACGACGTAAAAGTAGAAGAGGGCCTCGGCGTCCCGGGCCACGGGCCTGAGGCGCTGAATCGTCTCGCGCACGGTGAGGGTCGGCGGGAACGTGACGAAGTCGGTCCCCATGAGGCCGCCCGCCGTGTTTTCGTCGTGGACGAGCAGCTCGGTGACCTCCTCGGCGGCCCCCTTCTCCATGAGCTGCACGAGGTCGCGTGCGTGCTCGCCCTCGATCTCACCGAGGACGTCCGCCGCCTCGTCCGCGGGCATCTGCTCGAGAATCTCGGAGGCGCGCCTCTCCGGCAGGTCTTCGATGATCTCAGCCTGGATTTCGGGCTCCAGCTCGTGGAGGGTCTCGGCGGCCGTCTCGACATCCAGCCTCCGGAAGATGCCGCTGCGCTCGTTGCCCGAGATCTGGCTCAGGATCTCCGCGATGTCGGCGGGGTGGAGCCGCTGGAGCTTCTCCTGCGGCAGGGTGGTCTCCAGGCGCTCGAGGCGCGAGTGCAGGGGCTGCATCGAGTCCCAGGGGATGAGCCGCGCCGGAAGCGACGCATCGAACAGCCTTCCACCGCGGGGCGTCATGCCGGCGCCGAAGACGCGCCTCACGAGCCCGCGCACGCCCACGTCGGCGGCGGTGAGCACGAGGTCGCCCGAGAGGAGGTCCAGCTTGAGGTCGTTCACGCGCACGACCTTCACGCCGTTGATGTCGACGATCTGCTTGTCGAGAAGATGCCGCGCGAGGAAGATCTCGTCGTCCCGCGCGGGGCGATGCAGGAGGTCTTCCCGGGGGAGCCGGGTGCGGACGGCGGCGCGCTGGAAGATGGCGACGTCCTCCCAGGGCAGCACGAACGTCTCGAACCGGTTTCGGATGAGAAGGCCCGTCACCCGCGGAAAGGGGGTGCGCGCGCTCGTGGCGACGGCGAAGTCCGAGATCTTTCCGACGGGTTGGCGCGCCACGTCGCGCACCGTCTGGCCGAGAAACTCCGAGACGAAGAAGCCCTCGTGTACGGGCACCGCCGTGGTACGCGCGGGCCGCGACGGTGAAGACGTCGTCACGGATGCATTGTCGGGAGGCGGCGGGGCCCCGTCAACGCCGTTCGGGTTAATCTGCGCCGAAATGGCTTCGGTGCGCACGATCCGCGTCGGCAAGGGGTTGCAGGGCACGCTCGTCGTCTCGTACTCGTGCGTCGTCCTCGCCCTCACGCTCTTCGTTCAGGGGGGCGGCCACGTGCGCACGAATCTCGCGCCGTTCGAGGACATCCAGCGGCTCGTCCTTCGCGCGGGGCGCGACGGTTACCTGTCGAACGCCATCCTCTACGCGGTCGTCGGAATCGTCGGAAACCTCGCGATGTTCGCGGTGTGGGCGTTCCTGCTGTGGAAGTTCCTCGACGGTGAGGGCCGCACCGCGGCGCAGAACCACGCCGACGTCCTCCTCGCGGGCACACTCTTCAGCGTGGGCATCGAGACGGTGCAGCTCTTCCTGCCGACGCGGGCGGCCGACGTGAACGACGTGTTCTGGAACGTCCTCGGCTCGGTCGCCGGCTGCGCCGCCGCGCACCTTCACCGCAACCTGAGGCTCGACTGGCAGTAGACTGCTTCCGGCGCGCCGGAGTGGCGGAATGGCAGACGCAGGGGACTCAAAATCCCCCGGTCCACAAGGCCGTGAGGGTTCGACTCCCTCCTCCGGCACCACGGAATCTGAAAGCTCCCCGAGACGTTGCCGCCCGGGGAGTGTTCGAACGGCTTACTCGGCGAACGTGATCGACTTGACCTTGATGACGCCGTCTCCCATCTCACCGACGACGGTGGCCTTCAGCCCCTCGGTCTTCTTCGAGGCCTTGAGGGCCGCTGCCGTCAGCTTGTTTCCCTCGGAGTCGAACTTGACGAACTTCTTGTCTTTCCCCTCACCCATGTAGACGCCGTATCCCGACTTCTCGCACTTCACCATGCATTCCTTGGTGTGCTTTTCCGGGGCGTTCATGACCTTGTCCTTGCCGGAGCACATCTGGTCGACTACGGAGACGTCTTTCCAGGTCTGTTCCGCCAGGGCCGGGGCGGCAATGAGGGCGACGAGGGCGAAGACAAAAAAGGCGGTGAAAATCTTCTTCATGGTTTCTCCTTGGATCGCGGAGTTTACCCCTGTTGGCTCCCGCGCGCTCGTGCCTCGCCGGTGCTCTTGCCGGCGCCAGATCCCCCATCGACTCCATTGACGGCGATGGAGCGCGGGGTTAGACTCATGATCCCCTTTTCCGAAGGAGGCGATTCCGTGGCTTTCAAGATCGGCGACAGGCTTGTCTACCCGAACCACGGGGTTGGCGTCGTGGAGACGATCCAGGAGTCCCTCCTCGAAGGCTCGCCCGCCCCCTGCTACCAGCTCCGACTTCTCGGAAACAACTCGCGCGTGATGGTGCCGGTCGGAAACTCCGATCGCATCGGCCTGCGCCCGCTCACGCGGCGCAAGGACGTGGGCTCGGTGTTCCGCGTTCTCGAGAACGCGACGCTCCCGCCGAGCGGCGACTGGAAGGGACGGTACAAGCAGAACCTCGACAAGATGCGCTCGGGCCGCCTCACGGACATCGCCGACGTCCTCAAGAATCTGACGTGGGTGCAGAAGCAGAAGGCGCTCTCCTTCCGCGAGAAGAAGATGTACGAGCGCGCCCGCTATCTCATCGTCTCCGAGATCGCGCAGATCAACGGGCTGCCCGAGGGCGAGGTCGCGACGGAGGTCGAAAAGGCCCTCGACCGCGCGATTCTCAAGCGGCGTCCCGTCGCCGGCCTGGCCGCGGTCGCGGCCGGCAATCACCGCGACCACTGAATCCCCTGACGTCCTCATGGATGGCGGGCCCCTGACTTCCGTATAGTGGCAGCGATGGTTTCCCGCCCGATGCGCTCCGCTCTGTCCGCGGCCCTTCTCCTGACGCTCGTGCTGCCGGCCGTGGCCGCGGCGGCAACCACCCGGAGCGGCGATGCCGTGCTCGACGTTCTCCTGCTTTCGGTGGACATGGAGAAGAAACGCGTTCTGGACGACCTCGAGGAGTTCGACCGGGTCTCGACGCTGGCGTCGCGAGCGGAGACCGACGTCACGACCGCCTTCCTTCTGATCGCCCGCCTTGCGCGCGAGGGCATCCTCGACCGAAACGCGCTCGAGCAGGCCGAGCAGGCCGCCGCTGAAGCGCGGGCGCGCGTGCAGGCGGTGCAGGACAGGCGGCGCGCCGTTTCCGAGCGTCTCGCCGAGCACGTGCGCCGTCTCGCGGGCCTTCGGGAGGAGATCGCGCGCCGGCGAGACCTCCTGAGAAACGGCCCGTCGGACCCGCTCACGGGACGGTGGGAGGTCTTCATCAACCCCGGAGGACGGCGAGGCGTCTACCGCCTCGCGCTGGACGGCACGATCCTCTCGGGTGACTACGTCCTCGACGGGGGGTTTCATGGCTCGCTCCGGGGCACGTTCGTGGGGGACCGCGTCCTGCTCGAGCGGATCGACTCGGAACGAGGCGTGGATGCGAAGTTCTACGGCCGGTTGATGCCCGGGTCGACGCGCCGCATCGCGGGCACCTGGGAGGGGACGCAGCTCGCTCCGGTCCCCGATTCGGGTCCCGTCGCCGGCACCTGGTCGGCCCAGCAGGTGCCCGAGGAGGAAGGCGAGGCCAAATGACGACCGAAGAGACCGACGACCACCTGCCTCCGCCGGTCCCGGCGGATAGGCCTTCCCGCGAGAAGAAAGCCCGCGCCGCCGAGCGTCCGGCGACCCGCACGTCCCCGTGGGCTGACCGGGGGCTCTTCCTCGCGGTGGGGATTCTCGCCGGCTTCACCGCCGCGTATCTGTACCTGGACAAGAACCCGTCGGCGGTGCCGCAGGCGGGCCCGGACGATCCGCACGCGGGGCTCGCCGGCGTCGGCCCGGGCGCCACGCGAGACCTGCCGGGCAGCGGAGGTGGCCAGCCGTCCCTCGCCGCCGACCCCGTCGCTCGTCAGAAGCTCTCCGAGCTCGAGGCCGCGGTCGCCAAGGAGCCCGGGAACGCGGAGCTCCTCGTGCAGCTCGGGAATACGGCCTACGACGTGGAAGACTGGAAGAAGGCGGTCGACGCCTACGAGCGGTCGCTCAAGCTGCGCGAGGGCGACCCGAACGTCCTCACCGATCTCGGCGTCGCGTACCGCAATCTCGGCAGCACGGAGAGGGCGCTCGCGATGTTCCAGAAGGCGGCAGCCCTGGACCCGACCCACTGGCCCGCGCAGTTCAACCTGGCGATCGTCTTTGGCATCGACAGGGGCGAAACGAAAAAGGCGCTCGAGATCCTCACGAAGCTCAAGAAGGAGCATCCCGAGATCCCGGCGCTCGACCGACTCACGAGCGACATCGAGAAGCGATCGAAGACGCGCGGAGGGGCGTGAGCTCCTCGCCGGGCGACCTCTTCGAGGACGAACGCCCGGCTGCCGACGAGGATCCGGGACGCGAGGCGCCGCTCGCCGAGCGAATGCGTCCCCGCGACCTGTCCGAGGTGGAAGGGCCGGCGGATCTCGTAGGGCCTCTCTCGTTTCTCGCAAAGGCGCTCGCCGCCGACAGGGTCCCTTCGATCGTCTTCTGGGGCCCTCCCGGAAGCGGCAAGACGACGCTCGCGAGAATCGTCGCCAGGAAGACCCGGGCCCGCTTCGTGGGCTTCTCGGCGGTCGTCTCGGGCATCAAGGAGATCCGGAACGTGATGGAGGAGGCGAGTCGGGCCAAGCGCCAGGGCCACCGCACGCTTCTCTTCGTGGACGAGATCCACCGCTTCAACCGGGCACAGCAGGACGCCTTCCTGCCGTTCGTGGAGGCGGGGGACATCGTGCTCGTGGGAGCCACGACCGAGAACCCCTCGTTCGAGCTGAACGGGGCGCTGCTGTCCCGCCTGAGGGTCGTCATTCTGCCCGCGCTCACGGAGGCGGACCTCGTGAGGCTGATGAAGAAAGCGCTCGCGGACCCCGCGAGGGGACTCGGAAACAAGATAACGGTGGATGAAGATTCCTTCGAGTGGATGTCGCGATTTGCGGACGGTGATGCGCGTCGGGCGCTGACCGCTCTCGAAGCAGCGGCTTCCCATCTTCCTTTCAAAGAGAATCTCTCGGTCTCTCTCCTCGAAGATCTCTTCAAGCGAAAGGTTCTGCTCTACGACAAGTCCGGCGAGGAACACTTCAACCTCATTTCGGCGCTCCACAAGTCGCTCCGGGACTCGGACGTGGACGCGTCTCTCTACTGGCTCGCGCGGATGCTCGAGGCGGGAGAGGACCCGCTCTACGTGGCCCGCCGGCTCGTGCGTTTCGCCTCCGAGGACGTCGGCCTCGCCGACCCGTCGTCGCTCGCGCTGGCGATCGCCGCGAAGGAGGCCGTGCACTTCATCGGCATGCCGGAGGGCGCGCTCGCGCTCGCCGAGATTGCCGTCCATCTCGCGCTCGCTCCGAAGTCGAACGCGCTCTACACGGCATACGGAGAAGCCGTCGCCGACGTGCACGAGCGTCCCAACGAGCCGCCGCCCCTCGCGATCCGCAACGCGCCGACGAAGCTGATGAGGCAGGTCGGCTATGGCGCGGGCTACAGGTACGCGCACGACCTGGAAGAGAAGACCGCGGGCCTGTCGTGCCTGCCGGACTCTCTGGCGGGCCGGAACTACTACCGGCCCTCGGGCGAAGGAGCGGAGAAGGAGTTGAAGGCGCGCGCGGAGGCGGTGCGGGCCCTGCGGGAAAGGCTCAGGAAGACGAAAGAGAAAGAATGACTTGCTTCGGACCCGTGCGGGAATGCAGGCGTTCGTTCTTCGGGTGATGGCCTGCAAAGTTTCTTAGAAGGGAATATGGGGAGCGCCCGAGCGCGTTGGATGCGCATGCGATTTCTCCGCACGTCCCGCGCCTTCGCCTGGCGCGCTGCAGGCCTCGCCGCTCTGGTGCCCCTCTTTCTCTTTCCTTCTAAGAGAATCTTCGCGGCGCCACCCGTGGCTGCGACGACACCCGTGCCGGCACGGGTCCCCGCGCCCGTCGGCCTCTGGCATGCCGAGCTGATTCCTTCGGCCGGGCACGAGATCTTCTTCGACGTGAAGATCGCCGCGAAAGGCTCCGGCCTTTTCGCGTCGGTCCTGAACGGCACGTCCGAGATTCCGTTCACGTCCGCCGCCTGGGACGGCGCGACGCTCACGCTCGAGCTCGCGAACTACGACGCGAAGATCGTTGCCGAGGTGAAGGCGGGCCGGCTCGAAGGCGGTTACACGCGCGCCGTCGCGACGGGCCTCGCCGAGGTGCCGTTTCGCGCGTCCCGAAAGGCGCCTCCCCCCGCGCCCGCGCCGAAAGGCGGCGCGTCGATCGACGGGAGCTGGGGAGTGGAGATGAGCGACGGGAAGAGCGCCGAGAAGTTGACCGGAGTCTTCCGGCAGAGCGGGGGCGTCGTGACGGGGACGTTTCTCTCTACGACCGGGGACTACGGCGCGCTCCACGGCACGTTCGACGGGGAGCGGCTCGTCCTGTCGGTCTTCGACGGCGTGCACGTCTACCGCTATGACGCCGAGCTGCTGCCGGACGGCACGCTCGCGGGCGAATACCGCTCGCGTACGAATCCGCCGGTGTCCTGGCGGGGGAAGCGGCTCGACGCGGCCTCGGCAGCCACGTTCCTGCCGGGCTCCTTCGACATCGTGAGGCCCAGGGACCCGGCGGCGCCCTACGTCGTGTCATTTCCCGACGCCCTGGGCCGGATGGTGTCGACGGCGGACGCGCGGTTCCTCGGCAGGCCGATGCTCGTCGCGTTCATGGGAACGTGGTGCCCGAACTGCGCCGACGAGGCGCCGGTTCTCCGGGACCTCTACGCGGAGTACCTGCCGAAAGGCCTCGAGATGATCTCCCTGTCGTTCGAGTACACGGACGATCTGGAGCGCAACCGCCGGCAGGTGAGGCGGTTCATCGAGCGCTTCGGAACGAAGTACCCGATTCTCCTCGCGGGTACGACGAAGGCCGCGAGCACCTCGGCCGCGATCGTTCCGCTCGTAGGCTGGGAGGGATACCCGACGACGCTCTTCCTCGACCGCCGGCACCGTGTCGTGAAGGTCCACTCCGGCTTCGACGGCCCGGCGACGGGCGAGCGCTTCACGAAGCTGAAGAGGGAGCTCGTGGAGGCGGTCGAGGCGCTGCTCAGGCGGGAAGAGCGGAATTGAGGCACCGGCGTGAGGCGCCGGCGGTCGGGGAGGACAGCGAGGGCCGGACCGGCGCCGCGCGCGCGCTTCCCCTCGGGACGTTCGCGGGGGCGCTGGCCCTGCACGGCGCGGTGTGGGCGGCAGGTCCGGTTTGGCCGGTCTCGATCTACTCGCTGGCCGGGGCGCTGTGGGCCGCTGGCCGGCTCGCGCCGGAGCGGGTCGCCGACTTCTCGCCGTTCACGTTCCACCTTCATGCGGCGCTCGCCGGGACGGCGCTCGGCGGCGGAGCGTTCCTCCACGGCGTCGAGATCGTCGCCGCAGCGGCGACGGCTGCGCTCTTTTCGCGCCTCTGCCTCGAGCTGTTCGCCCTTCGCGTGGCAGCCGCGGGAGCGCTGCTCTTTGTCCTGAGCCCCGGCCAGCTCGTCCTTCCGCACCTCTTCCTCCCCGAGGTCTGGCGCCTCCTCTTCGACGTCGGCGGCCTCCTCGCGCTCGTCGTCTACCGCCGGACGCGCCGGCTGCCGCTCGCGGCGGCGTCGGGTCTCCTCTTCGGCCTCTCGACGGCGACGCGGCCCGTCGCGCTCGCCGTCGTCTTCGCGATCGCGGCCGCGCTCCTCGCCATCGAAGGGCGCCGCGCGTGGCGGGCCTCGATCCTCGTCGCCGCCGGCCCCGTCCTTTTCCTCGGGCTCATCGCCGCTCGTAACCGCGCCCTGACCGGCCGGCTCGACCCGACCGTCATGGACCCCGGCCCGGCCTTCTACGGGTCGAACAACCCGGCGAGCCGAGGGACGTTCGTCGACTCGCCTCTTCTCAAACAGATGGAGGAGTTCGGCCCGAAGGAGCCCGACTGGGCGCACGTCCTCTACAAGAGGTTCGCGGCCGCGGCGTCGGGCCGGCCCGTGACGGCGCGCGAGGCGAGCCGCTACTGGTCGGCGAAGGCGGTCGCGTTCCTCGCGCGTCACCCGCGCCGCGCCTTCGGCCTCGCGGGCGAGAAGGTCGGCCTGCTCGTCCGTTCGTGGGAGGCGCCGGACTCCATCTCGGCCTTCGAGCTGCTCGGACGGCTGAGCGCCGCGCACGTCCCCTTCGTTCCGTTCTCCCTCCTCGCCGCGCTCGCCCTGGTGGGACTGTGGGCCTGCCGGAGCCGGGTCGGCGAATTCCTACCGCTTCTCGCGGGCGCCGCAGCCGGCTCGGCGGGGCTCGTCGCGTTCTACGTCAACGCCCGGATGCGGGCGCCTCTCGCGCCTTACGCCGTGCTCTTCGCGTGCGCCGCGCTCGCGGCGGCGCGCGGGGCCTGGCGCGGGCGGACGCCCGGGCGGCTCGCGGCGGGAGCGGCCGCCGTCCTCGTCCTCGCGGTCCTGTTCGAGCTCCCGATGGACGCCGAGCAGAGCCTGCGCCACGCGTGGCAGGCGAAGTACGACGCCTCGCTCCTGCGGGCCAACGCCTCCCGCCTGCGCAACGAAGGGAAGCGCGAGGAGGCCGCCGTCGCCGTCACGAGCGCCGTGTCGGAGGCGCCGTTCGCCGCGGACGACATGACGCTCGCAAACCTCCCCTACCCGGCAGGCGGGCCGCGCGCGGCGGCGCTCGGCCGCGCGCGGGCCGAGGCCGTGTCCGGGGCGGCGACTCCGGACCGACTCTTCGATCTCGGGGTCCTTCTCTTGGATGCGGGCGACCGCGAGGGGGCGCGCGGAGCGTTCGCCGCCCTCGAGCTGTCGGGCCGGCGGTTCGACCGCGGGGGCCGGGTCGCGCCGGCCCCGGCGTTTCATCTCGCCCGGATCGCCGAAGCCGCGGGCGGAGACCGCGCCGCGGCGGAGCGCCTGTACCGGTCGGCCCTGCGGACGGCGCCCGGAGACGCGGCGACGCTCGCGCATCTCACGGTTCTGCTGGAAGAAGACGGCCGTCCCGCGGAGGCGGCCGTCATACGCGACGAGCTTTTCGCGGTTCACTCGGACGTCGATGCGGCCTTCGCCCTGGGCGCGGCTTTTCTCGAGCGGGGACACGCGTCTCGCGCGGCGCCCTGGCTCTCGCGGGTGGCGGCCTGGCTGCCGGATTTCCGGGGCGCGCAGCTCCTCGCGGCCGTCGCGTCCGCCGAGTCGGGGGACCTCTCGGGCGGCGTCGCCCGCGCGGAGACCGCGTTCGCGCTCCGGGAGGACCCCGCGCCTCTCGAGGGACCGGTCCTCGCGCTCTACGAGAGGGCGGCGCGCGAAGAGCCGACGTCCGCCGAGACCCGGCTGCTCCTCGGACGCGCGCTCCGGCGCTACGGGAGGTTCGGGGAGGCTCGCGAGCGCCTCACCGAGGCGCTCGCGCTCGATCCGTCGCTCGAGCCCGCACGCCGCGAGCTGACGCTGCTCGAGCGCGCTGGCTCCCGCCCCTGAAACCAGCCATCAGCCGTGGCCGGGGGGGACCCGCCCCGCGCGGAGGACGAGCGGCCAGGAGACGATCTTTTCGCTCACCGGGTCGCCCCATGAGGCCGAGAGGCGCGGCGCGAATTCCGCGACTGGATCGCGTCCCGTCTCTCGGGTGTACCGTGTCACCGCGGACCACGTCGAGAGATAGCCGAGGGCCCGTTCGAGGCTCCAGGCGGCCGTCATTGGGACGGGTTGAACGGGGATTTCTTCGAACGGTAAGACGAGATCGGCGTAGCGGCGGGCGACGAGAAGGCGTTCGGGCGGCCAGAAAGCCTTGACTCGCTCGTGAAAGACCTCGAGGGCGGCGTCGAAGTGCGCGTCGACCGAGAAGAGATCGTATGCCCACACCGCGACGGCGCCTCCCGGCGCGAGGACCCTTCTCACCTCGTCGAAGAATCTTCCTTGATCGAACCAGTGCACGGCTTGCCCAGCGGTCACGAGGTCGGCCCAGCCGTCCGGAAGACCCGAGCTCTCCGCGGGCGCCACGCGGTACGTCACGCGCGGATGCCGGGTAGCGTGCCCAATCTGGTCCGCGCTCGCGTCCGTCGCGACGACCTCGGCGAAGTGCTCCGCGAGAGGGACGGCCGCCTGCCCGCTCCCGGTGCCCGCGTCCCAGCAGCGCTCGTGCCGCGGCGCGAGCGCCGCGACCGTCCGGAAGAGCTCGGGCGGATACGTGGGCCGATAGCGCGCGTAGTCGCGCGCGTGCCCGGAGAAGTGGTCCTTGAAAACGGGCGCGCTCAGATCTCTTCGCGTCTGTAGTTCGGAGCTTCCTTCGTGATGATGACGTCGTGCGCGTGGCTCTCTTTGAGGCCGGCCGCCGTGATGCGCACGAAGCGGGCCTTCTTCACGAGCTCGGGAAGGCTCGCCGCTCCCGCGAGGCCCATGCCCGAGCGCACGCCGCCCGTGAGCTGCGTGAGGAGCGTCGCGACCGGACCCTTGTGCGGGACCATCCCCTCGATCCCTTCCGGCACCAGCTTCCGCGGCTCTTCCTCGTCCTGGAAGTAGCGGTCGGCGGAGCCCAGCTTCATCGCGCCGAGCGAGCCCATGCCGCGATACGCCTTGAACGTGCGGCCCTGGTACAGGATCGTCTCGCCGGGCGCCTCGTCCGTG
This sequence comes from Thermoanaerobaculia bacterium, assembly GCA_041495865.1. Classification (GTDB taxonomy): domain Bacteria; phylum Acidobacteriota; class Thermoanaerobaculia; order UBA5066; family UBA5066; genus Fen-183. The sequence continues at coordinate 2,658 of JBGQDL010000051.1, read as the reverse complement.
CCCGCGAAGAGGCTCCCGATCATCACCGAGTGCGCGCCTGCGGCGAGGGCCTTCGTGACGTCGCCCGAGAACTTGATCCCCCCGTCGGCCACGAAGGAGACGTTCGCCTTCCCCGCGCCCTTCACGCATTCGCGGATGGCGTGGATCTGCGGCACCCCGGCGCCCGTGACGACGCGCGTCGTGCAGATGGAGCCGGGTCCGATGCCGATCTTCACGGCGTCGGCTCCCCGGCGCACGAGGTCGCGGGTTCCTTCCGCCGTCGCCACGTTCCCCGCGAGAACGGGTGTGGACGGGAACTTCCTTTTCAGCGACGTGAGCGCCAGCAGCACGCCCTCGCTGTGCCCGTGCGAGGAGTCGAGCACGAGGAGGTCTACCTTCGCCCCGATGAGCTCGCGCGCGCGGTCGACGAGCTCGGCGCTCGCGCCCACGGCCGCGGCAACGCGCAGGCGGCCGAACGAGTCCTTGCAGGCGCTCGGGTACTTGATCTGCTTCTGGATGTCCTTGACCGTGATGAGGCCTTTCAGGTTGCCGGCCTTGTCCACGACGAGCAGCTTCTCGATGCGGTGGCGGTGGAGGAGCTCCTTGGCCTGCTCGAGCGTGGTGCCCGGCGGGCACGTCACGAGGTTCTCCTTCGTCATGCGCTCGGAGATCGGGAGGTCCATGCGCGTCTCGAAGCGCAGATCGCGGTTCGTGAGGATGCCCACGAGCTTGCCGCGGTCGTCCACGACGGGAACGCCCGAGATCCGGAAGTTCGCCATCACTTCGAGAGCCTCTGAGATCTTCTGCGTCGGGCGGCACGTGACGGGGTCGACGATCATCCCGCTCTCCGAGCGCTTCACCTTGTCGACCTCGGCGGCCTGCCCTTCGATCGTGAAGTTCTTGTGGATGACGCCCAGGCCGCCGTTCTGCGCCATCGCGATCGCGAGGCGCGACTCGGTGACCGTGTCCATCGCCGCCGAGAGGATGGGGATGTTCAGCCCGATTCCCGGCGAAAGGCGCGTCTTGAGGTCGGTCTCGGCCGGATGGACCTTCGAGCGGGCGGGGAGGAGGAGGACGTCGTCGAACGTGAGTGCGAGCGGGATCTCCCGGTCATTCACCATGTGGATTCATACCACAGACGCCCAGGGGCGTCTTTCGTCCGCCCGGTCAGCCGGCGGCGGCGCCCGTTCCGGCAGCCCCGTGGCACTTCTTGTACTTCTTCCCGGAGCCGCAGGGGCAGGGGTCGTTCCGGCCGACCTTGGGGCCTGCGGCCTTGAACGTGGAAACGTCGAAATCGCCGCCCGCCGTCGGGTCGAAGGAGCCCTGGAGCTGCAGGTTCTGCTCCTTCTGCTTCGCGCGTCTCCCGAGGTCGGCTGACCTCCGCCGGGACGCCGCCGAGCCGCCGGCCGCCGCTGGAGGCTGCTCGTCGGCCGGCGGTGGGGCGCCTCGCTGACGTTCCGCAGGCGCCTCGGCGACCTCGAAGCGGAAGAGGTACTGGAGGATCTGCTCCTCGATGCCTTCCTTCATCGCCTCGAAGAGCTGGAAGGACTCCTTCTTGTACTCGACGAGCGGGTCCCGCTGGCCGTAGCCGCGCAGGCCGATACCTTCCTTGAGGTGGTCGAGGGCGAGGAGGTGGTCCTTCCAGAACGTATCGACCGTCTGGAGCATGAAGAACTTCTCGAAGTCGCGCAGCGTCGGAGCGCCGACGGCCGCCTCTTTCGCCTCGTACGTCTCCCGCACGGCCGTCCGCAGCCTTTCCTTGAGCTCCGAGTTCGTGTCGCCGGTCGCGAGCTTCTTCTCGGATGGCTTGAAGCCGTAGGTGTCGAATACGAGGGTTTCGAAGGCGTTCCAGGTCCACTCGGACGGGTCCTTGCCGGCGGGGCAATGGCGGTCGACGTAATCTTCCGAGACGTCCTCCGCGAGGGCCACGACGTAGTCGCGCGAGAGCTTTCCGGTCAGGATCTCCTTGCGGAGCCGGTAGATCTCCGCGCGCTGCTTGTTCATGACGTCGTCGTACTCGAGGAGGTGTTTGCGCGTGTCGAAGTTGCGGCCCTCGACCTGCGTCTGCGCCCTCTCGATGGATTTCGTCACCCAGCGGTGCTCGATGGGAACGCCCTCCTCCATGCCGAGGCGCTTCATGAGGCCCGACAGGCGGTCGGACCCGAAGATGCGCATGAGGTCGTCCTCGAGCGAGAGGTAGAAGCGCGAGGAGCCCGGGTCGCCCTGGCGCCCGGATCGGCCGCGGAGCTGGTTGTCGATCCTTCGGGACTCGTGCCGCTCGGTGCCGATGATGTGGAGGCCGCCCAGCGCGACGACCTGCTCGTGCGCCTCGGCCGTGTCCTTCTGAAGCTCGAGGAGGAGCTTCTGGATCTCCTCCTCCGTCTTCTCTTTCGCCTTCTGCCGGGCGAGGTATTCGGCGTTGCCGCCGAGGAGGATGTCCGTGCCGCGGCCCGCCATGTTCGTCGCGATCGTGACGGCGGCCACCTGGCCGGCCTGCGCGACGATCGTGGCTTCCTGTTCGTGGTACTTCGCGTTCAGGACGACGTGAGGCACCTTCTTCTTCTTGAGCATGGTCGAGAGCAGCTCGGACTTTTCGATCGAGATCGTGCCCACGAGGACGGGCTGGCCCTTTTCGCTCTTTTCCGCGATCTCCTCGACGACGGCCTCGAATTTCTCGCG
>JBGQDL010000050.1:0-22376 GCA_041495865.1 Thermoanaerobaculia bacterium | reverse complement strand
TACAGGTTCTTCTCGAACCACTCGGCGAGGCGCTGGTTGCGGTAGAGGAGGCCCTCTTTGCGCGGGCCGTGCTTCTGGCGGGGCAGAGGCACGAACACGAAGTCCTTGCGTGCCTTCATGAGCTCGTCGAGGAAGTCGATCGAGTTCTGCATGTGGACGTTGTCGTCGGAGGTGCCGTGCATCACGAGGAGCTTCGTCGAGAGGTTCGAGGCGGCCTCGAGCGGCGAAGCCGCCCGGTAGCCTTCGGGGTTGTCCTTCGGGCGCTTCATGTAGCGCTCGGTGTAGATCGAATCGTAGAACTTCCAATCCGTCACGGGCGCGCCCGCGATCGCGCACTTGAACTTCTCGCCCGCGTGCGTGGCGGCGAAGAGCGTCATGTAGCCGCCGTAAGACCACCCCGTGATGCCGAGGCGCGACGGGTCCACGAACGGCTTCTTCGCGAGCTCGGCGACGCCCTCGAGCTGGTCCTTCAGCTCCTGCGCGCCCATGTTCCTGAGGAGCGGCGTTTCGAAGGCGTGCCCGCGCCCCCAGGAGCCGCGGTTGTCCATCGTCCACACGAGGAAGCCCTTCGACGCGAGGTAGTGGTCGCTGCCGGACGCGGCGCCCCAGCGGTCCTGCACGAGCTGGGCGTGCGGGCCGCCGTACACGACGACGATCGCGGGGTATTTCTTCGCCGGGTCGAAATCCGCGGGCTTCACGAGCCGCGTGTAGAAGAGCGTCCCGTCGGACCCTTTGAGGGAGCCCATCTCGACGGAGCCGAGGACGTAATCGGCGTAGGGGCCGGGCGCGTCGTCGAGGACCGCTGCAACGGCGCCGGTGGCCTCGTGCACGGCGGTCCTCGGAGGCGTCGTCACGTTCGAGTACGTGCTCACGAAGCGGCCGCCGGCGGGCGACAGCGTCAGGGAGTGTGAGCCGTGCTCCTGGGTGACGCGTTGGAAGCCCGTTCCATCCAGCTTCGCGCGGTACACGTGGCGCTCGCGGGGGTCCCGCTCCGTGGCCGTGAACCAGACGAGGCCCCCTTTCTCGTCGACGGACCACGGCCCGTCGATCATCCAGTCGCCCTTCGTGACGGCGTTCCGGAGCGCGCCGTCCGCCGCGTAGCGGTAGAGATGGAGAAAGCCCGTGCGCTCGGACCGGAAGAGGAACGTCCCGTCGGCGAGGAAGCGGGGCGGCTCGAGCGCGTTGATCCAGGCCGCGTCCGTCTCGGTGAGGAGCTTCTTCGGCGCGCCGCCCGTGCGCGGCAGGAGGAGGACGTCGAGAGTCGTCTGCGGGCGGTCCAGGAGAAGGAAGCAGACCTGCTCGCCGTCCGCGGTCCAGGCGAGCTCCGGCGCCACGTAGACGTCGTCTGGAACGGGTGCGAAGGAGGCCGTCTCCCGGCCGGCGAGGTCGACAATGTGAACGGACGGAATGGCATTTGCGTCCACGGCCTTCGGATAGCGCTGCGGGAGGACCTTTCCGTTCACGGGAGTGAAGTCCACCACGGGGAACGCGGGCACGCGGTTCTCGTCGAGGCGGAGGTAGGCGATCGCCGAGGAGTCCGGCGCCCATTCGTACGAGCGGCCGCCCCGGCGGCTCGCGAGCTCTTCCTCGTAAACCCAATCGAGCTTGCCGTTGAAGGCGTGCTCGCTGCCCGTCGTCGTGAGGCGTGTTTCCACCCCCGTCGTGCGCTCGAGGGCAAAGAGGTCGGACTTCTTCACGTACGCGACACGCGAGCCATCGGGGGAGAATGCCGGGGACTCCTCGTCGTCCTCGTCGTTCGTGAGGCGCTTCGGCCCTTCGCCCGGCGCGAGAAGCCAGAGGTCGTGGTCGAACGACACGAGGAGGGCATCGCCCTTCGGACTCCATTTTCCGCCGCGGGGCGGGATCTTCCGGTCTTTGCCGGCGCGATCCCTGACGGCCAAAGGCTCGAAGAGCTTCGTCTTCTTCCCGGTGGCGGTGTCGAGCTCCCAGAGCGTGGCCGGCGCCTCGGGCCCGTCGCCCTCCGGCACGACCCACGTGACGCGCGTCGCGTCGCGCCAGGCCCATCCTCCGGGGCCGGTGCCCGGCTCGGAGATCTTCTCGAGCGTGAGCGGTTTCTTCGCGGCCGCGGGCGGAGCCGCCGCCGAATGGGCGACCGCGAGAGCCGCCGCGGCGAGGATCATTTCGGGCCCTCCGGCGACATGGGCTTCATCGTGAGGGGATCGCGGAGCGGAACTTCCGTGAGCTTTTCGTTCGTGAGGTCGGCGAACTTCACCGGGTGCTTCGGGTCGGGATTCAGGAGGTCGGCCTTCTTCCCGACGACGAGGAGCGTCACGGCTTCGGGCTTGAGCAGCCGCTGCGCCTGACGTTTCACGTCGGCCTTCGTCACCTTCTCGACGTTCGCCTGGTAGTTCGCGTAGTAACCGGGGTCGGAGGCGTAGCGCCCGGTGAACTCCTCGTCGGCGAGGAGGCCGGTGACCTGCACGGGCGTCGAGAAGCGGCGCGGCAGCGTGTCGATGAACGAGCGTTTCGCGGTGTCGAGCTCCTCGTCGGAGACCTCGCCGTCGCGGAGCTTCTTCATCTCCTCGATCACGATCTGCGAAGCGTAGGCGGCCGTACGCACCTTCGACTGAAACGCGGCGCCGAAGCGTCCGGTGTACCAGATCCCGCCCTGAAGCGCGGAGCCGGCCGAGTACGCGAGACCCTCGTCGGAGCGGACCCGGTTCGTGATGCGGCTCGTGAAACCGCCGCCGCCGAGGATGTCGTTCATGACCGACGCCGCGAAGAAGTCCGGATCCGTCCTCATGAGACCCGGCAGCATGATCGAGACGCGGCCCTGATTGACGTCCTTGTTCACGAGAAACGTGCCGGGCGAAAGCGCGTGGCTCGGCTTCGGCACCGGAGGCGCGGCCTCGCCCTTGTGGGGCCACCCCGCGAAGAGCTTGTCGAGCTTGGCGGCCATGTCCGCCTTCCTGAAGTCGCCTGCGGCCGCCACGAGCATGTTCTTCGGGTCGACCCACTTCCGATGGAAGGCGACGACGTCCTCCCGCGAGAGACCTTCGAGCGAGGCTTTCGTCTCGAAACGATTCAGGTAGAAGCCGTCGCCGTAGGCGAGGAGCGAGCGCTCGCGCCGCTCGATGTCGGCCGAGCTGTCGTTCCGCTGCTTCATGTCGGCGAGGGTCTGGTCCTTCTTGAGCTTGAGCTTGTCGTCCTGGAAGCGGGGTTCGGTGAGCACCTCGCGCAGCATCGCGAGGCCCTCGTTGAGGTCCTTCGCGAGGAGGTTGAGCGACACCGTGCCGCGGTCCTCGCCGTAGGAGCTGTTGAGCTGCGCCGCGAGGAAGGCGAGGCGCTCCTCGAGGTCCTCGGCCTTGCGGCTCTTCGTTCCGCCGCGCGCCAGGAGATAGCCCGTCAGCTCCGCGAGCCCTTCCTTGCCGGGCGGGTTCAGGTACGTGCCGCCCCTGAGCAGGATCTGGATGTTGACGAGCGGGAGCTCGTGGTTCTCGGCGAGATACGCCACGACACCGGACTTGAGGACCGTGCGGTGGTCCTTCGCCGCGGGCGGGGCGTAAACGAAGGCCTTGAAGACGAGCTGATCGGGCTTCGCGGGGATCGGCCCGGCCGGAGAGGCGGCGAAAGAGAGGGAAGAGGCGAGGAGCGCGGCGACGAGGATGTTCTTCATGACACTCACTTCTCCGCCGGCTTCGCGGTCTTCTCGAGTTCGGCCAGGCGCTCGCGGGCCTTTTGCAGGATGAGGTCCGTGGCCGGCTTCATCTGCGGCGGCATCTGGCCCGACTGGCTCTCCATCTGCGCGATCATCTGCTTGAGCTTGTCGGGATCCGTCGACGTGGCGAGCCTCGCGAGCGTCTGCTTGACCATGGGGCGCATCTGCTCGGGGACGGCCGCGAGGCCCGGATCTTCGGGCGCCGCGGCGGCGCCGGCCTTGCGCGTGTAGGTCGCGACGCCGCGGTTCTCTCGGGTCAGGTACGTCTGCGCCACGCGGCGCACGTCCTCGGCCGTCACGGTCTGGATCTTCTTTGGTCCCTCGTTGAACTCCTTCCAGTCGCCTCGGCCCTCGTTGCCCATGAGCTGAAGGAGGATGAAGAAGTTCGTCTGGAGCCCGCGGAAGGTCTGCGCGGCGAAGTTGTTCTTCACTTTCTGCAGCTCTTCGGCCGGGACGAGGTCCTTCTTGAGCTTCTCGATCTCGACGTAAACGGCCTTCTCGGCGTCCTCGGGCGCTTTGCCGTCCTTGACCTCGGCGTCGATTTCGAATTCGCCGGCGTACTTGCGTGAGCGGGCGCTCGCCGTGACGTTCGTCGCGACAGCGCCGTCGCCGACGACCATCGACTTGTAGAGCCGGCCCGTGCGGCCGTTGAGAAGCTGCGCGAGGACGCCGAGCGGATATGAGTCCTTGTGTTGGAACGGCACGGTGTGCCACTCGATGCCCACTTGCGGGTTCGTGTCCGCCTCGCCGTTGAGGCGCATCTCCGCTTCCCACTTCGGCGGCAGGATCGTCATCTCGGGCGGAGGGTTCTTTCCGCGCGGGATCCGCCCGAAGTACCGCTCGGCCGTCGCGAGCGCTTCTTTCGGGTCGAAGTCGCCCACGAGGACCGCCGTGATGTTGTTCGGTGCGTAGAACAGCGCGTAATACTCGTCGGCCTCGGCTTTCGTGATCGCCGGAATGTCCGAGGGGTATCCGACGACCGGCCACGTGTACGGGTGGCCGTGCCAGAACATCTCCTCGAACGCCTCGTCGAGCCGGCCCGTGGGGGTCGACTCCGTCCTCAGGCGGCGCTCCTCGAAGACGACGTCGCGCTCGGAGTAGAACTCGCGAAAGACCGGGGCCTTCAGCCGGTCGGACTCCATCCACATCCACAGCTCGAGCTTGTTCTTCGGGACGGTGATGAAGTACTGCGTGAGGTCCGTGTTCGTCGAGGCGTTCATCCCCGAAGCGCCCTGCTTGGTGTAGATGCGGTCATACTCGTTTTTCACGAGGAGATCGCGCTGCTCCTTCACGAGGGCGTCGAACTCCTTCTCGAGCTCCTTGTACCGGTCGGTCTTGTTCTCGGGTTTCGCCACGTCGTCGATCTCGCCGCGGCGGAGCGCCGCGCGCATCTTGGCCTCTTCGTCCCGCATCAGGCCCCGTACGCGCTCCTGCTCGGCGATGAGCTTCTGGTCGCGGGCGAAGTCCTTCGTTCCGATGGCCTCCGTGCCCTTGAACATCATGTGCTCGAAGAGGTGGCTGATGCCCGTGATGCCGGGGCGCTCGTTGGCGCTCCCGACCTTCGCCACCCAGCCGCCGGAGACGACAGGCTCGTCGCGCCGGGGCACGAGGAGCAGTTTCATGCCGTTCGACAGGACGTGTTCCTCGACGTTGAGCTGCTGGGAGCGGGCCGGAGGGGCGGTGAGGACGCCGAGAATCGCGGCTGCCGCGAGGAGAGTGCGTTTCATAGACACCTCTGTCGAGAATTCCGGGCAGATCATCCTACGCCGGAAGATCCGTCCGGGTTTCGGCGACTTCCTCCCGGCCGAAGGGTGAGAGAATTCGCGACAAGTGGTTCCATTTGGCCGCGGTGAAGAGCTGTTCTTGCCCGCGCTCGCCCGAACTCAGGGATCCGAGTCGGACGTCTTCACGATCGTAGACGTCATCCGCGGAGGTACGGGCGTGTGCGCCCGGGTCAGGCAGACGCCCTCCGGCCCCAGCTTCGCCCTGAAGGCGCTCCCGCGCGGCAGCGGCAGCAAGGAGGACCTGGAGCGCATCCTCCTCGAGCTCCAGGTGTGGCTGACGCTTTCCGTCTGCGACGGGATCGCCGAGGCGCTCTGCGTCTTCCCCTTCGAGAAGCTCCCCGTGGTCTGCTCGCGCTGGATGCCGGCCGGGAACCTGCGATCGCGGATGTCCTTGCGCGACCCCGAGCTCTTCTACCGGACGCTCGCGCGCATCGCGGGCGTCCTCGAGTGGGCGGCCGTCGAGCACCGCGCCGTGCACCGCGACCTCAAGCCCGAGAACATCCTCCTCGACGACGTGGGGCGCACCGCCGTCAGCGACTGGGGACTCTCGCCGCCGCTCGGCGAGGGTGAGCCGGAAGCGACGTCCGACGGCGGGGATCTCGTCTTCGGCACGGTGGCGTACGTGTCGCCCGAGCAGCTTCTCGGCGGCGTGGCGCTCGACCCCAGGTCCGACATCTACAGCCTCGGCTGCCTCATGTACGAGTGGGAAACGGGGAGCAAGCCGTTCACGGGAACGTGGCAGGAGATCCGCGAGGCGAAGCTCCGCGGCGAGCCCGCGAAGATCACGAGCGGACTCTTCCGCGGGCCGTCCTTCGGGGCCGGTGACGTCACGGTGCGCTGTCTCGAGCGCGAGCGCCACGCCCGCCATCCGGACTGGAAGGCTTTCGTGGCCGACCTCACGAAGGCCGCGGCCCGCAAGGGCATCACGGTGACGCCGTTCGCCCCGAAGATGCGCTCTCCGGGGGCGATGAGCGGGGCGTTCGTCAGGGGCCGCAGCGCCGAAGGGCACGTGTCGGTGGACGTGCGCAGCGGTGCGCGCGACGTCGAGGAGGCGCGCCGGCGAGCGGCCGCGGGTGATTGGAAGACCGCTGCGGATCTCCTTTCGCGCGTGGTCGTGCCTTCGGTCGTACGCGAGCTTCCGGACGACCCCCTGCAACAGAGGGCGGTCCTCACGTTCGCGCGCGCCCTTCTCAGGCTCGGCCGGGCGGCGGAAGCCGTGACCGTCCTCGACGCCCTCTCCGGCGCGGCGGAAAAGCCGGCCGAGCTCTTTACGTCTCTCGCGGAAGCGCATCTGGCTCTCGGTCACGCGCCCCTCGCCGAGCGCGTGGCCCGGGTGGGCCTCGTCGCCCACGAGAAGAACACCGCGCTCCTCGAGCGCCTCCTCGAGGCGCAGAGCGCACAGGGCCGCTTTTCGGACGCCGTCGCCACGGCGCGCCAGAGGCTCGCCGTTTCGCTGGACCCCGCGTCGCTCTCGGCGGCGGGAGAGCAGCTCGTCGAGCTCGCCGCCCGCGTTTCCGAGGCCCGCCTTCCCGAGGCGTTCGGGCCCCTGCACGAGGCGACGTCTCTCCTCTCGGAGGCGCGTGAACGGGCGCCTCAGGATCCGGCGTGGAGGATCCCACTCGCCCGCGCCTTCGTGTCGCTCGAGCGCTGGCCGGAGGCACGCGCGATCCTCGAGGGCATCACGGACGCGCGCGACCCGCGCCGCGCCCGGGAAGTCGCCGAGCTGCTGGCGCGATGCCTCCTCCGCGTGCGCGAGCACGCGGCCTGCCTCGCGCATTGCAACCGCTCGCTCGCCCTCTTTCCCGACAGCATGGCGCTCGCTCGCAATCGCGCGCTCGCCTTCGCCGAAGGGTTCGTTTTCGGCGTCGAAAAGGACGGGCGGCGCGTGGCCGACGACGCGGCGATGAGCTTCTTCGAGAAGGTCATCGCGGACGCCGCGCGGCGCGAGCCCGCGGACGTCGTGACGCTCGCGCGGTACCGCGAGTGGACGGGACGGGCCGACGAAGGCGTTGCGGTGCTCAAGGAAGGACGAAAGGCGTTTCCCCAGTCGTGGGAGATCGCGTCCGCAGAGGCCCGGCATCTCGAACGGCGCGGCGCCTTCGAGGAGGCGCTCGCCGCGGCGCAGGAGGCGGTGCGCCTCGCGCCCTTCCGGCCGCAGGCCTGGGGCGCCCTCGTGAGGATCCGCGGCATCCTCGGCCCCCAGGAGGAGGCGAACGAGGTGCGCCGGAAGGCCACGCAGGCGGACCGCCGCCTCAGGGACCTGAGAGCCGGGCCGTCCGTCAAATGAAGCGGCGGATGTGCTCTTTCCAGAACGGCCAGTCGTGGCCGAAGACGCCGGGCCAGAACTCGGCCTTCACGCGCTGATCCTGACGTTCGAGAAGAGCCGCGAACTCACGGTTCTGGCGCGCGAGCGAGTCGTTTTCGCCGGTCGCGACGACCCATTCGACCTGGCGGAGCTTCTCCTTCCAGGCGCCGTCGATGTTCGCGATGTACGCCATCGGCGTGTGGTAGTAGCAGGTGTCGTCCCAGTAGCCGTCGAGGAACTGGTACACGTCGTAAAGGCCGGAGAAGCAGATCGCCTTCGTGACGACGCCCGGGTACCGCCCCGCGACGTTGGCGGCGTGGTACGCGCCGAAGGACGCGCCGACCGTGGCGATGTTCCCGCCGGCGCGCGACGTGATGTAGGGGAGCATCTCGTCGCGCAGGTAGCGGTCGTACGCGTCGTGGCGCCGCACGCGATCGGCGGGCGCGATCTTCCTGTTGTACCAGCTCTCGGCGTCCACGGAGTCCACGCAGACCAGCTGGAGCCAGCCCGCGTCGACCTTGTCTTCGAGCGCTCCCGTGAGGCCGAAGTCCTCGTTCTGGTAGAAGGTGCCCATCGACGTCGGGAAGAAGAGGACGGGCCGGCCGCGGTCGCCGAACCAGAGGAACTCCATGGGGCGCCCGAGCGCGCCGCTCTTCCAGGATCCATACTCTCGTTTCATGGACGCCGAGTCTAGCGAAGCTCGTCGCGTTCGCCTCGTTGCCGCCTTCGCCGATCGATCGGGCGCGCCTTGACGGATTGCGCCCCGTCTCCGCGGTCCGCTAGGATGCCGCTTCACGGCGCGCGCGACGAGGGGGAGGCGATGACGCAGGTGGCGACCAAACGGATCGGCGTTCTCTTCGGCATGGAGGACACGTTCCCCTGGGCCCTGATGAAGGAGATCAACGAGCTCGCTAAGAAAAACGGCGACGCGATCGAATGCGGCCCGGTGAAAATCTCGCACCTGACCCAGGAGCAGTCCTTCGAAGACTCCGTCATCCTCGACCGCATCAGCCACGAGGTTCCCTTCTATCGCACGTTCCTGAAGTGCGCCGTCGCGCGCGGCGTCGAGGTCGTGAACAACCCGATCTGGTGGTCGGCCGACGACAAGTTCTTCGACAACGTCGTCGCGCTGGCGGCGGGTGTCGCCGTGCCGAAGACGGTCCTCTTGCCGCACAAGGAGCATCCGCCGAACACGACGTCGAAGTCCTATCGCAATCTGGACTTCGTCGACTGGGATCGCGTATTCGGGTATCTCGGCTTCCCGATCTTCCTGAAGCCGGCGAACGGCGGGGGGTGGAAGGACGTCTACAAGTGCGACACGAGGGAGGAGTTCTTCGCGGCGTACGACAGGACGCGGGACCTCGAGATGATGGCGCAGGAGGCCATCGCCTTCACGGACTACTACCGCTGCTACGTCGTCGGCCGCAAGCGCGTGCGCATCATGCCGTACGCCCCGAACGAGCCGCACCTCCTGCGCTACGCGGCGGCGCGAGGCAAGGCCGTGCCCGCGGCAATGGTCGAGCGCGTGACCGAGGGCGCCCTCGCGCTGTGCGAGGCCCTGGGGTACGACCTGAACACCGTGGAATTCGCCGTGCGTGACGGCGTTCCCTACGCGATCGACTTCATGAACTGTGCGCCCGACGCCGACGTCGCCTCCGTGGGTCAGGAGAACTTCAACTGGATCGTCCGCGCGATGACCGAGTACCTCATCGACCGTGTCAAGCACCCGCGTCCTTTCGAGAGCACCGGCACGTGGCCGCGGCTCCTGGGCATCGTGAAGTGAGCAAGACGCACGGGACGGGCTGAAACGTGGGAGCGCCGCGCCCGTCGTTCACCCTGGGGATCGAGGAGGAGTTCCAGATCATCGATCCCGCGACGCGCGCGCTCAAGGCCCACATCCAGGAGCTCTTCGCGGCGGGCGAGTCGCGCCTCAAGGACAAGATCAAGCGCGAGTTCCACCAGTCGGTCGTCGAGGTCGGAACGGGAATCTGCAGGAACATCGGCGAGGCGCGGGCCGACGTCACGAACCTCAGGAGGGAGCTCGTGGCGCTCACGGGCTCCCAGGGGCTCGCGATCGGCGCCGCCGGAACGCATCCGTTCACGCACTGGTCGGAAGTGCCGATCACCCCGAACCCGCGGTACGAGAAGATCCTGCATGACCTCGGGACGATCGCCCGCGGCAATCTCATCTTCGGGCTCCACGTCCACGTCGCCGTCGAGCACGACGAGACCCGGATCGCCCTGCAGAACGCGGTGCGGTACTTCCTGCCGCACGTCTTCGCGCTCTCGACGAATTCGCCGTTCTGGTCGGGGCACGACACGGGCTGGAAGAGCTATCGCGCGAAGGTCTTCGAGCGCTTCCCGCGCACGGGAATCCCCGACCAGTACTTCTCGTGGGCCGACTACATGAGCTACATCGAGACGCTCGTGAAGACGAACTGCATCGACGACCCGAAGAAGATCTGGTGGGACGTGCGCCCGCATCCGTTCTTCCCGACGCTCGAATACCGGATCTGCGACATCCCGATGCGCGTGGACGAGACGATCTGTCTCGCGGCGCTGTTCCAGGCGATCACCGCGAAGCTCTGGAAGCTCCACGACCGGAACCTCACCTTCCGGCTCTACTCGCGCGCCCTGATCAGCGAGAACAAGACCCGTGCCGCGCGGTACGGAATCGAAGCTCCGCTCATCGACTTCGGCAAGAAGGAAGAGGTGCCCTTCCCGTCGCTCCTCGGCGAGCTCCTCGAGTTCGTGGACGACGTCGTAGACGAGCTCGGCTCGCGCAAGGAGATCGAGTACGTGCACACGATCCTCGCGCGCCGGACGGGCGCGGACCGCCAGCTCGAGGTCTACGAAAGAACGAAGAGCCTGCCCGCGGTCGTGGATTACATCCTCGAGGAGACGCGCCACGGCCTCGACTGAGGCGCTCTTCACGGCGGAAGAGGTCGCGCGCGCGACGGGCGCCTCCCGCCCCACGGCGGAGCCGGCCTTCGCGTCGGTTTCGACGGACACGCGGACGCTCGTCCCGGGCGCGCTCTACGTCGCGCTGAAGGGCGACCGGTTCGACGGGCACGCGTTTCTCGAGGAGGCCGCGGCGAAGGGCGCGGCGGCTGCGGTCGTCCGGAAGGGAACGCGGGTCGTTGCGGGCCTCACGCTCTTCGAAGTCGAGGACACGCTCTCGGCGCTCGGCGCCCTCGCGGCTTTTCACCGAAGGCGATTCTCGCTTCCCCTCGGAGCGGTCGGAGGATCGAACGGCAAGACGACGACGAAGGAGATGGCCGCGGCGATCCTCAGGACACGCGGTCCCGCGCTCGCGACGGACGGCAACTTCAACAACGAGGTGGGCGTTCCGCTCACGCTTCTGAGGCTGGCGCCGGAACACCGCTCGGCCGTCCTCGAGCTCGGCATGTCGGCGCCGGGCGAGCTCGCGCGTCTCGCGAAGATCGTGCGGCCCGACGCGGCCGTGCTCACGCTGATCGCGTCCGAGCACCTGGAGTTCCTGAAGGACCTCGACGGCGTCGCCGAGGCGGAAGGCGAGCTCTACCGCGGGCTGATGCCGGGCGCCACCGCTGTCGTTAACGCGGACGATTCGCGCTGTGTGGCGCAGGCGGAGCGGGTGGCGGGCGGAGTGAAGAAGGTCTTTTTTGGTAAGAGCGCGTGGGCGGACGTTCGTCTTTCGTCGGTTACGCCTCTCGGAATCGACGGATTGGAGATTTGCTTAGAAAAGGAAGAGGGGGAGGGATTCGCCGGCGTTTCGGGTCGGCGGCCGGGCTCGAACCTACAGCTCCGCAGCGTCACCGTCAGGTTGGGGTTCGTGGGGGAGCACAACGCCATGAATGCGGCGGCGGCGGCCGCCTTGGCTTTCTCTCTTTCTTACTCATTCGAAGAAATCTCCCGCGGCCTTTCCGACGCTCGGCCTTTTTCGCATCGCTCCCGCGTGGTCGCTGGCGCGGGCGGGATCACGATCCTCGACGACTGCTACAACGCCTCGCCTGCGTCGATGGAGGCCGCGCTCGCGACGCTCGTGGAGCTGACGAAGAACGGCTCGGGCCGCGCGGTCGCGGTGTTGGGCGACATGCTGGAGCTGGGAGCTTTCGAGGAGGAAGCTCACCGCGGCCTCGGCCGGGGCGCGCTGGGACGAGTGGACCTCGCCGCCTTCTTCGGGCCCCGGTCTCTTCATTCGCTCGAAGAATTCTCTTCTCCTCGTGTCTCTTCGGCCCACTTCACCGAAGTCGATCCACTTCTCGCGTGGCTTCGTCCACGGCTTCTGCCGGGCGACGTCGTCCTCGTGAAAGGGAGCCGGGGCATGAAGCTCGAGCGCGTCGTCGACGCGCTCGTCGGGGTCGGCTGAGACCGTCGTGCGTCAGGGCGCCTCGAACTTACCGCTCGTGACCATCTGATCCAGCGTCAGCGCCGGCGCGAACGTCTTCGACCGGTAGAGCCTCTCGAGCTCCGGCTCGGTGAACGCTTTCAGCTTGGATTTTGGGACGGCCTTGCCGTTGCCCTGTCGCCAGGCGCTGGCCCAAAGGCGTGCGAGCGTCACCGTGCTGTCGGCGAGCGAGCGGATCGTCTCCTTCCGCACCCCGGCGTTCGCCCAGAGGCGCCTGGCGCGGTCCGTCTCGGTCAGCGAGGGATCGTCCGCGTCGATGATCGTCTCCGGCGAAAGCCGGCGGTGCGCGTCGCTCATCAGCTCGAACGTCGCGCGCGCGGCGCCCCATCCGTTCCTGACGTCATCCTTGACCTTCGCGTTGGCGAGGATCGCATCGATCGCCTGGAGCGCGGCCAGCGTATCGATCTCGAGCATGCGCTCCTCGTAGATCCCGTGGATCTTCGCCTCGCGGCTCTTCTTGAACGTCGCGTAAGCGTCGCTGCCGTGCGCCACCGGGTACTCGCCTTTCGGCAGCGTGACCATGGGGAGGCGGCCGTGGTGCAAGTACGAGCAATGGAGGGGCTGTGACGCGTCGCCGACGTAGTGCGCCATGACGCCGCCCGCGGCCACGAAGGTCTTGACGTCCTTCTTCTTCAACGCGGCTACCATGAGGTCCCAGAGCTGCCAGACGCGGAACGGCAACGCGCCCGCGTCCGGGCCGCATCCCGCCTGCGCGAATCCCGCGAAGTAGTCGCGCCAGACGGACGGGACGACCTTCCTCGGGTTCTTCCGGCCCGCCTCCAGCATGGACGGTCCTCCGTCGATCGCCGGGATGTCGATGTCCGCGAAGTGCTGGGGGGCTTCGTCCTTTCGGGCCTCGACGAATTTCGCGGCGGCGATCCAGACGTAATCGGGCACGTCGGCAAGCGGCACGAAGCCGCCCCGCCCCATCTTGAATTCGCTGCCTTTCCCGAGCGTTTCGTTCCCGAATCCGATGTGCGCCTGATTGGCCTTCATCAGGTCCGAGAGCGGGCCATCCAGAAGATCGCACGCCTTCCAGCCGACCGCGAAGTGGCCAAGTTTCCCCCAATACTCGTCGTGGCCCGTGCTCCACGTGCGGACGATGTCGGCGTCGAGCGCGCGGCAGACCGTGGACACGAACGTCGCGAGGGCGAAAGCGCTCCTGGTCCCGTCGGGGAGCGCTACGCGCTGCCCTCCCCATTGGATGGCGACCGGACACAGGCGCCGGGCGCGGAGACCCCGCTCGGGAGGGTCGGAGGGGTGAAGCTCGGGGCCCTTCTTCCAGGGCTTCGGTGTGAGCGGCGGGTCGTAGAACCACAGCGTCCCGGAATCCCCGGGGTGGGTTTGCGGGCTGGGGCTGGCGGGCTTCCGCGCATCACGGCCGTCCGCGGCCGAGCGCGGCCCGATCAGGACGTCGCTCACGTAGTCGAAGTCTCCGAGCGACTGGTACCGGAAAAAGAGCGCCTTGATCTCGCCCTCGAGAACACCGGACGTCCCGCCGAACGCGCGCACCGGGAGCCCAAGGAGGTCGAGCGTGAGCGTGGAGGCGGTCGCGTCGAAGACATCCCCGATCTCGCCGATCCCGAACACCTGCGAGGTCCACTGCGAGACGTCGTCGAGCCTCACGAGGCCGGCATCCAGGTTCACGAACGTGTGCGAGGCGCCGAAGTCCGGGAAGAGGCTCTTGAGCGTCTGCTTGTTGACCGCGGCGCCGTCCGACGTGCCGATCTTCACGGCCTCCCCCCGCACCCGCGCGAACACCGGTTCGCCCGTCGGGCCGGCCACGTGCCGGTTCGTGAGGGCGTAGTACGTGCCCTCGCGCTGGACGAGGCATCCCAGTGTCCCCAGCTCGATCGAACCCTGGCCGTGGCGCTCGCAGCGATATCCGCCCCCGAGGAGCTCGCTGGCGAATCCTGCCGCGGTGACGGGCGGCGGGAGGGATTCGTCGGGAGTGCCCAGAACCCGGCAGGTCGGCACCTGACGACCGTCGGGAAGGTACAAACGGCGCGGGATCGCCTGGTCACCGAGAGTGCGCCTTTCCTCCCAGCTCCGCACGAAGACGAGAACGCACGGCCACGACCACGACCGGATGATCGAGTTTCCGAGCGTCCGCGGCTCGACGACGCGCGAGTGGCCGTGGGGCCGCGGCTCGTCCGGCGGATGCGTGGCGTACCAGTCCCTTTGGTTGATGAGGTACCGGCCCACCCCGGTCGCCACGACGTTGCGCAGATTAGAGAGGTGGACGTGATAGGCGTCGCGCGCGTCGAGGAGATCTGAAAGAGAGAGCGACGAAAACTCGCGCCGGGGCGGGAATGGGGGAGGCTGGTCAGCCGCCCTGCGGGCGGGAACGACGGTCTCCTCCGGCTTCGGCTGGGTTTGCGCCGCGGGAGCCTTGGGCACCTTTATCGCCATGTCTTCCTCCCATCCGCCGAGGGGGCTCTGACCGAGTGCATGCCGAGCCGCGGGGTTACTTGCCTCCGGCCCCCTTCTCGGGAGCCTCGTCGAGCACCTTGAGAACGGCCTTCTCCATCGCGGCGCTCTTCAGGCCCGCTTTTCTGCCTTCGGCGAGCGCCTCGTCGCGCGGCTTTCCCCTGAGGCCCTCGACGACCGCGATCACGCCGCCCACGCGGTTCGAGCTCGAGCAGTAGAGGAGGACGGGACCCGCCCTCGCGTCGTCGAGGATCGCGGCGACCCTCTTCGCGTCGTCTGCGCGGAAGGTCTCGGGCGAAACGGGAACCGACACGAACGTCAGCCCCTGCTGTTCGACCGCTTTGCGGGCGGCCTCGACTCCCTCGACCGGCTGCCGGAGGTCGATGGCCGTCCTGAACCCCAGGTCCTTCAGCTTCGAGAGCGTTTCGACCGAGGGCTTGCCCGCGGTCGCGAGGGCCGCGCCGGCCTTCCGGTAGTTGAGGGCCTCCTCCGGCTTCAGGGTATCCGGGATTCGGGCAGCGCCTGCGACGAAACCCGGGATGGCGGCGAGAACGAGGGCGAATGCCGGAAGCGCGAATCGACGCATGGCGGTCCTCCACGGGAATCTTACGGCGTAAGGGCCCGCGCGAGGCGCGGTCCGGCGGCGCTCAGGGCAGCGTCTGCGAGCGGACGGCCCTTTCCTGATCGGCGCGGAACTTCCGCAGCTTCGCGCGGAGCTTCGGATCGGCGGCCGCGAGAATGGCCACGGCGAGCAACGCGGCGTTCGTGGCGCCCTGCTTTCCGATGCCGAGCGTCCCGACGGGTACGCCGGCGGGCATCTGGACCGTCGAAAGGAGCGAATCGAGTCCCTTCAGGGAAGCGCTCTCCATCGGGACGCCGAGAACGGGCAGGATCGTGTGCGAAGCGACGGCTCCCGCGAGGTGCGCGGCGCCGCCCGCGGCGGCGATGATCACGGCGAGCCCGCGCTTCTCGGCGGTCGTGGCCCACTCGGCGGTGAGCTTCGGGCTCCGGTGGGCCGACATGACGCGGCACTCGTGCGGGACGTCGAAGCGCGTCAGTAGCTCGTCGGCGTGCTTCATCGTGTCCCAGTCGGACGTCGAACCCATGACGACGCCGACGAGAGGACGACTCTGGCGCCCGGCCTTCTTCATGCGCGATCCTGCCTTCCTCGGGAGGAGCTCAGACGATCCAGGCGCGTGCGGTCTCCGCCGCGAAGTCCTCGAATCGCCGCGGCGGGTGTCCGAGGAGCGCCGCCTGGCGCTCGAGATCCGCGGCCGTCGCCTTGAGTCCGTGCTTCTGGAAGAACTCGTACATGAGCCTGAAGTCGAAGACCATCCACGCGGGGAGAGACGCCAGAGACTGCTTTTCCCAGGCGTCGAGGTCGTTTCCCGCGTAGGCGATCCTTCGCCCGAGAACGTTGCCCCAGATCTCCGCGGTCGACGCGCCCGTGTGAATGTCGGGCCCATCGAGGTTGTACGTCTGGCCTTCGTGGCCGCCCGCGGTGAGCGCGATCGCCGCGGCTTCGCCGATGTCGCGCACATCCACCCGCGAGAGCCCGGCCCCGCCGATGGGCTGCGGATACAGCCCCCGGCCGTAAAGGACGTCCTTGAACCACGTGTCGTTCTGGAAGAAATTGTTGGGCCTCAGAATCGTGAACGGAATTCCGGAGATCCTGATCGCGGCCTCGATCGGGAGCTTCGCCCCGAAGTGCGGCAGATGCGGCGCCTTGTCCGCGTCGTGCACCGACAGGTAGACGAGCCGCTTCACGCCCGCGAGACGCGCCCCGTTGACGGCCATGAGCCCTTCGTGGCACTCGGTCGCGCTGACGGCATTCAGGAGGAAAACGCCGTCCATGCCGGTGAAGGCCGAGCGCACCGTCGCCGGGTCGAGGAGGTCGCCGGTCACGGCCTTCGCGCCGGCGGGGAGCGCCTTGGCTTTGGCCGCGTGGCGCGTGAGGACGTGGACGTCGACCCCCCGCGCGAGAAGCTCGCGCGCGACCTGCGATCCGACCGTGCCCGTGCCGCCGAGGACGAGGACCTTCACGGTCACGTCCCCATGTGCCGGATGATCGCGTCGCCGAAGCCGCTGCACTTCACTTCCGTGGCTCCCTCCATCAGGCGCGCGAAGTCGTACGTGACGGTCTTCGCGGCGATCGCTCCGTCCATGCCCTTGAGGACGAGGTCGGCGGCCTCGTTCCAGCCCATGTACCGCAGCATCATCTCGCCCGACAGGATTTCGGATCCCGGGTTGACCTTGTCGAGGTTCGTGTACTTCGGCGCCGTGCCGTGCGTCGCTTCGAAGATGGCATGGCCGGTCACGTAGTTGATGTTCCCGCCCGGCGCGATCCCGATGCCCCCGACTTGCGCGGCGAGGGCGTCCGAAAGATAGTCGCCGTTGAGATTCATCGTCGCGATGACGTCGAACTCGTCCGGACGCGTGAGCACCTGCTGAAGGGTGATGTCGGTGATCGCGTCCTTGACGAGGATCTTCCCGCCCGCGAGCGCCTCCTTCTGCTCGGCGTTCGCGGCGGACTCGCCCTTTTCCTTCTTCGTCCTCTCCCACTGGTCCCAGGTGTACGTCTGGGCTTTGAACTCGCTCTCGGCGAGGGCGTAACCGTAGTTCCGGAACGCGCCTTCCGTGAATTTCATGATGTTGCCCTTGTGGACGAACGTGACGCTCTTGCTCTTGTGCGCGATCGCGTACTGGATCGCGGCGCGAATGAGACGCTCGCTGCCCCCCTTCGAGATGGGCTTCACGCCGAA
Organism: Thermoanaerobaculia bacterium; assembly: GCA_041495865.1. Lineage (GTDB taxonomy): Bacteria > Acidobacteriota > Thermoanaerobaculia > UBA5066 > UBA5066 > Fen-183. Next base: position 5,026 of record JBGQDL010000050.1, on the reverse strand, counting down.
GCTGGTCGTCTCGGGGAAGCGGAGCTTCTTGTACTGCGCCGGGAAGTTCTCCTTCAGGAACTCGGCGACCTTCTTGCCCTCGTCGGTTCCGGCGGCGAATTCGATTCCCGCGTAGATGTCCTCGGTGTTCTCCCGGAAGATGACCATGTTCACCTTCTCGGGGTACCTGACGGGAGAGGGCACGCCCTGGAACCAGCGTACGGGGCGCAGGCAGACGTAGAGGTCGAGGATCTGGCGCAGCGCGACGTTCAGAGAACGAATGCCGCCGCCGATGGGCGTCGTGAGGGGGCCCTTGATGCCGACGAGGTACTCGCGGAACGCGTCGATCGTCTCGTCCGGGAGCCACGTCTGGAGATTGTCGAAGGCCTTCTGGCCCGCGTAGACCTCCATCCATTCGATCTTCCGCTTCCCGCGGTAGGCCTTCTCGACGGCCGCGTCGAGGACGCGGACGGACGCGCGCCAGATGTCCGGCCCGGTGCCATCACCCTCGATGAAAGGAACGATGGGCCGGTCGGGAACCTGAAGTTTCCCGCCGGAGATCGTGATCTTCGCTCCCGTGGCGGGCACCCTGGGCATGGAGCTGGGCATGGAAGACCTCCTTCGTGGGCCGAGATCATACGCATAAGATCCCGCCGTACGGCGCTCGCGCGGCCGAAGGGCCCGCCCGCCTGAGCCCCTGAAGAAAGGACGACCATGGCGAAACACAAGACCGAAGTTCTCGACAAGAAGGCGGACCTAGCCGGTCCGGGTATCGGCAGCTACGAGGAGCTGGAGAAGATCCTCCCGACCGACTACACGCCGCTCCTCGGCCCGAAGGACACGCAGCGGGCGATCACGGCCGTCAAGCGGTACATCGAGGACGGCCTCTGCCGCGAGCTGAACCTCATCCGGGTGGAGGTTCCCCTCATCGTCGACGCCGAGAGCGGCGTGAACGACTACCTCGACCGCGACGGCTCGCGGGGCCCGGTCACGTTCCACATCGCGAACGACAACGGCAAGCACCCGATCGAAGGGCAGGTCGTTCAGGCCGCGACGAAGTGGAAAAGAATCGCGCTGAAGCAGTTCGAGATGAAGCCCGGCGAAGGGCTCGTCACCGACATGCGCGCGGTCCGCAAGGACTACTTCCTCGACCACGACCACAGCGCCTACGTCGACCAGTGGGACTGGGAGAAGGCCATCACGCCCGAGGAGCGCAGTCTCGATTTCCTCACGAAGACCGTCGAGGGCATCTGGAAGGTGATCAAGGGCGCCGAGGACTTCGCGCTCGAGAGCTTTCCGGACCTGAAGAAGAGGAAGCTCCCGCGCCTGCCCGAGAAGCTCGTCTTCCTGCACGCCGAGGACATCCTCGACAAGTTCCCCGACCTGCCCCGCAAGGCGCGCGAGAACGCGATCCTCCAAGAGTACCCGGCGATCTTCATCTACGGCATCGGCTGGACGCTGAAGGACGGATACCCGCACGAGATGCGCGCGGCGGACTACGACGACTGGGTCACGCAGACGCACACGAAAGACGGCCGGACGATGCACGGCCTGAACGGCGACATCCTCGTGTGGAACCCGGTCACGAAGCGGCGGCACGAGCTTTCGTCGATGGGCGTCCGCGTGAACGCCGAGACGCTGAAAAAGCAGCTCGAGCTCACGCACCAGCTCCACTTCCTGAAGTACCCCTATCACCAGGGGATCGCGAACGGCACGCTGCCTCTTTCGATTGGAGGGGGAATCGGCCAGTCGCGCGTCCTGATGCTCCTCCTCAGGAAGGCGCACCTCGGGGAGGTCAGCGTCACCGTATGGCCGAAGGTCCTGAAGGAGATGTGCGCGGTGCGGAACATCCGCGTCATCGAGTAGCCCGGGCGGAGCGACGGGGGCCCGGACGGCCTCCCGGCGCTCCTTGTGGGGTCAGGCGCCGCCTCAACCCAGCCGCCGCTCCCTCGCGTACGGGAAGACGTCGATGATCTCGCCCGCGCGCGTTCGGCGCTGCGCGTCGAGCCAGAACCGCACGCCGAGAAGGTCCGCATGCCGCTCGAGGAAGGCTTCCCGGGCCGGGCCCCTGAGCCCCATGAACGTGAAGAGCTCCTCGGGAAAGACGTCGTCCGGCCCGACCCAGAACGGAGGCTCGGCGCTTTCGTCTCCCTCGTCACTGCCGCCGGGCAGCTCCCGGAAGTTCACGTCGGTCAGGAAGCAGATTTCGTCGTAGTCGTAGAAGACGACGCGCCCGTGGCGCGTGAGGCCGAAGTTCTTGGGAAGGACGTCTCCGGGGAAGATGTTGGCCTTCGCCAGGTCCCGGATGGCTTCGCCGAAGTCGACGGCCGCGGCGCGTGCCGCCTCAGTCCCGGCCTCCCGGAGGACGATGTCGAGCGGCGTGAGCCGCCTCTCGGTGAAGAGGTGGTGGAGAACCACCTCGTTTCCGCGCAGCTCGACGGTCCTCGAGGCGGCGGCGAGGAGCCGCTCGAGGAGCTGCGGGTCGAAGCGCGAGATCGGAAACGAGAGATGCTCGAACTCCTGCACGTCCGCGAGGCGCCCCGCGCGCGCGTGGTGGAAGACGAGCCGGTACTTGTCGAGGACGTCCTGCCGTCCCGTCGTCTTCGGCGGGGCGAAAGAGTCGCGGATGACCTTGAAGACGACGTCGTAGGAGGGGAGCGTGAAGACGAGCATGACCATTCCGGCCACGCCGGGCGCCTCGACGAAGCGGTCCTCTGACTTCGCGAGCTGCCTCAGGAGGTCGCGGAAGAGCTCGGTCTTGCCGCGCTTGTTGAAGCCGATCGCCGTGTAGAGCTCGGCGACCGGTTTCTTGGGCATGAGCGTCTTGAGGAACGCGACGAGTGCGGCCGGGTGGGACGACTCCACGTGGAAGTACGAACGCGTGAAGCTGAAGACGATCGAGGCTTCGTCCCCGTCGGCGAGGACCGCGTCCACGACGATGCGGCCGCGGGGATTGAGGAGGGCGAGGACGAAGGGGCGCGCGTCTTTCCCGCGCCGGACGCGGCCCACGAGATAGGCCCCCTTGCTCCGAAAGAACACGCAGCGGAGAAGGTCGAGCGCTTCGAACCCCGGCGCGCCCCAGGCGCCTTTGAGCATCGCGTCGAGACGGCCCGCGGCCTGCCGGGCGTCACGGGCGGGGTCCTCCCAGTCCGCGGAGAACCGGAACGCGGCCAGCGCCTGAAGGAGCGCGGCCTCCGTCCCGGCCCCGCCGTCGAGGGTTACGAGGAGGTCCGACCCCGCCTCGGGGAGAGAGGGCGGAGCGGCGGAGACGAACTCGGCGCGCGGGTCGACGCCCACCGTGTGAAAAATCCTGCGCGACGCGGAATTGAAGAACGTCTCGGCCAGCTCGGCGTCCGCGCGGCCCGCGACGAATCCCTCGAACGCCGCCTTCATCGCGGACCAGACGGCTGTCTCTTCCACCTCGGCGCCCAGGAGCGTCGAGAGGTCGGCGACGGCCGGATCCAGAGTCCTCCGGTAGAGCTCGAGGCGCTCGTACGCGTCGGCCCGCGCCACGTGCCAGTGGCGCGCCGCAAAGCGCGCCGGCGCGCGCCGCGTGATCTCGGCGAACGCCCGCGTGTACGCCTCGTAGGCCCTGAACAGACGCATGGCGCCGGTACGGGCGGCGTCGCCGGCGCTCAAGGCCTCACGCGGCCTTCCTCGGCGAGGACGCGCAGCGGAGCGTCTTTTTCATGGCGCGGGATCGTAGCGCGGGTGCCACGCGGTACGATGTTCGGGCGTGCTCGCGCTGCTGGCCCTTTTGGCCGAGACGTCCCGCGCGTTCGTGCCGCCCGGAACGCTGCCGAGGGGTTCGCGCGTGGAGATCGTGCAGGTCGAAACGGGCTGGTTCGAGTCGCGCGAGATCGGCGAGGAGCCGGGTGAGGCGGTCGAGTTCCGACCCCCGAAGGGCGCGTTCGTCGTATCGGTCTTCGGTCCGGACGGAAGGGCCCACGGCTTCACGCGCCTCGTGGTGAAGCGCGGCGACGAGATCGCGATCGCCGCGCCGGCATCGCCCGCGCGCGGCCGCGGACAGATTGCGCTGGAGCTGACGTTTCCGAAGGATGCGAGGCCCGATTCGAAGGACCTCGCGCTGTCTCTCACGGGCCACGAGAAGAAGCTTCTCCCCGATGTGCTCGTCGTCTCGGGATCAGCACGCGTCCGGGCGTTCTGGCTCGACGTACCGGCGGGCGCCGCGGCCCTCGCGCTCGCCTCGAAAGAGTGGACTCTCGCGAAGCCGTTGAGCACCGAGGTTCCCGAGCGCGGAGCGCTCGCGCTGCGCGGCGAGCTGGTCCCGAGGCCGTCGCTGAGGTTGCGCTTCGACGTGGCCGAAGGCGTGGGTCACGGGTCCGTGAAACTGGACCTCCTGGACTGCGAAAAGCATCGGAACTTCCCCGGGCCGACTCCGATCGAGCTATGCGCCCCCGTGTCTTCCCAGAAGGGGCGCTCGGACACCGGGTTCGTTTTCACGGGTCTCGATCCCGTGCTCTTCGCGCTTCGTTGGAAGCTCGGGAAATGGACGGATACCGTGACCGTGGATCTGGCGGATGCGCGGCCTGCCGTCCGAACGATCGCGATTCGCCCCTTCGAGGTCTCCGGACGCGTCACGGCGGGAGGAACGCCCGCCACCGCGAAGCTTCACTTCTGGGCGGTGAATACAGGCCTCTCGTTCGACACCGATGCCAACGAAGACGGGAACTATCGAATCACCCTCGTGAGACGCGGGCGGTTACGGGTTGGAATTCGTCTGCCCGGCTTCGAGCCCTTCGGCGCGGACCTTCGACTCGACGGCGACGAGCCGCGCGACGAGCGGGCGGACTTCGACGTGCCGGTGAACCGGGTCGCCGTGAGGGTTCTCGACGCGAAGTCGGGCGATCCGATCCCGGCGGCGGTGGTGTTCGTCGAGGACCTCCAGCACGGACCGAACATGTCGGAGTTGACCGACGACTCAGGGCTCGCGACCGTTCCGCCGCTCGCGACGGGCTCGTACGAGATCACGGCGAGCGCGAAGGGCTATCAGGGAAGCACACCGCGGAAGGTCGACATCGATGAG
>JBGQDL010000049.1:0-22378 GCA_041495865.1 Thermoanaerobaculia bacterium | reverse complement strand
GGTGCGACGTCGCGGGGTTCTCCTTGAGGATGCGGCAGACGTCGAAGCCCGTGAGGCCGGGAGTCAGAGAGACGTCGAGGAGGACGAGGTCCGGAGCCTCCTCGCGCACGAGGCGAAGGGCCTCCTCGCCGCCCGTCGCCTCGATCGGCTGAAGCCCCGTGAGGCGGAGCTTGAAAGAGATGATCTTGAGGATCGTGGGCTCGTCGTCCACGACGAGGACCTTTCGGCCCGCGAGGACCGGCGGGAGGCTGCTCATCGGGGGCGGCATTCTAGAGCGGCGCGCCCGTGAGCACGACGACGGCGGCGGCCAGCTCCCGCGTGTGGGTGATCGTCACGTGCGCTCCCGACACGCCGAGCCGGGCGCCGCAATCGCGCGCCCGCCCGAAGAGCGCGAGGCGGGGCGGCCCTCCCGGCGCTCGAACGATCGCCAGCTCCCGAAAGGCGATCCCGCGCATCCCGGTGCCGAGCGCCTTCATCGCGGCTTCCTTTGCGGCGAACAGGCCCGCGACGTGTTCCGCGTAAGCGGGAGACTCCGGGGGCCGGCGAATCTCGCCCGGCCAGAAGAGCTTCTCGACGAAGCGTGCGCCGTGGCGAGAGAGGGCGCGCGCGACGCGCGGGACCTCGCACAGATCCACGCCGAGTCCGAGGACGGGAGAACCCGCCGGGAGGCCGTCCTCCGAGGTGACGCGGGCGCTCATGCTGTTTCCCGTCCAGGCGCGGAGGCCGCGTCGCGCCGCATCTCGCGCCTCCAGGCCTCGATCTCGGAAGCCGCCGCCCACAGATGCAGGAGCCCGAGGCCGAGGAGGAAGCTGCGAAAATAAGGCGAGTCGAGGAACGCGCGAGCGCGCGCCGGGGATCGCTGGACGACGTGTTGGGTCCAGTACCGGCTCCAGGGCGCGAGCGTCAGGAAGGCGCCGGCCTCGAGGACGTAGACGACGAAGAGAGCCCGGACGAGCCGGTTGCCGCCTGGAAGCCACGCCACCCCCGGATTGTAGAGGGACCGTCGCCGCGGGTCAGGTCCGGCGGAGCCCAGGGCCCTGAGCCGTTCCATCGAACGAGCGAGACGCTCCGCGCGCCGGCCTGTCGACAGGCGCCGCCTGGGGCGCGGGAGCAGGCGCCGATTGAGGTGCCGGGGCCGGCGCCGACCGGGGCGCTTCTCGCGGGGGCGGCGCAACTTCGCGAGGAGCGGGCGGCGCTTCGCGCGCGCGATCGCGCTCGATCACGCGGGGCTGCGGCGCGCGCCAGCCCGAGTCGTCGTGCCGAGCCGGCCGGTCCTCGGGTCGGCGCTGGATGGGCCCGGGAGCTGGCGATGAAGGAGACCGCCAGCCTTCGTCGCCGCGGCGGGGCGAACCGCCGTGCTCGCGGCGTCCAGCGCCCCCCTCGCGGCGCGCGGCGCCCCCGGACGGAGCAAGACCCGACGCGGGGCTCCGGCCGACCACCTGTCGCCAGGAGTCCGCGGAAGCGCCTCGATCCGTGCGGCGTTGAGATCCGGCCGACAGCCGGTAGGCAGGGTCCTGTCCGACGCGCACGCCCGCGCGGCGAAGCTCATCCAGAGCGGCGGGCGAGAGCGTACGGTCGCGCCGCAGCACGGAGGTCAGCCCTTCGTTCACGGGCGCCGGCCGGGTTCCGTTCTCGGCGGCGGGCACGCGCCGGATCGCTTCCTGGATCGACAGAATCGGGCTCGAGCCACGTTCCACACGGAGGGGCGCCGTCGCGATGAAGCCGATCTCGCCCGGCCGAAAGCTCACCCGATCCCCGCGCACCACGTCGCGCGCCGGGTCGAACCGCGCGCCGAGCCGGCCGGACGCCACGTAGCTCCAGCCGCGCGGGTCTATCTGCGCGGGCGCGACGCGACCGCGGAGGTGCGCGTAGATGCGAGGGCCTGCGCCGGCGATGCCGCGGACGTGCCGGTAATAGGTCTCGTAGTACCCGATCGGGCACCAGCCCACCCAGCTAGGCGTGTAGTTCCAGTAGACCCAGGCAGGGGAATAGTCGTCGCCCGGCAGCCAGCACCACCCCAGAGAAGAGTCGAAGACCCACGTCCCGTAATGGTAGGGGAGCCAGCCCCATGGCTCGGAGGAAACCCAGGTGAGCCCCGCGGGCGTCCAGCGCCAGTACCCGAGCGAATAAGGCGTCCAGCCGGCGGGCACGCGCGGCCTCCAGAAATACGAGCCGTACGAGGAGCCGTAGGACCAGGAACCATTGTCGTCGAAGGAGGCCATGTCGTAGTCGTAAGTGAAGTCCGAAGAGACGTAGCGCGTCGTATCGCGGCGGTCGGTCCGGTCGCGCCGCTCCTCGATGAAGCGCGCGAAGCGGTCGCGCGGCGAGCCGGACGCCTCGACCTCGATCTCGCTGTCGCCGCTCACCCAGGCGTACTCGCCCGCGCGAACGAGCACGCGGTCGCCGCGGCCGGAAACCTCGACCTTGCCCGAAAGGACGTAGATCTCGGTGCCGCGCCTTCCAGCGTCCACGCGGAAGAGGCCGCGGGACGCCGCGAGGATCGTGGCGTCGTCGGTGTCGAGGCGCAGGGCGCGCTCGCGCGTGGCGACGTCCCGCACTTCGACGGCCGCGCTGCCGCGCACGAGGAACAGGAGGTCGAAGTCGTCGTCGGACTCGTAGGTGCGCGCCAATCCCTCGAAGCGCAGCTCGGTGTACCCGTCGACCCGCACGACGTTACCGTCGGCGAGCACGGCCTCCGCGCGCGAACCGACGCCCGTGACGAGGCTGTCCCCGGCGAGGACCGGGGTATTGATCCGGGCTGCGGCGTCGTCGTCGGCCTTCGAGATGAGGGAAACGTCCGGCTGCACGTACGAGAGGTACGTGTATCCCTCCCGCTGGGCCTCCGCGGGGCCCGGCGCCGAGGCCGCGGCCAGAAGAAGGGCGGCCGCGAGAACGGACGGCGGAAACCTGCGGGCGTTCATGTCGGGCCTCCGGACGATCCTATGCGACCTCCGTACCATGGGGGGCGGGTCTTGCCCGTCCCCCCCCGGGGACGCTTGACCGTGCCCGGGAAGGCCTGCAATCTCAACGCGCTGGTCCGAACTCCTGAAAAGGGGAGGGCCGCCGTTCCTTCCGCGGGAGCTCAATTGGCCATACGCGAGATCGTCAAGTACGGGGATCCACGGCTCGTCGCGAAAAACGCGGCCGTGGAGGTGTTCGACGACCCGGGTCTCGCCGCGCTGCTTCAGGATCTGAAGGAGACCTGCTGGGCCGCGCCCGGCGTGGGACTCGCGGCGCCGCAGATCGGCGTGAACCTGCGCGTCGCGATCGTGGATCTCTCGGTCGGGAAGGACCCGTCGCAGGTGCTCGTGCTCGTCAACCCCGTCATCGTCGACGCGCAGGGGACGATCCGGGACGAGGAGGGATGTCTCTCCTTTCCCGACCTCGTCGAAACGGTCGAGCGGCCGCAGAGAGTGATCGTGGAAGCCTTCGACGAGCGCGGGAACAAGCGGGCGCTCGAGGGGCGCGATCTCCTGGCCCGTGCGTTCTCTCACGAGGTGGACCACCTCGACCAGCGGCTTTTCGTGGACCGGCTCTCGACGCTGAAGAGGGGACTTCTCCTGCGCCAGGTCGTCAAGCGTCAGAAGAAAGGCGCCTGGTGAGCCTTCGTGGCCGGAGCCGGCCGGGCGTCCTAGGCGCCCGCCTTCGTGCGCAGCTCGTCGACGAGGTGCATCCGGTGAAGCGTGCGGCCGAGGTGGGCCGAAAAGGCGATGAGGTGCTCGAGCTCCGGCGATTCGCCGGGTGGCGGAAGCGGTCCGCGGCGGTACAGGCGGAGCGTGCCGAGAAGCTCGCGGCCCCCGAAGACGGGAGCGGCGACGATGGCCCAGTCCGGGCCGGGATCGCGCGCCTCACCCGGGAGCCGCGGCGCGCGCGCGGTTCGCGGGTCCTCCTCGAGGCCGAGCGTCGCGACGAAGTCCGGGGGGCCGCCGGCCGGCCAGGCGGTCGAGGCGGCCGCGAAGAGCCCGACAGGGCCCGGGCCCCTCACGTGCAGCGTCACGCCGTCGGCGCCGAAGACGGACGAGATCCGGTCGAGCATGGGGACGAGGAGACGCGCCCGGAAGTCCTCGTTCGTGACGCCGTCCTCCTCGACCTTCTCCGAGATCTCCTGCTGCAGCTCGAGGATCTGGGTGCGCGCCGTGAGCGCGTCGAGGAGCTCCTTGATGCGGAGAGCGTTCTTCACGCGTGCCTTCAGCTCGCGGGCGGAAAAGGGCTTCGTGACGTAATCGTTCGCGAGCGCCTCGAAGCCCTGCAGGAGGTCTTCCTCCTCGGTGCGCGCGGTCACGAAGATGACCTGCGTGCCCGCGGTCGCTCCTACGGTCTTGATGCGCCGGCAGACCTCGTAGCCAGAGAGGTCGGGCATGCGCACGTCGAGGAGGACCACGTCCGGGCGGCGGGCGTCGACCTTCTCGAGGGCCTCGGTGCCCGAGAGGGCGCTCTCGAAGTCGCACCCCAGCTCGTACGCGATGTACGACGCCACCTCGGCCTGATACGGGTCGTCGTCCACGAGGAGCAGCAGGGGAGGCGCGGCCGGAGATCGAAACATGGATCGAGGATATCGCACAGGCGTCGGCCGCCCTCGGACCTCGGAGAGGGCGTCTCCGGGTTCGTCAGCGGGTCTTCGCCGGGCCGGATTCGGTGAGCAACGACTCGATCTGCCGTGAAAGCTCGGCCTCCGTGAGGCGCGTGGGGGCGTAGAGCCGGACCGCGCCTCGCCCGTCGACGAGGACCCAGGTCGGGGTCGCCGAGACGCCATAGCGAATCATCGTCTCCGTGTCGACGGGCCGTGGAACCGCCGCGAGCCCGGGATAGGTCTCGGCCCAGAACTTTTCGATGAAGGCCGACTCCGCCTCCGGCGTGGGGTCCTTGACGTCGCCCGCCCTGCCGTAGAGACGCGTGGGCGCCAGGAAGGCGACTTCCGGGGCGTATTTCGCCGCGAGCCGGGCGACCTTCGCGGCCTCGGCTTTGCAGTCCCCGCAGCCCGCCATCCAGAAAAAGAGCACGACGGGCCTGCCGGCAAAGCCTGCGAGGCGCGGGCCCGCTCCGCCGATCTCCGGAGCTCTCTCTCCTTCGAGGCTCGCGAGGTTCATGTTCTTCCTTATGCGCGAGCGCAGGGAGGGGTCCTTCGCGCGCGCGAGCTCCATCTCCCAGTAGCGAAGAGCGGCGCCGCGCCCGTCGGCCGCGAGCCGGAGCCTTCCCTCGACCTCGATCGCCGCGCCGAACGGCACGAGAAAGCCGGGCTCCTCCGCGGGGATCGCCTTCCTCAGCTCGGCCGCGTATTCGGCCGCCTTCTCCCGCCGCCCCAGCATCTGAGCGCCGCGCGCGAGCCACCCGACGGCGTCGAGGTACTCCGCGTCAACGCCCGTCGTCCGCCGGTAGTCCTCGGCGGCCGCTTCACCGCTCGCGAGATCGCCCGCGGACAGCTTGTAGCGCACGAGGCGCACGAGATCCGCGGCGGGAAGGTCGGCGCCGGCGAGGAGGAAGAGGAGGGCGGCGGCGGTGGCTCGAATTCTCTTCAATTGACCCCTCCGGTGCACGGTGTCACGTTGGCCGATCGCTCTCATCGAGCGAGACGCGTGCCAACCGCGGATCCCGCGGTCCGCTGGCGAAATCCCGGGCGGTCGTCGAGAATCGCCCGTCGTGACGCTGCGCCTCTACAACACGCTGAGCCGCTCGGTCGAGGAGTTCCGGCCCGTCCGCCCGGGCAAGGTCGGCCTCTATACGTGCGGCCCCACGGTCTACAACCGGGTGCACATCGGCAACCTCAGGACGTTCGTCTGGGAGGACGTGATGTGCCGCGTCTTCCGCGCTCTCTCCTGGGAGACGACGCAGATCATGAATCTCACGGACATCGACGACAAGACGATCCGCGGCGCCGTGGCGGCGGGGCTGCCGCTGCGCGAGTTCACCGCGGGGCACATCGCGTCGTTCTTCGAGGACCTCGCGACGCTCGGCGTCGTTCCGGCGGCGCTCTATCCGCGTGCCACGGACCACATCCCCGAGATGGTGGCGCTCGTGAAGAGACTCGCCGCGCGCGGGCACACGTACGAGAGTGACGGCTCGGTGTGGTTCCGCATCGCGACGTTCCCGGCCTACGGAAGACTCTCGAAGATCGACCTGACGGCCGTGAAGCGCGGCGCGCGCGTGGCCGACGACGAGTACGACAAGGAGGACGTGCGCGATTTCGCGGTGTGGAAGGAAGCGAAGGAAGGCGAGCCCGAGTCCGCCACGTGGACGACCGAGCTCGGCGCCGGACGGCCGGGATGGCACCTCGAGTGCAGCGCCATGTCGATGAAGTACCTTGGCGAGACGTTCGACATCCACACGGGCGCCGTGGACAACATCTTTCCGCATCACGAGAACGAGATCGCGCAGAGCGAAGGCGCGACGGGGACGACGTTCGTCAACTTCTGGCTCCACGCCGAGCACCTTCTCGTGGACGGCGAGAAGATGTCCAAGAGCAAGGGAAACTTCTACACGCTCCCCGACCTCCTCGAAAAGGGCTTCACACCGCGGGCGATCCGTTACCTCCTCGTCTCCGTCCCCTATCGCATGAAGCTGAACTTCACGTTCGAAGGCCTGAGGGGGGCCACGTCGGCCGTCGAGCGGTTGGAGTCTCTCGACCTGCGGCTCGGGGAGCGGGAAGAGAAGAAAGAGAACGCCGAAGAGAGGATTTCTGCGGAAGGGAATTCGCCGGAGGTGGCGGGAGGCGGCTTCGCGGAAAGGGTGGCGGCGGCGCGGGGTGCCGTTTTCTCCTCCCTTGAAGATGACCTGAACACCGCGGGCGCCCTGGGTGCGCTGTTCTCCTTCGTGAAGGCGACGAACGTGGATCTCGAGGCGGGGCATCTCTCGCCGGCCGACGCGTCGGCGGCGCGGGGTCTCCTGCGAGAGATCGCCGGCGGCATCTTCGGCGTGATGGAGGGCGCGGCGCCTTCCGCTGACGGGGCGGCCGGCCCCTCTTCACCTTCCAAGAAATCTTCATCCGAATCCTCCCATGTGGACGAGACGTGGATCGACGAGCGCATCGAAGCGCGTAAACAGGCCAAGAAGGCCCGGGACTACAAGGCCGCCGACGCGATCCGCGAGGAGCTGGTCGGGCAGGGGATCCTTCTCGAGGACACGCCCCAGGGCGTGCGCTGGAAGAGGAAGCCTTGACACGGACTCGGGATTTCAGGTCTACTCGCCCGGTCATGATCTTCGTCTCGCGCCACTGGCACGTGCATCACGGCTGAGCCGGCCGCGCTTCGCGCCGCCGGCCCGTCGGGGTCCGGAGGCGCGCGGGTTTCCCAGGGAAAACCCCCAGCCCCCTCCGGACCGGAGGGGGTTTCGTTTTGGCCCTGACCGCGGAAGACACGCTCCTCGTCGCCTCCGTCGCCCCGGCGTCGAACGCCGAGGCTTTCGAGGCCGCGAAGGAGGCTTCCTGCCTCCCCCCGGGGGCCGCGGTGGAACTTCGGCTCGACGCAATGTCCGAAGAGCCGGAATTCCGCGCGCTTCGCGCGTGCTTGGAAGGAAGAACTCTCATTGCGACGGTCCGTTCCGCATCCGAAGGCGGAGCGTTCCGGGGACAAGGAGGGGAGGCGCAGAGGCTGCTTTCGAAGGCTCTGGATGCCGGGTTTGAATTCGTCGACGTGGAGTTCCGCCGCGACGGTGGGGACGAGGCCGCCCACCTTCACCCTTCCAAGAAGATTCTCTCTCTCCATGACCCGGAGGGCATCCCTGCCGACATAAGCTCCCTCGTCGCCCGAATGCTCGCGACTCCCGCCCGTTTCGTGAAGGTCGTGGCGACGGCGAACGACTCCGGCGACGCCCGCCGCCTCCTCGAGCTCCAGGCCGCGCACCCGCGCGGCCGCCTCGCGGCCTTCGGCATGGGCGAGGCCGGCATCGCCACGCGCGCGCTCGCGCCGTATCTCGGAGCGCCGCTCGCGTACGGCGCTCTTCTTCCCGGGCGGGCGACGGCGCCGGGACAGCTCCTCGCGCGCGACCTCGTGGAGATCTACGGCGTCGGACGGCCCCGAAAGGTCTCCCGGCTGTTTGCGCTCCTCGGGGGCGTCGTCTCTCACTCGCTCTCGCCGGCTCTCCACAATGCGAACTTCGAAGCGCTCGGCCTCGACGCGCTCTACGTGCCGTTCGCGATGCGGATGCTCGGGAGCGAGCTCTCATCCCTCCACGCCTGCCTCGACGCTCTCGGCCTGCCATTGTCCGCGTCGTCCGTGACGATTCCGTTCAAGGAAGAGGCCGCGCTCCTCGCGGGGGACGCCGAGAAGGGAGAGAAGGCGGTGAACACGCTGGTGAGGACGAGCCCGCCGGGCCAGCCGCTCCGGCTGCGCGCTGCCAACACCGATCGCGCGGCATTCGAGGCCGTTATCCCGGATGCTCCGAGGGGGAAGAGCACGGACGAAGGGAGCGCGCGACGCGCACTCGTCATGGGTGCGGGCGGTACGGCGAGGGTCGCCGTGAGTGTCCTTGGAAAGAAGGGATATGAGGTCTTTCTGGTGAACCGAGGCGACGAGCGCGGCGAGGCGCTGGCGAAAGCCGAGGGCGCCCATTATCTTTCTAAGAAGTCTTCAATGGCGTTTCACGAGCCGGAGATCTTGGTCAACGCGACTTCACTTGGCCTCAGAGAGGGTGATCCCCTTCCCTGCGAGCAGAATCTCCTGCGCCCCAGAATGCTCGTCATCGACGCGCCGTATCGCGCCGGCGGGACGGAGCTCGTCAGGGCGGCGCGCGCCGCCGGCGCGTGTGTCGTGGAGGGCCAGACGCTCCTCCTCCTCCAGGCCGCGGGCCAGGCGGCGCTGTTCACGGGCAGGAAGACGGCTCCGCGAGATCTTCTGGAGCGCCTGCCGTCGCGCGCGCGGCTGGCCTTCGCCTCTTTCGAAGAATCTCCTCTTGCACGTCCGGAGATCTCCGCGTGAAGACAGACCGTCCCGATCCCAACCTGCCGCGCGGCGTCCAGGCGTTCCTCTTCGACGCGGCCGAACGCCGCCGCAAGGCCGAAGATTCCGTCGTTCGGAGGCTCCAGGAAGCCGGCCAGCGCGAGATCATCCTCCCCGTCCTCGATTTCGCCGCTCCTTACGCGGGCGTGACGGCCGAGGGCGACGAGCGCGTCTATCGATTCCTCGACCGGCAGGGGAATACGCTTTCTCTCAGGGCGGACTTCACGCCCATGGCCGCGCGGGTCGTCGCGCCGCGGCTCGGTACGCTCTCCGCGCCCGTCTCCCTGTTCTACCGGGGCGATGTCGTGCGCGATGAAGAGACCGGGGTGGGACGCCGCCGGGAATTCGCACAGGTCGGCGCCGAACGCTACGGCGACGGCCGCCGGGAGGCGGACGGGGAGATGCTCGCGCTCGCACTTTCGTGTCTCGCTGACATTCCGGCGGGGCGCCTGAGGCTCACGCTCGGCTGGGCGGGGCTCCTCGGACGTCTGCTTGTCGCGGTCGCGCCCGCGCTCGCGAAGGGCGGGGGCTCCGAGCTCGTCGAAGCCGTAGCGGCTGCTCAGGCGCGGCACGTCACGCAGCTCGAGACGCTTCTCCGCGGCTCGGGTGCGGCGGGAGCGGCCGCGGCCGAAGTCGCCCGGGCTCTCCTCGTGGGGTTCGAACCCGGTTCGGGGCTCTTCAGGCCGCCCGCGCTCGCGGGCGCCGCGGCGGAGCTCGCGCGCGCCATCGAGGTGGCGCGATCCGCCCGGCCGGGGCTGCCGGTCGTGGTCGACCTCGCGGATGTGCCGCAGGCTCCCTACTACACGGGGCTCACGTTCAGCGTGGACGCAGCCGGCGGAGGCGGCACCATCGCCGGAGGCGGCCGGTACGACGGCCTGCTCGCTCGCTTCGGCGCGGCTGCGCCGGCCCTCGGGTTCTGCATCGGGCTCGAGGCGCTCGGTGCCGCGACGGAAGCCGGCGAAGAGCGCGCGCGGCCTCTGCGCATCGCCGTGGGGAAAGGCCGGCTTCTGCCGAAGGCACTGGAGGCGCTCCGCGCGGGGGGCGCTTCGTTCGGCGAGCCCGATGGGCGGCGCCTCCTCGTGTCCGCGATCGACGGCGCCTTCGAGCTTCTCCTTCTCAAGGACGACGACGTGCCGACGTACGTGGCCCACGGCGGAGCCGATCTCGGCATCGTGGGCAGCGACCGCGTCGCCGAGAGCGGAGAGGACGTCACGTCGCCCGTCGAGCTGCCCTTCGGCGCCTGCCGCCTGTCGCTCATCGGGAGGGCGGGCGAGCCATTTCGTCCGGACGGCCAGCCCGTGCGCGTGGGCACGAAGTACCGCCGTCTCGCCGCCCGCTACTTCGACGAGAGGAAGATCGCCCACGAGATCGTCCCGCTCGCGGGTTCGGTCGAGCTCGCCGCCGCGCTGAAGCTCACGGACGTGGTCGTGGACCTCATCGAATCGGGCTCGACGATGGCGGCGAACGGCCTCGCCGAGATCGAGACCATCCTCACGAGCCGCGCGACCCTCATTCTCGGGCGCGCCTCGCTCGTGGCGCGCCGCGCCGAGATCGCGGCATTCGTCGAGCGGCTGCGGGCTCACGTGGGGGAAGCGAAAACTTCATGATGAAGATCGTCGACGCGGCCACGCGCGGTGGGCGCGCGGAACTGGAGAATCTGCTGAAGAGCCGCCGGGGCACGAATCCCGACTTTGCCACGCTGAAGCAGGTGCTGCCGGTGGTGGAGGACGTTCTGCGAAGAGGGGAGCCCGCGCTGCGGGAATACGTGAAACGCTTCGACCTGGCGGAGGCGCACACCCGAGGTCCGAAGAGCACGTTTTCTTTGAAAGGTGAAGAGGGGCAGCGGCGCGGCGGAACCGGGCCGGCAGCGCCCGCCGGCGACCAGCCCTATTACCCTTCTAAGAAGATCTTCATTGATCCCCGTCTCGAAAAGCTGCCCCGCGTGGACGAGAAGTTCGCGCGCGCGTTCCGCGT
Source organism: Thermoanaerobaculia bacterium (assembly GCA_041495865.1). Classification (GTDB taxonomy): domain Bacteria; phylum Acidobacteriota; class Thermoanaerobaculia; order UBA5066; family UBA5066; genus Fen-183. The sequence continues at coordinate 11,474 of JBGQDL010000049.1, read as the reverse complement.
CGCGCGGAGGCGCATCGAGGCCTATCACCGCAGGCAACTCGCCTCCGTCTCCTCCGGGTTCTCGTTTCGGGATTCCCTGGGCGTTTCGTTCGTCGAGAAGCGCGCGCCGCTCGACTCCGTGGGTGTCTACGTGCCGGGAGGCCGGGCGTTCTACCCGTCCTCGCTCCTGATGGGGGTCCTGCCCGCTCGCGTCGCGGGGGTGCCGCGCGCCGTCGTCGCGACGCCGCCGCGCGCATGGGCGTCGAGCCCCGAGCTGCGCTGGGCCGCGCGCGAGCTGGGTGTCGACGCGGTGCTCCTCGCGGGCGGCGCCCACGGCATCGCGGGTCTCGTCTCCGTGTGCGGCGTCGCGAAGATCGTGGGCCCGGGCAACCGCTTCGTCGCGGCGGCGAAGCACCTCGTGGCGGGCCTCGTGGCGGTGGACATGCCCGCCGGGCCTTCGGAGGTCCTCATCGTGGCGTCGGGCGACGCCGACCCGGAGCTCGTGGCCGCCGACCTCCTCGCGCAGGCCGAGCACGACCCGGACGCCGTCTGCCTGCTCTTCACGGATTCGAGGGCCCTGGGCGCCGATGTGCGGGCCAGCGTCGCGCGGCAATGGGAGCGCCTCGATTCGGTTTCTTCGAAGGGGAATGCAGCCACGGCGCGCGCCTCGCTGCTTCGGCGCGGCCGGATCTTCACTTTCAAGGAGATCTTCAGCGCCGTTTCCACGGGGTCGCAGATTGCAGCCGAGCACGTGCAGGTTTTCGGGAAGGCCGCCGAACGTCTGTCGCCGCGCCTCCTTCCGACGTCCGGCGCGCTCTTCATCGGCTCGTCGACGCCGACGGCGCTCGGCGACTACCTGGCGGGGCCGAACCACGTGCTGCCCACGGGCGGAGCGGCGCGCAGCTTCTCGGGCCTCTCGGTGCGAGACTTCCTGCGCTGGGGACGTTCCGTGAGCGCGCCGCCGAAGGCCGCGCGGCGCCTCGCGAGAGAGGCCGCGGTCCTCGCGCGCTTCGAGGGTCTCGTGGCGCATGCGGAGTCTCTCGAGAGGAGGGCGCGATGACGGGCTTCCCGGTTCCCGTCCGCGAGGAGATCAGGGCGCTCCGCGCCTATCGCCTCGTGCGCGAGGACGCCCCGCCGATCCGCGCGAAGCTGGATTTCAACGAGTCGCCGTTCGACGTGCCCGGGGAAATCCGCGACGAGGTCCTCGCGCGCCTCGCCGCGAAGAGATGGGGCCGCTATCCGGACTTCGGATCACCGCGCCTGAGGAACGCCGTCGCGGGCGCGATCGGCAGGCGGCCGGAGGAAATCGTGGTCGGGAACGGCTCGGGCGAGGTGATCCTCGCCGCGGTCTCGGTCTTCGCCGGCGGATGCTCTCTCGTGCTCCCGACGCCCACGTTCTCGCTCTACGGGCAGATCGCGGCGATCGCGGCCGCCCGCATCGTGGACGTGCCCCGTAAGGGCCCGGACTTCGACGTGGACGAGGAGGCGTTCCTCGCGGCGGCGGCGCGGCCGGAAGCCGTCCCGCTCGTGTGCTCGCCCAACAACCCGACCGGCGGTGTCGTCCGGCGCGCGTTTCTGGACCGGCTGCTCGACTCCGCTCCCGTCGTCCTCCTCGACCAGGCTTACGTGGACTTCGCGGAGGGCGAGGACGATGCTCTCTCGTACGCCGCTTCCCGCCCGAACCTCGTCGTCTTTCGAACGCTGTCGAAGGCGTACGCGGCCGCGGGATTCCGGATCGGGTACGCGGTCGCGCCGCCCGAGCTGGCGTTCGAGATCCAGAAAGCCATCCTCCCGTTCAGCGTGGACCTCGCGGCCGAGGAGCTGGCCGTCGCCGTCCTGGCCCATCCGGAGGTCGCGCGCTCCCAGGTGGCGCGGATCGTGGCCGAGCGCGGACGCGTGGCCGACGCGCTCGCGGCGGCGGGCTGCGAGGTGGCGCCGTCGCGCGCGAATTTCCTCTTCGTTCGCCCCCCGGATGGAGAGGGCCCCCGCGTGCGCCGCGCGCTCCTCGACCGGGGCGTCCTCGTGCGCGACATGACGGCGGCGGCGCCGGGACGTCTCCGCGTCTCGATCGGCTCGAAGACGGAGAACGACCTCTTTCTCGAGGCGCTTCGGGAGGTGCTATGAGCCGGATCGGAACGGTCGAGCGAAAAACGAAGGAGACGTCGGTCTCCCTGACGCTCGCGCTCGACGGCGCGGGGAGGGCGCACATCGAGACGCCCGTGGGGTTCCTCTCTCACATGCTCGAGACGATCGCCAGGCACGCGCGCGTGGACCTCACGGTGCGGGCAGCCGGCGACGTGCACATCGACGCGCATCACACCGTCGAGGACGTCGGGCTCGCGTTCGGCGAAGCGCTGGACCAGGCGCTCGGATCACGCGCCGGCATCGAACGGTTCGGCACGAGCCTCGTGCCGCTCGACGAGGCGCTCGCGCGTGCCGTGGTGGATCTCTCGGGCCGGCCCTACATCGTCTTCGAGTCGCCGGTCGACAAGGAGCTGCTCCTCGTCACGAAGGACTTCCCGTTCGCGCTCGTGGAGGAGTTCTGGAAGTCGGCCGCGTTCCGGGGCAAGTTCAACCTCCACGTGGACGTCGTCCGGGCGAAGAACGGCCATCATGCGGCCGAGGCGGTGTTCAAGTCGGCGGCGCGCGCGCTGCGCCAGGCCATGGCGATCACGGGCACGGAAGTCCTCTCGACGAAGGGGACGCTCACGGCATGAGCGCTTCTCTTGTGCCGGCCGTGACGCTCGTGGACTACGGGGTCGGGAACACGGCCTCGGTGATCCGCGCGTTCCACCGCCTCGGCGCAGAGGTGGACTTCACGGCCGACCTCGACCGCGTGGCGTCGGCCCGGCGGCTCGTCCTGCCCGGCGTCGCCGCGTTCCAGCCGGCCATGGACCGCCTTCTCGAGACGGGGCTCGAGTCGGCCGTGCGCGCCGCGGTCAAGCGCGGAGGGCGCCTGCTCGGCCTCTGCCTCGGCTTCCAGCTCCTCTTCGAGGAGAGCGACGAGCACGGCGTGCACCGCGGGCTCGGCCTCGTGCCCGGCCGCATCCGCGCTTTTCCCGCCGGCGTGCGCACGCCGCACGTGGGTTGGAACCAGCTCCTGACGCGCCGCTCCGACGGCTTCATGGCCGGAATGGCGGACGAAAGCTGGGTCTATTTCGTCCACTCCTACAGGCCGGAAGGCGTCGACGCCGCGGACGTGGCTGCCGCCTGCGATCACGGCGGGGAGTTCGCGGCCATCGTGCAGCGTGAAAACGTCTGGGGCTGCCAGTTTCACCCGGAGAAGTCGTCGGGGAACGGCCGCCTCCTCCTCTCCAACTTCCTGAAGGAGGACGGCGCATGAGCGCCGGGCGGCTTGCCCTCTGGCCCGCGATCGACCTCCTGGGCGGACGCGTCGTGAGGCTGCTGCGGGGCGAACGCGAGGCCGCGACGTTCTACGACGAGCCTCCCGCGCGGGCCGCGGCGAGATTCACCGCCGAAGGCGCGGACGGAATCCACGTCGTGGACCTCGACGCGGCGTTCGGGACGGGAAACAACCGAAAAGAGATAGAAGAAATTCTTTCTGTTTCGGACGCTGCCGGGGTGGCGGTGCAGGTCGGGGGAGGGATGCGCACACCCGCCGCCGTCGAAGATTTCTTAGAGGGGGTGAGTACCGCCCGCGCGGTGGTGGGCACCTTGCCGTTCCTCGACCGCCCCGCCTTCACACACCTTCTAAGAAAATCTTCCTCTTCGTCTTTCTCTTTTTCGTGTCGAATCGTCGTCGCTCTCGACTGCAAGGACGGCCGGCCGACGGTGCGGGGGTGGACCGCCGACGCTGGAGCGGGCGACGCCGTCTCGGTCGCGCGCTCTTTCGCGGAGCTCGGCGTTTCCGCGCTCCTCGTCACGGACGTCGCGCGCGACGGGGCGATGACGGGCCCGAATCTCGAGCTCCTGTCCGCCGTGCGGGCCGTCTTCCCCGGCGAGGTCCTCGCCTCGGGCGGGATGCGCGGGGAAGAGGACCTCGCTCCCGTGGACCGCGTTCTCTCGGGAGGGCCCCGCGGCGCGATCTTCGGCCGCGCTCTTCATGGCGGCACCGCGACCGTGGCGCGGCTCAGGGCGGCGCGCGACCTCGGGAGTTCCTCGTGACGGTCGCGGTGCGCGTCATCCCGTGCCTCGATGTGGCGGACGGCCGCGTCGTGAAGGGCGTCTCGTTCGTGAACCTGAGGGACGCGGGCGATCCGGTCGAGGCCGCCGCGCGTTACGAGGCCGAGGGGGCCGACGAAGTGGCGTTCCTCGACATCGCGGCCGCGCACGAGAAGCGCGGGACTCTCGTGGAGCTCGTGAGGCGCGTGGCGGAGGTGCTCTCGATTCCGTTCACCGTGGGCGGCGGCGTGCGCTCGGTGGAGGACGCGGACGCGCTCCTCCGCGCCGGCGCCGACCGCGTGACCGTGAACACGGCCGCGGTCGACGACCCGAGCCTCCTCACGCGGCTGGCGGAGCGCTTCGGAGCGCAGTGCGTCGTCGTCGCGATCGACGGAAAGCGCGTGCGCGACGGAACCGGCTCCGCCGTGATGCACGTGATGACGCACGGGGGACGCCGTGAGACCGACCGGACCGTCGTGGCGTGGGCGGCGGAAGCCGCCGGAGCGGGCGCGGGCGAGATCCTCCTGACGTCCGTCGACGCGGACGGCACGCAGGCGGGTTTCGATCTCGAGATGCTGCGTGCCGTGCGCGCCGCCGTCGACGTGCCGATCGTGGCTTCGGGGGGCGCGGGCCGGCTGGACGACTTCGCGAAAGCCGTCGTCATCGGGGGCGCCGACGCCGTGCTCGCGGCCTCCGTCTTCCACGACCGCGTCTTCACGGTCGGCGCGGTCAAGGGAGCGATGCGTCGGGCCGGCCTTGCCGTGCGCCCCGCACCGTCCGGCGTGAGCGCGCTCTTGCCCCTCTACGACGCGAACGGACTCGTCCCGGTGATCATGCGGGACGTGGTCACGGGCCACGTCCTCACACTCGCCTGGGCGAACGCGGAGGCCATCGCGAGGACGCGCGAGACGGGGCTCGCGCACTTCTACAGCCGGTCGCGCAAGGCGCTCTGGCAAAAGGGCGAGACCTCCGGAAACGTCCAGCGCGTCGTCGGGATCTCTCTCGACTGCGACGCCGACGCCGTCCTCTACGACGTCCACCCTTCGGGTCCGGCCTGCCATACGGGCGCGTATTCGTGCTTTTCGAGGGTGGAGACGTTCGACGCGGTCGATCCTCGGGCCGGGTCCTCGGACGCTCTCGACCTCACGGAGCTCTTCGCGGTGGTGAGGGCGCGGAAGGAGTCGCCTGTCGCGGGGTCCTACACGAACGAGCTCCTCGAAGCCGGCGTGACGCGCATCGCCCAGAAGGTCGGGGAGGAGGCCGTCGAGGCGGCGCTCGCGTCCGTGGCCGGTGATCCCGCGGCCCTGGCCGGCGAGGCGGCGGACCTCCTCTACCACCTCGCGGTCCTCCTCACGGCGCGCGGCGTCGCCCCCGGCGACGTCGCGGCGAAGCTCAAGGAGCGCCGGGGCGCGCCGCGAAAAGGAAGACCGTGAGTGCGCCGCACCGCCTCGTCGTGCTCGAGCGGCCCGCCGACCTCACGACCCCCGTGGCGCTCATGCGCGGGCTTCTCGCAGGAGACGGGCCGTGTTTCCTGCTTGAATCGGTCGAGGGCGGAGACCGCGTGGCCCGGTGGTCGTTCCTCGGGGCGTCGCCCTCGGGCGAAATCTCCGGCCGTGACGCGGATCCTTTTGCCGCGCTCAGGGCGATGCCCCGCGACGAGAGCGCCCCCGGCGACGATCTGCCGCCCTTTACGGGGGGAGCGGTGGGTTACGCGGGCTATGACGCCGTGCGCTGGCTCGAGCGGTTGCCCGACACGAAGCCCGACCCGATCGGGCTGCCCGACGCGTGGTTCGGGCTCTTCGACACGATCGTCGCCTTCGACCACGTCCGGCACCGCCTCCTCTACGTCACGCGCGCCGCGAACGGCGACGAAGCGTCCGCGCGCGTCCGCCTGAGAGCGCTCGAGGAGCGGGCGCTCACCCGGAGCGGCGAAACGCGCGCCGAGTCTCTCTCTCCGCTTACATTCGAAGAATCTCTTCCCCGGGCTTCCTTCGTCGCGGCGGTCGAGCGCGCGAAGGAGCACATCCGTGCGGGAGACGTGTTTCAGGTCGTCCTTTCGAGGCGGTGGTCGGCGCCGTTCGCGGGCGATCCCTTCGCGGTGTACCGCGCCCTGCGCTCCCTCAGCCCGTCGCCGTATCAGTACTACCTGCGGTCGCCGCACGCCGCGATTTTCGGCGCTTCGCCCGAGCGCCTCGTGCACGTCGCCGCCGGGCCGCAAGGCGCGACGGCGGAGACGATCCCTCTTGCCGGGACTCGCCCCCGGGGCGGGACGCGCGAGGAAGACCTCGCGCTGGAGAGGGAGCTTCTCGCAGACCCGAAGGAGCGCGCCGAGCACGTGATGCTCGTGGACCTGGGGAGAAACGACCTCGGGCGCGTCGCGAAGGCCGGCAGCGTGCGGGTGCAGGACTTCTTCCACGTGGAGCGCTACTCCCACGTGATGCACATCGCCTCGCGCGTGACGGGCGATCTCGCGCCCGGCCGCGACGCCGTGGACGCCCTCGCGGCGACTTTCCCCGCGGGCACGCTCACCGGAGCGCCGAAAATACGCGCCATGGAGATCATCGAGGACCTCGAGCCGGTGCGGCGTGGCGCCTACGGCGGCGCGGTGGGCTACCTCGATTTCGCCGGAAACCTGGACGTGGCGATCGCGATCCGGACGGCGGTCGTGGCGAACGGCACCCTGCACATTCAGGCCGGCGCGGGCATCGTCGCCGACTCGGATCCCGGGGCCGAAGCCACGGAGTGCGAGAACAAAGCGCGCGCCCTCATGCGCGCCGTGGAAACGGCGGGGACGTACCGATGATCCTCGTCGTCGACAACTACGACTCGTTCACGTACAACCTCGTGCAGATCCTCGCGACGCTCGACGCGGACGTGCGCGTCGTGCGAAACGACGCCCTGACCGTCGACGCCGTTCTCGCCGCGAAGCCCGACCGGCTCGTCGTGTCCCCTGGACCGGGCCGGCCGGAAGACGCGGGGATCTCGTGCGAGCTGATGCGACGGAACGAGACCATCCCGCTTCTCGGCGTCTGTCTCGGCCATCAGGCTCTCGGTGCCGCCTTCGGCGGCACGGTCTCGAGGGCGCCCGTTCTCATGCACGGCAAGACCTCGGAGATCTCGCACGACGGTCGAGGGCTGTTCGAGGGGCTGAAGAACCCGTTCACGGCCACGCGGTACCACTCGCTCGTCGTCGAGAGGGGCTCGGTTCGCGCCCCCCTGCGCGTCACGGCGACGACCGAAGGCGGGCTCGTGATGGGGCTCGCGCACCTCACGCGCCCGCTCGTGGGGGTGCAGTTCCATCCCGAGTCCATCCTCACGCCGGAAGGGGAGCGACTGCTGACGAACTTCGTGGCCGGGCGGCTCGCGTGACCACGGCCGCGCACCGCGCGCTCCGCGCCGTGACGCGCGGGACGCGGCTGACGCGCGAGGAAGCGCGAGACGCCATCGCGGCCCTTCTCGACCTGGACATCCCGGGGGCGATCGCTGGCGGCCTTCTCGCCGCGCTGGCCGCCGCAGGCGAGACGGTCGAGGCCGTCGCCGGCGCCGTGGACGTCCTCCGCGCGCGCGCGACGCGGCCCCCCGTGGACCCGGCGCTGGCCGCCCGCGCCGTCGATGTCTGCGGGACCGGAGGGGACGGACTCGGCACGTTCAACGTCTCGACCGCGGCCGCCTTCGTCGTCGCGGGCGCCGGAGCGCCCGTCGCCAAGCACGGAAACCGCGCGGTCTCGTCCGTGTGCGGTTCGGCGGACGTCCTCGCCGCGCTCGGGGTCGACATCGAGATGACTCCCGCCCGCGCCGCCGAGGCGCTCGCGGGCGCGAACGTCACGTTCCTCTTCGCGCCTCTCTATCACCCGGTGATGAAGCGAGTGGGCCCGCTCAGGCGCGAGCTCGGCTTGCGCACGGTGTTCAACCTCGCGGGGCCGCTCTCGAATCCCCTCGGCGTCACGCGGCAGATCGTCGGCGTGGATCGCCCCGAACGGGTCCCCGTCATCGCCGGCGCCCTCGCGGCGCTCGGCGCCGAGCGCGCGCTCGTGTTCTCGCACGAGTCGGGAGGCGACGAGCTGCTGCCCTTCGGCCGCACGTTCGCCGCGGAGGTGCGCGGAGGGGATGTCGAGCTGCTCCAGCTCGGGGCCGTCGACTTCGGCCTTGGCGAAGGAAGTCCCGGTCCCCTGAAGGGCGGAGACGCCGGAACGAACGCGGAGATCCTGCGAGCGCTCTTCGGCGGATTCCGGCGCGACGCGCGCGCCGTCGTGCTCATGAACGCGGCCGCCGCGCTCGTCGTGGCGGGGCTGGCCGTGGATTATCGGGAAGGCGTCGCGAGGGCCGAGGCTTCGCTCGACGACGGGAAGGCGGAAGAAGCGCTCGAGGGTCTCGTTCGAATCTCGCGGGGGGACATCTTGTGACCGCGCTCGAGATGAAGATTTCTTTGAAAGGGAAGAGGGTGTGAGCGGCTCGATTCTGGGGGAGATTCTCGCGGCCAAGAGGCGCCGCATCGCGGCGGGGGAATTCACCGCCGAGACGGGCGCGCAGGCACGGTCCGGCGCGGGCGCGGGTGCGACATCACCCGACGCTCCGTCGAATGGAGCCCGCTTCGCGGCGGCTCTTTCTTCGTCTTCCCTTTCTAAGCAAAATCTTCCTCTTCCTCTTTTCTTGGCTGAAATAAAACACTGCTCCCCGAGCGCCGGGCTGATTCTCCCCGACGCGCCTTCGCGCATCGAATTCGTCGCCCGCGCCTATCGGCGCGGAGGAGCATCGGCGGTGTCCGTCGTCGTCGAGCAGGACTTCTTCGGCGGCGATCCGTCGTGGCTGCCGCGCGCGAAGGCGGCGTCGGGGCTGCCCGTGCTCATGAAGGACTTCATCGTGGACGAGCTCCAGCTCGATTTCGCCGCCGCTCTGGGCGCCGACGCCGTGCTCCTCCTTGCCGCGGCGCTCGACGACGCGGCCCTCGCGCGGCTCCGCGGCGCCGCGCGGTTGCGCGGTCTCGCGGTCCTCGTGGAGGCGCACGACCCGGACGAGATCCGGAGGGCGCTCGCCGCGGGCGCGGAGATCGTCGGCGTCAACGCCCGCGATCTCAGGACGTTCGCCGTGGACCTGCCGGGCATGGCCCGCCTCGGCGCGCTCCTGCCGGCGTCCGTCATCCGCGTGGCCGAGAGCGGCATCCGGACTCGGGCCGAGGTCGAGGAGCTCGCGTCCGCGGGCTACGGCGCGTTCCTCACGGGCGAGACGCTCCTCAGAGCGCCGGACCCGGCCCGCGCGCTCCGCGAGCTGCGCGGCGAAAACCCCACGGAGGTCAAGATCTGCGGGATCACGCGGGAGGAGGACGTCGACACCTGCCTCCAGGCGGGCGTCGACTGGATAGGCCTCGTCTTCGCGGCGCAGTCTCCGCGGCGGGTCACGCCGGAAGAGGGGAAATTTCTGCGAATGAAGGCGAAAGGGGATGCAGGAGCGCGTCGAGACGGCGGCGACGCGAAGGAGGCGGCAACGGGCAGCGCGAAGGGCGCCGTGAAGGGAGTCGTGGCTGTCTTCGCCGGGAACGCCGACGAGGAGATTCGACGAGTGGTCGAACTCGTCCGCCCAGACGTCATTCAAATGCGATTTCCGGTTCTTTCCCCTTCTAAGAAAATCTTCTCTTCGGACATCACCCTCTGGAACACCATCCGCATGGGCAGCGACGACCTCTCCTCCGCTCAGAAAGCAGAGGGCGACGGCCTCCACTTCGACACTTCGGTCCCCGGCAGGAGCGGAGGGACCGGAGAGACTTTCGACTGGTCCCTCTTGAGCTCGGTCGACCGCTCTCGCCCGGTGATCCTCGCTGGCGGCCTGAAGCCCGAGAACGTGGCGGACGCCGTGAGAGCGGTGCGGCCCGACGTCGTGGACGTGGCGTCGGGCGTCGAGTCCGCGCCAGGAGTGAAGGACCCGGCGAAGATCGCGGCGTTCGTGAGGGAGGTGCGAGGTGCCTGAAGCGACCGGAGGCGTCTTCCGGCCCCCGGAACCCGACGCGCAGGGGCGCTTCGGCGGGTTCGGAGGGCGTTTCGTGCCGGAGACGCTCATGGCGCCGCTCGAGGAGCTTTCGCGCGCCTACAAGGACGCGCGGCGCGACCCCGCCTTCCGGCGCGAGCTGCACGACCTCCTGACGACGTACGCGGGCCGGCCGACGCCGCTCACTTACGCCAGGCGCCTCTCGGAACGTCTCGGCGGCGCCCGGATCTTTCTCAAGCGAGAGGACCTCCTCCACACGGGCGCCCACAAGATCAACAACGCTCTCGGCCAGGCCCTCCTCACGGTGCGGATGGGCAAGAGGCGCGTGATCGCGGAGACCGGCGCCGGCCAGCATGGCGTCGCGGCGGCGACTGCTTGCGCCCTCCTCGGGCTCGAGTGCGTGGTGTACATGGGGGCGGTCGACGTGGAGCGACAGGCGCTGAACGTCTACCGGATGAAGCTGCTCGGCGCCAAGGTCGTGCCCGTGACGGGCGGAACGCGCACGCTGAAAGACGCGATCAACGAGGCGATGCGCGACTGGGTCGCCTCGACCGCGACGACGCACTACATTCTCGGATCGGTCCTCGGGCCTCATCCTTTCCCGACCATGGTCCGCGACTTCCACGCCGTGATCGGGCGCGAAGCCCTCGCTCAGAGCCGGAAGGCCCTTGGAAGGCTGCCGGAGGTCCTCGTCGCGTGCGTCGGGGGGGGCTCGAACGCGATCGGACTGTTCCGCGCATTCCTGCCCTTCCCGGAGGTCGAGATGGTGGGGGTCGAGGCCGGAGGACGGAGCCTCGCGCCGGGGGAGCATGCGGCCCGCTTCGGTCCGGGCTCGGTCGGCGTCCTCCACGGTACGCGCACGCTCATCCTGCAGGACGCGGACGGGCAAGTGCTCCCGACGCATTCCGTGGCCGCGGGCCTCGACTATCCCGCGGTCGGCCCCGAGCACGCGCGCCTCGCCGAGCTGGGGCGCACGCGGTACGTGTCCGTCAGCGACGATTCGGCTCTCGCGGCGTTCCACCGTCTCGCGGAGACGGAAGGCATCATCCCGGCCCTCGAGACGGCTCACGCCGTCGCCTGGGCGATCGAAGAGGCGCCGCGCCGCCCGAAGAGCGCCGCTCTCCTCGTGAACCTCTCCGGTCGGGGGGACAAGGACGTCGTCTCGGTCGCGCGGCGCGAGGGCGTCGAGCTGTGAGCCGCATCTCCCGCGCCTTCGCGGTGGCGAAGGCCTCGGGGCGGGCGGCGCTCGTCGTGTTCGTGGAGGCCGGCGACCCCGACCTCGCGACGACCCGCCGGCTTCTGCCGGCGCTCGCCGCGGCTGGCGCCGACGTGATCGAGCTGGGCATTCCCTTCAGCGACCCCCTCGCCGACGGACCCGTCATCCAGCGCGCGAG
>JBGQDL010000048.1:0-22410 GCA_041495865.1 Thermoanaerobaculia bacterium | reverse complement strand
TCGACGAAGCTCTGGGTCCTGGTCGAGCTGTCGAGCCCGCTCTCGTATGCGCTCGTTTCCGTGAAGGGCGGCGTCAAGACGGTGAGTCCGCAGACCTTCGCCATCCCGCAGCCGGCGGGTGAATCCTGGATCGCGGGCGGCGTCTCGGCCATCGTCCCGAACGGCAACGGCGGTCTCTTCGCCCTCATGTGGGCGAAGAAGTTCGGCTCCCCGGTCGTCTACCGGCTCTTCTCCACGAGCCTTCAGGGATGGGGAACGACGCCGGGCCAGCTCGACATCGACTCCAACTCGTTTCCGACGTTCGCGCTCAACTACTACATGCGCGGGCTCCCCGGCGCGGGCACGGCGCTCTACGCATACGTCCCGACCGGCAACTCGGCGTACGTCCTTCCCCTGTCGTGCATCTCGGCGGACACGCCGGCGGTCGCGTCCCTGGCGGTGACGAACCAGGCGGGCGCGGCGGTCGCGGACGGCGCCACCGTATTCCTCGGCGACCAGCTCACGATCACGCCGTCCATCAATCCTCCGACGAGCCTTCAGCCCCTGACGGGCTTTCTCTGGAACTTCGATTTCGATTTCCACGCGTCGGAGGAAACCGGCACGTCCCCGCACATCGGCTTTCCCGACTCGGCCTTCGGCAGCGGTACGCCGTCTCCGATCACGATCGTCGGCCCGTGCGATCCGAGAGCCGGCGGCACGCCCGCCAGCGGAACGGGGTGCTGGACCTCGGTCACGACAAACTCCGCGTCCGGAGGGCCGGACTTCGCGGCCACTCCGGCGCCCGGTGCGACCGTGCCCCTCAAGTTCGCCTTCGAGGCGAACAACTCTCTCGGCAGCGCGGGCCTGAGCACGTTCACGTTGAACTGGACGGTCCCGGCCGCCCGCCTCGCCTCGGCGCAGATCCTGACGGGAAACCCCGTGGTGAGCGGCGCCGACGGGCACCCGGCGCCCCCGGGCTTCAAGTGGTACTTCGGCTCGACCCCCGGTGCGCTCGCGACCGAGGCCCTCACGCAAGACACGACCTGCACGGGCCCCTCGTGCCCCCACCCCTTCCCGGGCAAGGGCACGTACAACGTCTTTTTCTCGGCGCCCTACGCGAACGGCTTCGCGACGCCCGACTTCGTCCAGGGCACGTCCGTGCCTCTCACCGTGACGATCACGGACTTCGTCCCGGCGTTCCTCGTCAATGGCAGCTCGGGGCCACCCGTGACGCTCCTGACGGGCTCCACGTTCAATGTCACGAACCAGTCGCAGGCGGGCCCCGCCGTCACGGGGATCACGTACACGTACAGCCTCTGCACGGACTTGACCGGGGCGGCGGTTGACTGCAGTTACAAGCCCCTCACGTTCGTCGGCACGGTTGCGCCTCTCACGACACCCTCCACGCCGACCGGTGCGTGGTATCTGCGCATCCACGTCGACTACACGGGCGGCGGCACCGGACTCGACTGGCTGCCGACGATCCCGTCCGTCACGGACCCGAAGGCCTTCCCGCTCGTGGTCTCGAACGTCATCCCGAAGATCCACGTCCTCGTGAATGGCGTCGATCCCTGCGCGCCCGGGCCTTTTGCCGTGTGCGACCGGGTGGACGCGTTCACGGGCGACGCGCTTACGGCGAAGGCCTACATTTCCGGCGCACTCGATCCGAGTCCCCCCGCGATCTCTTGGAGCTTCCCGGGGGCTACGCCTGCGAGCGGCTCGGGCCAGAACGTCGCCTTCTCCTACTCCACGGGCGGCACGTTCACGATCACGATGAGCGGCTACGGCGTCCCGGTCACCATCCCGGCAACCATCACTCAGCGCACCTCTCCACCGCCACCCCCGCCGCCGCCCCCGCCGCCGCCCCCGCCGCCACCGCCGCCCTCCGGCTGCACGACCGCGGACTTCCACATCTCCGTGGGAGGAGCCGCGTCGTTCCCGAGCGGAGGCTTCCAGGTTTCGGTGGGCGACGTCGTGACCTTCTTCCCGGCGGCGAACTACTCGACGTATAGCTGGAACTTCGGCGACAACAGCGCGATCGACACGACGCAGACCCCGACGCACGTCTACACGAACCCCGGCACCTACTCGGTCTCGCTCACCGCGAACGGGAGCTGCACGCGCTCGTACCAGGTGATCGTCACCGGTACGGGCACTCCCCCCGGCCCCGGCGGGAACAGCAGCGGCTGCGTCACCGTGGACTTCTCGATCCTGGATGGGACGACGAACCTTCCGGCCTGCGGACCGTTCGGATGCTCGGAGGTCACGGGTCAGACGATCCTGTTCGTGCCGACGGCCACGACGACGGTGACTTCGTGGGACTTCGGCGACGGCACCATCCTCCCGTCGGCGAACCCGGGTACGCACACATACCTCAACGGGGGAACGTACAACGTCACGCTGACGGCGGGATCCTGCACGAAGAAATACCAGGTCAGCATCTCCGGCGCCCCGGCTCTCTCGGGCACGTTCCGGGTGAAGTATTCCGACGACACCGCCTTCCAGGCGACGCAGGTCACGTCGGGCAAGGGCATAACCTTCGTCGCGATCGACACGGCGGACACGTACACGTGGGACTTCGGTGACAGCTCGTCGCCCGCGACCGGCCAGACCCAGCCGCACACGTACAACGCCCCGGGCTCGGACAGCGTCGTCTACACGGCCACGCTCTCCGTGACGCGCGGAACCGGAGCCTCGGCGCAGCACGGGTCGGCCTCGCAGACCTTCACGATCCTCCCGCCGCCCGAGCCCCCCAAGTGGTTCGTCGCGGGCATGGCATACGTTCAGGGCGGGATTCCGGGAACGGTCTGGCAGAGCGACGTCACGATCCTGAACCCCGACCCGACGCGCTCGGGGACGTATTCCGTCGCCTTCCTCGACGCGCTCCATCCCGACCCGGCGAGCCTCGTCTGGAAGACGATCAACCTCGAAAAGGAGCAGAGCCGCTCGTTGCCCAACATCCTCGGAGACTACTTCGGGCAGCCGCTCGGGAGCTTCGGCTCCCTCCTCGTGCGCGGCGACGTCGCGCCCGTTGCGCCCGTCATCACGGCGCGCACGTTCAACGGCGGCGACCCCACGAGGGGCACGTTCGGCCTGTCCGTGCCGTCCACGCAGCCGTCCAGCGGACTGACGCCCCAGGCGGCTCCCTCGCAGCAGCTTCTGATCGGCCTGCGCGACGACGACACGGCCTACACGAACATCGGCCTCATGAACGTGACGACCGACTGGAGCCATGCCCAACTCACGTTCTTCGACCGCAGCGGCAGCCAGAACCTGGGCCAGATGAACGTGGACGTGCCCCCCTATGGCGTCGCGCAGCTCACGCGTCCGCTCGCCGCGCCGCAGCCGAACGGCGTGGGCTTCCCCGATCCGCTCGACGTGTTCTCCGTCAAGGTGACGATCCTCTCCGGCGGCTCCGTGTTTCCCTACGCCACGGTCATCGACCGAAGGTCCACGGACTCCGTCGTCGTGACCACCTCCGACCGGCCCTCGTCCACGTACCGCATGCCCGGGATCATCCGCCTGCAGGGCGCGAACGGCACGGTGTGGCGGAGCCGCTTCTACATCACGAACCCGTCGACCACCTCGCGGGAGGCGACGATCTCCTACTCCTACATCCCCTGCGACGAGACCGGACACTGTGAGGACCGCGTCGTGAGCCCGCAGGGGAACGTCACGCTGGGGCCCGGCGAAACGCTCTGGGCCGACGACTTCCCGAAGACGTGGCTGAGCTTCTTCGGGATCGCCGCGTCCGACGCGACGGCCTACCAGTCGTCGTACATCGACGTCGCGCCGGCGGCCGGCGATCCGAACCAGGATCCCCTCCTCGTCCTCGGGGAGACGTACAACGACGGGCCGGCGGGCCCCGTAGGCCTTCAGCTGCCCGGCTTCAGGGACGCGGACGCCGCCTCGAAGACGGGCCCGATCAGGCGCCTTCTCCTGACCGGCCTCGTTTCGAACGCTTCGTTCCGCACGAACGTCGCGCTGTTCCTCCAGAGCGGCGCGTCGGGAAGGTGCACGGTACGCGTCCTGTCGGACGCCGGGGACGAGCTCGCACACCAGGACATCGGGTTCGACGGCTCGACCACGTTCGTCCAGCTCAACGACTCCGTCCTGTTCGGGTCCCTCTCCGGCAACAAGGACCGGCTCACGGTCGTGCTCGACTCGTTCGACGGATCGCCCATCTCGGCGTACGCCACGATCATCGACAACATCTCGGGCGACGCGACGTTCTTGAAGGCCCAGCCGGCTCCCTGAAGATCGCCCGAACCTCCGTTCTCGAAGGCCCGGGCCCCGCGCCCGGGCCTGCTTTTTCGGGGGAGAGCTTTCGCCCCGCGAGGGCTTCGGGCAACATCGGCCCCGCGATGGCAGGCTCCCCCCTCCCGTACTCTTTCTCGAACCTGAGCAAGGTCTATCGGCTCTATGCTGCGCCGCGCGACCGGTTTCTCGAGGCGCTGACGGGGCGCCCGCGGCACGCCGAGGTCCATGCTCTTTCGGACGTCTCGGGCAGCATCGACCGGGGTGCGGTCCTCGGCGTCATCGGCGAGAACGGTTCGGGCAAGAGCACGCTCTTCAAGATCCTCGCGGGCACCACGGCGGCCACGTCGGGCCGCGTGAACCTGCCGGGCCGCGTGGCGTCGATCCTCGAGCTCGGCACGGCGTTCCACCCTGACGACACGGGCCGCCGCAACGTGATCCTCCAGGCCGCGCTCGCCGGCCTGTCGAAGGACGAGGTCGCGGGCGCGCTTCCCGAGATCGAGGCGTTCGCCGAGCTCGGCGACTTCTTCGACCGGCCCGTCAAGACGTACTCCTCGGGCATGCAGATGCGGCTCGCGTTCTCGGTCGCTACGGCGGTCCTGCCCGACGTGATCCTCCTCGACGAGGCGCTCGCCGTGGGCGACGGCCGCTTCCAGAAGAAGTGCGTCGAGCGCATCTTCGAGCTCAAGGCCTCGGGGAAGACGATCTTCTTCTGCAGCCACGCGATGTACTTCGTCTCGACGCTCTGCGACCGGGCTCTCTGGCTGAACGCCGGTCGCGTCGAAGCCGAGGGCGACGCGCAGTCGGTCGTCCTCGCGTACGAGCGGTTCCTCGCCCGGAAGGACACGGCGGTGGCCCACCAGGTCCACCCGTCTGCGGAGTCGCACGGACACATCACCGCCTTCTGCCTCGTCGGTGCCGACGGACGCGAGACGGACGAATTTCGCCCGAACGAGCCGTGGGCCGCCGACGTCTCGTTCGAGGGCGACACTCCCGAGCGGCTCATGCAGGTGCATCTCGGAGTCGCGACGCTCGACAACGTGGTGTGCTTCACCGCCGAGTCCCGCCTCGACGGCGCGGGACCCTTCGGAGGGCGGGCCCGACACCGGGTCCGCATCGCTCTCGAACAGCTTCCGCTCGGGAAGGGAGAGTTCGTCGCGACCGTGTTTCTGGGCGACGAAAGGGCGCTCGCCCTCTACGACTCGAGGAGCCGCACGTTCAGCGTCGAGTCCGACACGTGGCGGACCGGGCTGATGAGGCCGCCCCTGACCTGGAAGTCGATTCCCGCAGACGGCGACCGGCCCGGATGAAAATCGTGTACGTCCTCGAGTCCCTCGAGCTGTCGGGCGGCGTCAAGGTCGTCGTCGAGCACGCCGCGGGGCTCGCGGCGCGCGGGCACGACGTCGTCCTCGTCACGCGGGACGGCCGCCATGACTGGATCGACGTGCCGGTGCCCATACGCGAGGTGCGCGCTTTCGACGCCTCCACGCTCCCCGAGGCCGACGTGCACGTGGCCACGTGGTTCCCGACGGTCGCCCCGGTCGTGCGCGCGCGCCGCGCCGCGAAGATCTTCCACTTCTGTCAGGGATACGAGGCACCGCACCCGCACACGTTCCACCGGCTGGACGAGATCGACGAGGCCTATCGCCAGCCGGTCCCGAAGCTCCTCGTGTCGGCCCACCTCCAGCCGATCCTGGCCCGGCGGTACCCCGGGGCGTACCACGTCCTTCCCCAGGCGATTCCCGCGGCCACCTTCGCGCCGCCCGGCCCGCGGCGGGACGCGCCCCGGCGGCCCGCGACGGTCGGCGTCGTGGGTCCGTTCGAAGCTCCCCTGAAGGGAATCGCCGTGGCGCTCCGCGCGGTCGCGAAGCTCCGCGAAGGGGGCCGGGACGTGCTCATCCACCGCGCGAGCGCGCTGCCGCTCTCGGGGGCCGAGCGGTCCCTGCTCGCGGCCGATGCCTACTCCCACGCGCTCCCGGCCGCCGCGATGCCGGCGTGGTACCACGGCCTCGACCTCCTCCTGTTCCCGTCGTTCGACGCCGAAGGTTTCGGACTGCCGCCGCTCGAGGCGATGGCGTCGGGAGTTCCCACCGTCATCTCCGACATTCCGTCGCTCGCCGTGTTGCCGCGGGACGCGGTGTCCCGCGTTCCCGCCGGCGATTCCGAGGCGATGGCGCGGGAGGCCGCGCGCCTTCTCGACGAGCCGAATCTATGGGCGACGCGGCGCGCCATCGGGCTCGAGACCGCGCGGAGCTTCTCACTCGAGCGCGTCCTCGACCGGCTCGAGGAGATCTTCGGTCAGAAGATCTCGTGATCGAGGAAGCGGTAGTCGAAGGCGGCGCCCTCGGCGGCGGGATCCACGTCGCCGCGGAAGGCCCTCACGACGAGGTGCGTGTCGGTGGGCGCTTCGCCGAAGCCCAGCTCGCCAACGAGACGCGCGTGGAGCGCGCCGCGCCGCGGGAGGCGCACCTCGAGGACGGGCGCGCGACCCGCCACCTCGGCCGCGACGCCCGCGAGGAGATCGGGGAGCGCGCCGCCTTCCGCGTCCTCGGCCTGCAGGTCCACGAGGAGCGCGCGGCCGCCCATGACGCGCACGGCCGCGAACGCACGCGGGCGCCCGGCGAGGTCGAGGGCGTGGAAGAGCTCGTAGGCGACCCCCGGCCGCGCTCCGAGCCGCCAGTTGAGAGCGGCGGCGGACCTGTCCGTCCGCCAACCCGGGGCCCCATGCAGCGCCTCGGCGAGGCGATCGTGCGCGGCCCCGAGCGCGGCGCATCGCCGGACGCGCCGGAACGAGAGGCGCGTGCGCCGGAGCGGCCGCTCGAGAGAGCGCGCGAGCTGGCCCGCCGGCTCGATCGTCTTGACGCCGAGGAGGCGCTCCTCGGCGCGCCGGGCGCGCTCGTTCGGGAAGCCGAAGTCGAGCGGGATGCCCGCGCGCGCGTTGATCGTGACGTAGGCGCGGCCGACGTCCGAGAAGACGTTGCGGTGGCCGAGCCGCCGCGCGTCCGGGTGCGTCATGACGTCGACCGTCGCGGCGCCGGGGACGTCCCGACCCGCGCCGCGGTAGCGCGTCCCCAGACCCCCGAAGAATCCCACGGCGCGCCCCCCTTCCACCGCGATGACCGACGTCGCGCGGTGCGGGTTCGAGTCGTACTTCCACGCCCACTCGGCGGGGCTCGGCGGCGAGCCGAAGGCCGCTTCGGACAGGGCGAGGAGGAGCGGCCGGTCGGCCGCCTCGGCGGCGCGGATCTCCAGGGTCATGAAGCCGAAAATACTCCATGGCCGTGATCTCCGCCGTCGTCGTGAGCTACCGGTCGGCCGCGCTCGCGGCGCGCGCCTTCGAGAGCATGCGGCGGGACGCCGCGGCGTCGGGCCTCGCGCTCGAGACGATCGCCGTCGTGAACTCTTCCGACGCGGGGGAGGCGCGCGACCTCGCGGGCGCCGCCGACCGCGTCCTCGTCCCGGGCCGCAACCTCGGATACGCGGGCGGACTGAACGCGGGCCTGAGCGCCGCGTCGGGCGAGATCCTCGTCCTCTCGAACCCGGACGTCCTCGTCCGCCCCGGCGCGCTCCTCGCCCTCGCGGGGGCGGCGCGCGGCGACCTTGCCGCGGCGGGCCCGGCGCTTTTTCTCGACGAGGGAGAGACGCTCCATCTGCCGCCCGCCGAGGAGCCGCACCCGTTCGAGCTCGCGCGCCGGCGCCTTGCGGGGACCCCGGCCGTCTTCCGGCGCCGGCTGGCGCGCGGCCTGAGGGCGGCGAGGGAGGCGGCTCGGGGAGAGACGCGCGAAGTGTCGGCGCTCTCCGGGGCCCTGGTCGCCGTCACGCGCCGGACTCTCGAGCGCGTGGGCCCCTTCGACGAGTCCTTCGCCCTCTACTTCGAGGAAAACGACTGGCAGCGGCGCCTGAGGAAGACCGGCGGCCGCCTGCTGCGAGTCGGGGCCGCGCGCGTCGTACACCAGTACAACCAGAGCGCGCGGCTCGAGCCGCGGGCCGCGGCGTGGTTTGCGGCGTCCGAGCGCCGGTACTTCACGACGCACTTCGGTGCACGCGGCGCCGCGGCCCTCGACGTGCTCGCCTCCGGCGCGCCGGTGCCTCCTCCTCCTCCCGCGCCGTTCGCGGACGGGGTCCTCCGTTTCACGGCTCCTCAGGCGGCCATCGCGCTCTCGCCGCTCGTGGATTTCTTTTCCTTCGCGCTCGCGCCCGGCGTCACAGGCGGGTCGTGGCGGCCGCCCGAAGACGTGACGCGCGGATTCACGGGCGCGACGTGGTTCGCGCGCGCCGTGGACCCCGTGACGCTCGACATACTCGCCGAGGGAGCGCTGGGAAGAAGTCCCTAGGCGGATTTTCAGAAGGGCAGGAGGGACCGGACGTGCCGGCGCAGCGCTTCGAACGGAGCGGTCTCGTTTGCGGCCTGCCTGCCCTCCGCCTCCGGTCCCCGCCCTGAAAGGAATGCGGCCGGATCGATCGGCGCCGGCCGGACGGGCAGATTCGCGACGAGGGCCCGGGCTTCCGGCGAGGCCGCGATCCAGGAGCGCGCGGGCGGCGGCGACGCGAGGAGGCTCTCCCTCGAGAGGCGAAGCGGACGGAAGTAGAGTTCCATCTCCCTTTCGGGCTCGGCTCCGTCGAGCGCGACCGCGCCCGCCCGAAAGCCGGCGAGAACGAGCGCGTTCGCGAGCTCGAGCGCCGACGCCGCCGCGGGCGCGAGGCCCTCGCCGGTCAGCGCGAACAGCACATCGTGCGGCTCTCTCGGGCGGTCGTCGGGCAGCGTCCACTCGAAGGTCGCGGCATCCCGAACGGCTCCGAGGTCGTTCCGGCGCCTCCACGCCGCGTACTCCCTCTCGTGCCGCTCCCGCCAGCGCGACATGAGGATCTCCATGTTCCGGGCGGTGCGCTCGCTCCCGTCCGCGAAGCTGCCTCCCTCGCGGTGGTGGATCCACGTGTCGTCCGCGACGACGCAGCGCCACCCGGCGGCGCGCGCGCGATAGTGAAGGTCCGTCTCCTCGCAATAGCCCCGACCGAAAATCTCGTCGAAGACCCCGAGCGTCCGGATGACCTCGCGTTTCACGAGGAGGCAGAACCCCACGATCGTGACGGCGTCCGGGTAGAGCGCCGGGCTCGTGCGCGCGACGCGGCGCGCGAAGGAAAACACGTCCTCCCCGGGCGGCAGCTTCACGGAGAGGTTGACGGCGCCGTTCGAGAGTGGACACGAGAGGCCGATCGTGGGGTCTTTTTCGCAGCCCGCCAGCATCCGCTCGAGGGCGCCCTCCGTGAGGAGCGTGTCGGAGTTCAGCAGACAGACCCACGGCGCGTCGGAGAACAGCAGCCCGCGGTTCGCCGTTCTCACGAAGCCGAGGTTCTCGGCGTTCTCGAGGAGGACGAGGCCCGGCTGGACGCGCAGCCATTCGGTCGTCGGGGCGTCGCTCGCGTCGTTGATGACGACGACTCGCGCCCAAGGCGGCGCGAACCGGCGCACGCTCTCGAGACACGCGCGCGTGGACCGAAGCGCGTTGTAGACCGGGATGACCAGGTCGCAGCGCACGCCGGCGGACGACGTCGTCATCTGTTCAGGAACTCCTTGAACTTCCACCATGGCGTGAAGAGGCGCCAGGCGAGGGAGCGGTTCACCGCGTCGACGGTCGCCGAGAGGTGGGCGTTCTCTCCCGAAAGGCGTGCGTGCTCCGCGGCGAGCGCCTGCTCGCGCGCTGCGGCGTCCGCGAGGGCCACGCGGTTGCCCTCGTTCTCGCGCTCCGCCGCGGCCAGCGCCTGCCGCAGCGCCTCGATCTCCCGCCGGGCCCCCGCGCCCTCGTCGCGCAGAACGTGCGCATCGTGCTCGAGGCTGTCGACGAGGGCCATTTCGGTCGAGGGCGAGCGGCGGGCCGCGTGCTTCTCGAAGAGGCGGCGGCGGGCCGCTTGCGCGTCGGGGGAGTGCCAGGGCATGGCCGCCGTGACGTTCGACGCGTCGTTTCGCACGCGGTAAACGGCGGTGACCGCCGAAAGGTGATGGAACCTCGTACGGGAGGAGAGCCGGATGAGGAAGTCCCAGTCCTCGAACTGGTCGAACGTCTCGTCGAAGCCGCCGGCCTCCTCCGCGAGCGCGCGTCGATGCGCCACACCGAGGAGCGGAATGTCGTTCTTGTAGAGGAGGCGCGCCGCGTCGAACGGTCGATCGTATACGGTGAGCTCCCGCCCGTCCCGGTAGCGCCCGTCCTCGCCGAGGACCTGCTCGATCTGCCGGACGGACGTGTATGCGGCGCCGTACTGGTCGCTGCCGTCGAGGAAGAACGCGAGCTTCTCGAGGTGGTCCGGCAGGTAAAGATCGTCGTCGTCGAGGTAGGCCACGTACCTGCCGCGCGCCGCGGCGAGCCCGGCGTTCAGCGCGCGGGAGCGTCCGCCCGGGCGCGGCGGGGTGACGACCGTGACACCGCGGCCTGGCGCGGGCTCGAGCAGCGCGGAGGGAATCGGGCCCCCGTCGTTGACGAGGACGGTTTCGAAGTCGGAGGACGTCTGGCGGCGGAGACTGTCGAGGGCTTCGGCGAGGAGGCCCGGCCGGTCCTTCGTCCGGAGGAGCACGGAGACGCGCGGCGCCCCTGCCTGATCGTCCACGGATCTCATTGTAGGCGGTAAGCTTCGGGGATGCGGTCCACGGACTTTCCCGACGAGCAGACCCTCGTGCCGTACGAGGCGTCCTCTTTCGTCGCGAGCCGTGTCGTCGTCTTCGCGCCGCACCCCGACGACGAGATCCTGGGATGCGGCGGCGCGCTGGCGGATCTGCTCGACCGCGGGGCCCGCGTCGACGTCGTCCTCGTGACGGACGGCGCGGAGGGCGCGCGCGACTCCGAGGAGCGCGCCCGCATCGCGTCCCTCAGGTTCGAGGAATCCCGCCGCGCTCTCGAGTCTCTCGGCGGCGGGACGCTTCACTCGTGCGGTCTTCCCGATCGCGGCCTCGCGGAGCGGCTCGGGGATGTGGAGGCCTTGCTGGGCCGGTGGCTTTCCGAGGCTGTGCCGGACCTCGTCTTCGCGCCGTCGCCGGTCGAGACGCATCCCGACCATCGCGCCGTCGCCGCGGCGCTTTTCCGAGTGGCCGCGCGCCCCGCCGGCGACCCGGCCGCGAGGGCTCTGGAGAAAGCGACGGTGGCGTTCTTCGAGCTTTCGCAGCCCTTCAGACCGAACTTCCTCTTCGATGCCACCCGGCTGCGTGCCCGCAAGGAGCGCGCGATCGGGGCGTTCGCCTCCCAGGCTGCCGCTCGCGACTACGCCGGATTCGTGAGGGGTCTCAACGCGTATCGCCGGATGACGCTTTCCGCGGACGTCATGTCCGCCGAGGCGTACTCGGTGAGTGCCGGTTCTCGGCTGCGGAACGACCCGGAAGGGGTCGTTCGGGCCCTTCTTCCGGTCGCGACCGGGCGGGTGGGATAATGGCGTCCGGGACAGGGGACGCTCGGCCCGAACGCAGCGGGCAGGGTCTTTGCATTTCCACAGGGGACGAGAACCGAGAATCTCGTCCGGGAGTCTCAAAATGGTCACCTCCTCTCTCTCGTCGACCCGAGTCTTTCGTCCGGCTCTCCTGGTTTCCGCCGCGCTCTTAGCCGCTCTGGTCGCGATTCCGCGCCCTGCCCGGGCCGCCGGGCACGGCGGCTCCGGACACGGAGGCGGGGCGTCCCACGTCGGAGGCGGCGGATCCCATGGCAGCGGCTCGCACGCCAGCGGCTCGCACGCCAGCGGCTCGCACGCCAGCGGCTCCCACGCCAGCGGCTCCCACACGAGCGGCTCTCACACGAGCGGCTCTCACACGAGCGGCTCTCACAACAGCGGTTTTCACGGCAGCAGCTTTAACGGTGGCTTTCATCGCGTGGGCTCTCACAACCACTTTCACCGCGGCTTCGGCTTCCGCCGGTTCGGCTTTGGTTTTCCCTTCTTCGACTGGGGCTGGGGCTGGGGTTGGGGCTGGGCGCCTTATTACTCCACGTGGTGGTGGGGCGGCCCGAGCGCCTACGTCGTGGCGGGCGACGAGGACGGCCACGGCTACGGGGACGTCGGCTACGGGGACGTCGGCTACGGGGATGGCGCCGCGCGCACGGGCCGCTATGCGGTCGTGAAGACGGACGTCTCGCCCGAGGAGGCGCAGATCTTCCTCGACGGGAAGTACATCGGGACGGCCGACGACTTCGACGGATCCCCCGACTATCTGTACCTCGGCCCAGGCAAGTACCACGTCGAGTGCCGGCTCCCGGGGTACCAGACGTATGCGACCGATCTCGACGTCGCCCGCGGACAGCGGGTGCGCCTCGACCAGAAGCTGAAGCTCGAGCCGGGCAAGAGCGCTCTCGACCAGTTCCCGCCCGAGACGAAGGGCACGCCCCTTGGCCGCGTCTTCACGAAGGGCGGACCCGAGGCGGACGAGGAGGCGACTCCGGCTCCGGCTCCACGCCGCATCCGGCGGCCCTACGATGGATGGAGCGATCGCGGCGTGGCCCCGGCACCCCGCGGTTCCGACGGATGGAGCGATCGCGACGTGGCCCCGGCGCCGCGCGACCGGGCGCCGGAAACGCGCGCCGACGTTCGCGACGAGTCCCTGCCGCGGACCGCTGGCAACCGGGCGCGCATGAGGTTCAAGGTCACGCCGGAGGACGCCGCCGTCTACGTCGACGACAAGTACCTCGGTGCGGGCGAGGACCTCGCGGCGAACCCGCGCGGCGTCGTCACGGACCCGGGCAAGCACTCGATCACGGTCGCGCGGCCCGGCTACAAGACGAAGACGGTGGACGTCACCGTTCGCGTCGGCGCTCCGGTGGACGTCGTCGTCGAGCTCGAGAAGTAGCGCGGGCGCTCCTCTCGCTGCCCGAAGGGCCCGGTTCGCCGGGCCCTTCGCCGTTCGTGCGAGGCGCCGAGTCACGGCTAGAATCCGTTCGTTTGAAGTCCGAGTCCGCACAGGAGCTCCGTGACGAGCTGGAGAAGGTCCGCGCCGAGCTGCGGGAGGCCCGGACGCTCATCGAAGTGATGGGGCAGAGTCGCTTCTGGAAGCTGCGCAACGCGTGGTGGGCGGCGAAGGGCCGACTCAAATCGCTCTGGGAGCGGTCCTCCGGAAATTCGGGATCTCTCGAGACGATCTGGACGGTGCCGCGGCGCCCGGCGACGCCGGCTCGCGGCGCCGCGTCTCCACACTTCGCCGGGAAACGCGTGCTGTTCGTCCTCCCGGTCATGGATCGTGGCGGTGGCGCCAACGTCGTGTTCAGCGAGGCGCGCGCCATGGCCGAAATGGGAGTCGACGTCCGCGTCGTGAACCTCCGGGAGTTCGAATCGACCTTTCGGGCGAGCTACGCCGACCCGGACGTTCCCGTGACCTTCGCGGCTCCCTCGGACCTGCCGAAGCTCGCCCGCGGGTTCGACGCCGTCGTGGCGACCGCGAACCGCTCCGTCGAGTGGCTGACGCCGCTCGCGGGACGCGAGAGCGGTCCCGTGCTCGGCTATTACATCCAGGACTTCGAGCCGTACTTCTATCCCGCCGGTTCAGAGGGATTCGCGCACGCGCTTGCCTCGTATACGCGGATCCCGGGTCTCGTTCGATTCGCGAAGACGGAATGGAACGCGCGCGAAGTGAAGACGCGCTGCCACGTGTCGTGCGAGGTGGTGGGTCCCAGCTTCGACACGACTCTCTTCTACCCTCGCGGCGGCCGGCCGGCGGCGCCGCCCCTTCGGATCGCGGCGATGATCCGGCCCAGCTCTCCGAGGAGGCAGCCGGAGCTCACGCTTCGCGCGTTCGACGAACTTCAGAAGAAGTACGGGCGGGCGGTCGAGCTCCATCTGTTCGGGGTGAGGGAGGAGGACCCGGCCTTTCGACGCATGCCACGCGCCTTCCCGCACCGCCTGCTCGGGGTCCTCGACGGCGAAGGCCTCGCGCGCCTTTTCAACGAGGTCCATGTCTTCGCTGATCTCTCCTCGTATCAGGCGATGGGACTGACGGCGATGGAGGCGATGGCCTGCGGGGCGGCCGTCCTTGTTCCAGAGGCCGGAGGCGCGTCGAGCTTCGCGGTGGACGGACGCAACGCGCTCGTCGTCGACACGCGGACCCTCGAGCCGTGTGTCGCGGCCCTCTCGCGGCTCCTCGAGGAGCCTGATCTCGCGGGCCGGCTCGGCCGGCAGGCCGCGGAGGACGTCGCCCGCCATGTCCCCGCGCAGGCGGCGGTGCGCGTCCTCGAGTGCCTCTTCGGCGGGCCCGACATCGTTTCCACTTCGCGGGCGACCTGACGGGGCCGCGCGCTCACTGCATTCCGGAGCCTGGCGGCGCACGTCTGAGAGGCTCACCTGAATTCGACCGAAGTGCCAGGAGAATGAGCTCCTCGTTCGACCTCCAGAAGCCCGTGTAGAGGGGCGTCGGGGCCGATCCGAAGCGCGCCTCGATCCTCAGAGTCTCGAGCCAGCTTTCAAATCTCTTGAGGTCGGTCACCGGAGCGTCCAGACCCGGCAAGGCGCCCGCGAGGTCGAATTTGCCATAGACGAGAGCGTCAAAGCCCCCTCCTTCCGTCAGGGCCCGGGCCTCCGTCCACGGGGCGACGACGACGGTCGCTCTCACGCGCTCGAGCTCCTTCGGCAGAAAGGCAAGCTCACGGACGAAGAGCACCCGATGGTCCGGCCCGGCCAACGTGACGAGCCAGTCGATGAACACCGTGCGCGAGTCCCGAACGCGCCGCATGCGCCAGGCGTCGAGGAGTCCGGGGGTCAGGCCGACGAGGAGGACCGAAGCTGCGAGGATGCGCGCGCCGCGCCGGCGCGCGAGCGGTGACCAGTCGCCGAAGAGGCAGGATGCCGCGACCACGAAGGGCGGCACGAGCGGCAGGGCGTTCCGGAACGGCTGGAACCCGTACCTGAGGAGCGGGCCGAGGAGGAGGCCGCCGAAGGCGAGCCATCCGGCGACCGCCGGGCGGGTCTCGCGGCGCAGCGCGAGGAGGGCGAGGCCGAAAAGGCCCGCGAGCGTGAGGAGCAGCCCGAGGTCTTCGGGAGCGAGCGCCTGTCGGAAAATGCCGCGCGTGGGTGAGAACGTGGCGTAATCGCGCGCCTGCGCCAGGAGACCCGCCGCCACCCGCAGGGTGCTGAAGACGAGAGCGGGCATTGCGAAGAGTGTCGCGGTGGTCGCCGCGAGCGCGGAGAGGCCGACGAGGCGGACGCGCGCCCAGGAAAATCCGCCGGGCGCGAAGGCGGCCATGAGAATCACGACGAAGACGGCCGCGGCCGGATATTTCGTCGCGGCGGCGAAGCCCGCCAGAATTCCCGCGAAGAGCGCCTGGCGCCGGGCGGCGAAAGAGGATGGCCCCTCTTTCCGGAGAGCGGAGCGCAGGTCTTCGGCGACGAGGAGCACCCCCGCGACGAAGGCCGCCGACAGGGTGTCGGTGATCACGATGCACGCTCGCTGCACGAGCGCGGGAGTCAGGGCGAGGAGCAATCCCGCGGCGATGGCGGCCGAGCGGCCGGCGAGTCGGCGGGCGAGGGCCATGCCGAGGAGAATCGTGACGAGACTCGCCGCGACGACGACTCCGCGCCCCGCGAGGATGACGATGGGCGGAGCGATGAGGTCGTAGAATTCTTCCTCCGACGGAATGTCCGCCGCCAGCGGCCGCCCGTGAACGAGGTGATAGATGGGCGCCGAGGCGTGCAGGACGGCGGCCGTCAGGTACATGGACAAGGACGGGTACTGGTACCACCCGGGGTCCCACCCGCCGGTACGCACGAGACGCATCGCGGGATGGAGGACGCCGCCCTCGTCGGTGTACGAGATGTAGGGGAGGCCGGCAAAGACGAGCGGCAGCCTCAGGATCGCGGCGAGCGCCAGAATCCCGAGCGTCGTGGCGCGGTTCCCTGCGGCCGTCACTTCGTTCCGTCCAGGGCCAGCTCGATTCTCGGAGCTTCCCAGAGGAGGGGCGCGCCCGGCGTCTGGGTTTCCTCCGCGCCGAGCGAGAGTGTCACCGTTCGCCCCGCAAAGCCGGAGAGGTCGAGCAGGAGGTCGCGCTTGTCGCCGCGCGGAACGTTTGCGCGTGACACGATGGCTGGGACGTCAGAGGCGGCGGCCGCGGAGACCGCCGCCCCTCGGGCGTCAGAGGTTTCGTCCCGGCCGGTCCGAACCACGGTACGGAAACGCGCCGTGCGCGTGCCGGGCGGTATGTCCACGCGCCAGGTCACGATCGCGCCGGGCGACAGGACGAGATCGAGCCGGTGGAAGTCCTCGATGTTTCCCGGCCTCTCGCCATCCCGTGAGAAGAATGACGGCGCCGACGCTGGGTCGAGGCGCACGCGCCCGAGCGGGACGTCGCCCTGGAGAAGATACGTGCGCCGGGGGCCGAAGACCGAGAGAGAGAGCCGCTCCAGCGGCTGAGCGAGCAATGCCACCGTGCCGCGGCCTACAGGACGCCACTGAAAAACCGCCTCCTCACAAGCGAGCGGCGCCTTCCGCGCCTCACGCAGGCATGCCGCCGACAGCGGCGACCGAGACGGAAGATAAAACGACTTGTCTTCCCACTTCGCCTGCGTGCGGAGAGCGAGAAGGAAAGTGATCACGACGGAAATCATGCCCAGGGATCGCGAGACCTTCATCGCGAGCCCGAGGAGTCCGCACCAGAAGATCATCATGGGCGACAAATACCAGGGAGAGACGCCGCCACGGAAGAGGGCGATCTGAATCGCGACGAGCAGTGACCAGGCGAGAAGCACGGCCTGCGGAAGGCCGCGACGGAAATCTCGAACGAATGTCAGGAGCGTCGCCAGAAGGATGAAAGCGCCAAAAGCGCCGATGATCTGGGCGGATCGCATCCTGCCGAGGTTGATCGCGACGTCGTTCGACAATGGCCTGCCGAGGAGCTCGAGAAAGACCCGTGGAAACGTCGAAAGCTGCAGCGTGCTCGCCTCTTTCCACACGGCGGGCTGGATCAGAAGAAACCACACGTACTGGGCAACGCCCACGGCGGCCGTGGCGGCGAGGATCGACCATGCCGCCATGCGTCTGATCCGGAGAACGGCAAGGACGGCGAAGAATACCGGCCACGCCATGATCCCGCCTCCCCACGACCATGACGCGAGGATCCCACCCGCGCCGAGCCACGCCGTGAGCGCCAAGGGACGATCGCTCCGCCTCGCAACGGCGAAGGCGCCCGTCGCGACTCCGAGCTGGGCGAGCCCCATCTGAAGCGTCGACTCGCCAAACGTGAGGCTCGTGACTTTCGTCGTGGAGAAAAGGAGGAGCGAAAGAAGCGGAAGAAGGAGCCAGCGAGGGTGAGCCGGCAAGGCCGCGGCGATCAGGGCGAGCGTCGCTCCGGCAAGCAGAAGCCCGAGCGCAAGCTCGACCCGCACATCCCACGCGAAAAACCGCGCATTGAGGTAGTAGATCGGCATCACGGCGAGAGTGGAGTGCCCGCCAGCGATCCAGGTTCCCTTAAGATATTGGACGAGCGTGCAAGTGCCGTCCAGCATCGACGCGACGAGCGGAGCACGGTTGATGTAGTCGTTCGAGAGGTTGTTCTCGCCGTTCGTGAAGACGATCGACGCCATGCGCGCGGGCGGCAGGAGAGCCAGGAGCAGCGACGCGGCCTTCCCGGCGGCGGAAACCGGCTTCTCGTGTTCCGTCACAGCCCCAGCGCGAAGGCTTCCGTCGCGAGCTTCACGTTGCGGCGCGAGTCCGTGAGGCTCGAGGCGAGGGCGAGGGCGCCCGAGGCGGCGTCGAGGAGGCGCGCCGCCGGCGCCGCGCCGAGGCGCGCGAGGTCGGCGAAGCGCTCGCGGAAGAGGACGTAACGGCCCGCCGGGTCGACCGACGCCGCCGCGGCGTCGCGCAGGAGCTGCGCGAGGAGCTGGAGACGGCGCACGGCCTCGGGGGCGTCTCCGGCTCCGAGAAGCGCGCCGAGCGCGAGCGACCACGACAGCGCTCGCGTGAGGAAGACGCCGGAGACGGCCTCGAGGAGCGCGTCGCGTGTCGCGCGCGCCTCGGCGACGTCCATCTCGGCGGCTTCGTCCGCGTCGTGCGGCACGAAGGCCGCGCGCGCCTCGGCTTCCTCCTCGCCCATGCCGCGGCCGAGGAGCAAGGCGGCCGTCTCTTCGCGTGTCGAGCCCGGCACCGGCCGGAGCACGACGCGCGAGAGGATCGTGGGCGGGAGGAGGCGCGGGCGCGTGGCCGTGAGCAGGAAGCGCGTTTTCGAGGGCGGCTCCTCCAGGATCTTCAGGAGCGCGCTGAAGGCCGCGCTCTCCGTGCGGTCCACGTCGAGGAAGACGACGGCGCGCCGCGGCGCCTCGTAGGGAAGCCGCGTCGCGTCGGCCGCAACCGCGCGCACGAGCGCGGTCGGCAGGGTCGTCTCCTTCCCGTCCGTCTCCTCGAACGGCGGCGGATTCACGCGGCGCCGCCTCTCGGGCGCGGCGATCATGAGGTCGGGATGCTCGCGCCGGAACACGCGGCGCGCCGCGGAAGACTCGGGGTCGAAACCGGGGCCGCAGATGACGTCGGCGGCGGCCTCGAGGGCCAAAGCCTCGAGCCGCCGCCCGCCCGGGCCCGCAAGGAGGACGACCGGGGCGCGGGCGCTCATCGGTTTCTCCCGGCGCGTCGGCGGCCGGGCGCGAACAGGACCTCGAGGTCCTTTTCCAGCCGCGCGAAGACGGCGTCGGGAGCCGCGGTCGCGTCGAGCACCCGGAATCGCCTGGGCTCGCTCCGCGCGCGGCGGCGGTAGGCGGACCGCACGCGGCGGTGGAAGGCGAGCTCCTCGCGCTCGATCTTGTCGAGGCCGGCGCCGCTTCGCCGCGCGACGCGCCCGAGCGCCACCTCGACGGGGCAGTCGAAGAGATACGTGCGGTCCGGGACGCGCGGGCAAAAGCGGCGGTGGAGCTCGTCGACGGCAGCCTCGCCGAGGCCGCGGCCGGCTCCTTGATAGGCCCGCGAGGAATCCGTGTACCGGTCGCACAGGACGGAAGTGCCTGCGGCGAGCGCCGGCTCGATCAGCTCGACGAGGTGCTGCCGCCGGTCGGCGACGAGGAGGAGCAGCTCGGCCCCCGCTTCGACGTTCTCCCGCGCGTGCAGGACGGCCTCGCGCAGCAGGGTTCCGAGAGCCGTGCCCCCGGGCTCCCGGGTCGTCACGACGGCACGTCCCCGTGCCCTCAGCCAGTGGGCCGCCCGGTCCAGCTGGGTCGTCTTCCCGCAGCCCTCGATCCCCTCGAAAGTGAGGAAGAGCCCTCGCGTCACGACGCGGGATTCTCGCATGCGGGTCTCGTGCCCGCCCGGGAACAGCCGTGGCACGCGGTTCGTATACTGCCGCAGCGCATGTCGGTTCTGACGCCGGATCCGAGCAGCCCGGAGGGCGCCGTCGGCGTACCCGGCCGCTCGCCGAGGCGCCTGCTCGTTTTCGTCGGGGTCCTCGGCTGCCTTCTCGCGGTCCTGTCCGTCGTGGACATGTTCATGCCGAAGGCCTACGACGGCGTCGTGCCCGACACCTACTCGATGGGCGGCATCGTCGTGAGGGATGTCGTGCCCGGCGGCGCCGCCGAGAGGGCGGGCCTGAGAATCGGCGACACGGTGCTCGGCATCGGGCACCACATGCTCAACAAGGCGGCCGAGGCGCCCCCCGAGCTGCGCCGCCACGGCGCGGGCGAGGCCGTGGACTACCTCGTGAGGCGGGGCGAGGATGTCTTCGAGACGAAGGTCGTCCTCACGCCGTTCCGGCTGGGCTCGGCGTCGTACTTCTACTTCGCGTTCCTCGGCCTCCTCTTCTTCGTGCTCGGGGCCTTCGTGGTCTCACGGCGCGCGGACGACCCGGCCGTGCAGGTCTTCTACGTCCTGTGCATTCTCTTCATGCTCTTTTTCATCTGCCGGCTGCGTCCGTCCAGCTACTACTGGATCGACTACGTGGTGCAGGTGGCCGGCACGCTCGCCCTCTTCCTCCTGCCGGCGGTGTTCCTGCACTTCTTCCTCCTCTTCCCGGCGAAGAAGACGTTCCGGTTCGCCGAGCGCGCCCCCGGCGAGGCGCCGGCGGCCCCGTGGCTTTTCGCGCTCCAGCGCTTCCTGAACCGCTCGCCGCTTCTCCTGACGCTCCTCTACACGCTCCCGCCCGTCCTTTACGTCCTTCAGATGGCGGGCGCGGGGCGCGGCGCTCCCCGGCGGCTCATCTACGGCGCGCCGACGCTCAACTGGATCCTCCTCGCGGACTACCTCATCCTCGGCCTCCTCGCGCTCGCCCACACGTGGTGGGCGAGCGAGGACCGCGCGGCCAGGCAGCCGATCCTCGTCCTCCTCCTCGGCACCGTGGCGGGCATCGTGCCGTTCGTCGTCTTCGCCGTCTTCTTCCCGTCGCTCTTCCGCACGGACCGCTATCTCGCGTGGGGCGTCGTGCCGATGGCGCTCATCCCGCTCACGTTCGCGTACGCGATCGTGCGTTTCCGGCTCTTCGACGTCGAGGTCATCGTCCGCAAGTCGCTCGTGTACGCGATCCTGACGGCCGTCGTCACGGGCTTCTACGCGCTTTGCGTCGTGGCGGGGAACGCGCTCGTATCGACGGTCTCGTCGTCGACGCTCTTCTCGTCGCCCGCGTTCGCGTTCGGATTCGGCCTCGTCGTCGTGCTTCTCTTCGACCCCGTGCGCCGGCGGATGCAGAGCTTCGTGGACCGCGTCTTCTTCCGCGACCGCGCGGACTTCCAGCAGGCGCTTCTGGACATGAGCCGGTCCGTCGTGTCGCAGCTCGAGAGGCCCAAGCTGCGGGCGCTCCTGACGTCGCGCACCGCCGAGCTCCTGCGCCTCGAGAGCCTGGATCTCCTCCTGCCGCGCGGCGAGGACGGCGTTTTCACCGACGGCGCGACCGGCGGCGCCGGCCTGCCCGCGCTTCCGATGGGAGCGGTGCTCCCCCGGCTCGTCCTCGAGAAAGGCGCCCCGCTGAGGCTCGGCGAGCTGGAAGTCTGGATGCTCGACGCCGATTCCCGCGCTTTCCTGACGGCCGCGAAGCGCCGGTCCATCACCGTCATCCTGCCGCTCGCGACGCACGGCAAGCTGCTCGGGCTCCTCGCGGTGGGACGCAAGCGCTCGGAAGAGGACCTTTCGCGCGAAGACCTCGATCACCTGCTGACGATCGCGAACCAGGGCGCGCTCGGGCTCGAGGCCGCGGGCCTCCACGAGGAGCTCACGCGCCGGGCCGAGATGGAGCGCGATCTCGACATCGCGCGCGAGATCCAGACGAGCCTTTTTCCGCGCGAGCTGCCGCGCGTGCCGGGCGTGTCGTTCTTCGGCGTGAGCCGGCCCGCGCGCGTCGTCGGCGGCGATTTCTACGACTTCCTCGAGGTGGACGGCGACGTGCGGGCGGGCGGGCGCCTCGGCCTCGTCGTGGGCGACGTCTCCGGCAAGTCGATTCCCGCCTCGCTCCTCATGGTCGCCGCCAAGGAAATCGTCTACGCCCGGGCGATGGCCGACCCCGATCCCGGCGTCGTCTTCCGCGAGTCGAACCGGCGCCTGTACGACATCAAGCGGCGGATGTTCGTCTCGCTCGCGTACTTTCTCCTCGACCCCAAGGCGTTGTCCCTCACGTACGCCTTCGGCGGCCAGCCGACGCCCCTCCTCGTGCGGGTCGGGGCGAGCGGGGCGGTGGAGATCCCCGTTCCGAAAAACCGCCTCCCTCTGGGTGCGCTGCGCGACGTGCCCTACGACACGGTCACTTTTTACCTTTCGCCAGGCGACCTTCTCCTCTTCTACACGGACGGCCTGAACGAGGCGATGTCGGCCGAAATGGCACCGTACGGGGACGAAAGGCTCAAAGCCTCGTTCGTGCGCCATGCGCGGCGCCCGCTCGAGGAGCTCGCCGACGAGCTGCTCGAGGACATCCGACAGTTCACCCAGGGCGCCGAGCAGTACGACGACCAGACGTTCGTGCTCATGCGCATCGAGTGAAAACCCCGCCCGCCGCGGGCGCGTATCATCAGGGGGCCGCTCGTGCGGCCTCTGGAGGCCCCATGCCGTTCGCGTTCCGCCGCTCCCTGCGCCCGCTCACCCTTGCCCTGGTGGTGACGGGTCTCGCGGCGGCCGGGACCGCCGCGGCGTTCTTCCTCAGGAGTCGGCGCGACGTCACGACGTCCTCCCAGCAGGCCCTGAAGGCCTACAACGAGGCGCGCGAGAACGACCTGAAGATGTACGACCGCGAGGCGATCTCCGGGTACGCGACGGCGCTGCAGTACGAC